>CAYGZA010000001.1:0-88142 GCA_964354135.1 uncultured Planctomycetaceae bacterium
GCCCGTCGTTGGCGATGCGGACGGCATAACGCTCCAAGGCCCGGGGGGCAGGCCCCTCGAAATTGAGCCCATCGGCGTAGAAGCCGCTCCCGTGACACGGGCACTTGAACCGCCGTTGGTTTTCCTGCCAGATGGTGATGCAGCCGAGATGGGTGCAGACCGTCCGCAGGGCGTAAATCTGCCTCCGCCCCTGGTACACGCCGTTGACCACCCAGACGCCGTACCGCTCCTTGAACTTGGTTTCTATCCGGCCGGGCGGATAATCGCCGGGAAAGCCGACCTTGAATCGGTTGGGCGGCTCGGTGAGGATATTGGGCATCATGAATCGGGCCGTCACTGCGGCCCAAAGCCCGCTGGCCAACCCCAGGGCGGAAAACCCGAGCCCCATGGCCGAGCCGAACATCGCCGCCAGGATGCCGCGGCGCTTCCGGTCTGTCTGCGGCGGTTGCGCTGGCGGGGCACTCGCTCCATTGTCTTGAACGTCCGTCATGGCATCGGCCCTTCCACTCGCAACAAGGAACCCCCGCGCACCGACATCCAGAGACGGCCTCGACGCAGCGGGACCGTAAGGCGGGGCAGCACGCCGGAGGGCTGTAAGCACTTTTTATGGTCGCCTCAAGGGCCGTTGTCAACCGCTCTTCCGCAGGGGCTTCCGCCGCACCCCGGCCCACATTAGAATCACCCCCGCACGCATTCGATGACCTTCAGGAGGATTCTTCCCGTGAATGTGCTTGTCGTCGGCAATGGGGGGCGGGAGCACGCCCTGGCCTGGAAGCTCGCGCAGAGCCCCCGGGCGGATCGGGTCTTCGTGGCCCCAGGCAACGCCGGCACGGCGGCCGACGCCGAGAACGTCCCCATTGCGGCGGACGACGTTGCCGCGCTGATTCGCTTTGCCAAACAGAACCGCGTCGGCCTGACCGTGGTTGGGCCCGAGGCGCCGCTGGCGGCCGGGATCGTCGACGCCTTCGAGCAGGAGGGGCTGCGCGTTTTCGGGCCTTCCAAAGCAGCCGCCGAGCTGGAGGCAAGCAAGGCATTCTGCAAGGACCTCCTCCACAGTGCCGCGGTTCCCAGTGCCGAGTACCATACCTTCCGCGACGCCGAAAGCGCGGTCAAGTTCCTCCAAGAACGGGAGGAGATGCCGATTGTCATCAAGGCCGACGGCCTGGCCGCCGGCAAAGGGGTGATCGTCTGCGACGGCCGCCAACAGGCGATCGAGGCGGTCGGGCGGCTTGCCGACCCGAAGATTTTCGGCGAGGCCGGCAACCGCCTCGTCATCGAGGAGCGGCTGCACGGCGAGGAAGCCAGCCTCCTGGCGATTACCGACGGGCAGACGATCCTCACCCTGCCGCCGGCGCAGGACCACAAGCGGGCCTTCGACGGCGACACCGGACCGAACACCGGCGGCATGGGGGCCTACTCGCCCGCCCCGCTCGTGGACGAGGCCATGCTCCATTGGGTTGAAGAGCACATCCTGGTGCCGACCGTCCACGCGATGAAGCGCTGCCGGCGGCCGTTCCGCGGCGTGCTCTACGCCGGGTTGATGATCACCAATCAGGGGCCGAAGCTCCTGGAATACAACGTCCGCTTCGGCGACCCGGAGTGCCAGCCGATCTTGATGCGGCTCCGGTCCGACCTTCTGGACGTGCTGGAGGCGACGGTCGACGGGCGGCTGGCGGCGATCGAGGCTTTGCAGTGGGACCCGCGCCCGGCCGTCTGCGTCGTCATGGCCAGCGAAGGCTATCCCGAGAGCTACGCCAAGGGGTTCCCCATCCGCGGCCTGGCCGAAGCGGCCGAGGTGCCCGAAGTGAAGGTCTTCCATGCCGGCACGGCGCTCAAGGATGGGCAAGTGGTGACTTCCGGCGGCCGCGTGCTCGGGGTGACGGCGCTGGGCGAGAACATCGCCAAGGCCAAGCTCCAGGCCTACACGGCGGTAAAGTGTATCCGATGGGACGGGGCTTGGTGCCGGAAGGACATCTCGGACAAGGCGTTTGCACGGACCTGAGGCAGTTGAATCGCGTTGCGGCGCCTGCGATAATGAGAGACGGACGCACGTTATCGTCGCGCCCTGCGCGGCACTGGATTGAGGTGGTTTATGGCCGAAGCATCCACCGTGGAAGAACGTCTGGCATCCGTCGAGAGGGAGATTGCCGACTTGAAGCGTCGCCTGGGATCCGAACAAGGGCGATCGAACTGGCTCGCCCGGGTATGGGGTTCGTTCCGTGACGTACCCGAGTTCGACGAGGTCCTCCGTCTCGGGCGCGAGTTCCGCGAGTCGCAGCAAGCCGAGCGTGATAGTTGACGGGGGCCGTGGTGTTTCTGTTTGACACCGACCATCTTGGCATCGTTCAGCGGGTGACGCGTCCAGAAGGGCTCCGCCTTGCCGTGCGATTGGCGGAACATGCTCCAGACGACTTCTACGTTTCGATCATCAGCTTCCACGAGCAAGTGGCGGGGTGGAATACCTATATTCATCGCGCCAAGACGCGTGAAGCCCTGGTGCTCGCCTACCGGATGTTCCAGGAGATCCTCGCCGACTTCGCCGCGATGCAGGTACTGCCGTTCGATAACGCCGCGGCCGGCGTCTTCGCTTCGCTGCGGGCCCAAAAAGTCCGAATCGGGACGATGGACCTGCGTATTGCCGCGATCGCGTTGGCCCGAGGCTTCACGGTGCTTTCCCGGAACACCGTCGATTTCTCCAGAGTCCCGGGGTTAACCGTCGAGGACTGGACCGTGCCATAGACCCCATGGGGCAGAGATCAGCCGCGTCCGGCCCGGGGAGTGTCGTGTGCGGGCTCCCAGCCGATCGTCAGCCCTTGAAGGATTACGGTAATAGGAAACGGCTACCCTTCCGATCGCTCCCTCCGCTATACTTCCGCAACGTTGGTTTCATTGCCAGGACTTGCACCATGCTGACTGTCGCCCGTGCTTGTGCGCTGACGTGTCTAAGCGTTTGGTTGTGGGGTCGTGCCGGGAACGCCCAGGAGTGGCCCCGGTTTCGCGGCCCCGACGGCGGCGGCGTCAGCGAGACGGCGACCGTTCCGTCTCAGTGGACGGAAAAGGACTACCGCTGGAAGGTCGATTTGCCGGGAATGGGCTACTCGTCGCCGGTGGTGTGGGGCGACCGCGTCCTGGTGACTTCGGCTATGGAGAAGGAGGCCACCTTGGTCGTCCTCTGCTTCCGCACCTCCGACGGCGGCCAGTTGTGGCGGCGCGATTTTGCCTTGAAGCCTTACCGCAAGCACCAGTTCAACGGCTACGCCGCCGCCACTCCGGCGCTGGACGAGCACGCCGCCTACGTCACCTGGGCGACGCCCGATCACTACGTCGTCGCGGCGCTTGCGCTCCAAGACGGCAGCGAAGCGTGGCGGCGCGACCTGGGGCCTTTTGTGTCGCAGCACGGGTTCGGGGCCTCGCCGATCCTCTGGAACGAGCTGCTCATTGTCCCCAACGACCAGGATGGGCCGGGCCTCGTCACGGCACTGGATCGCAAGACCGGCAAGACGCGGTGGCAGGTCCGGCGCCGCGGTGAGAAGGCCTCGTTCTCCACCCCTTTCGTCCTGCAGCCCGAGGAGGGCAGACCCCAGTTAATCTTCTCCAGTTGGGCCCATGGGATCACGAGCCTCGATCCGCAATCGGGCGAGCTGAACTGGGAGCTGCCCGATTTCCGGAACCGCGTGGTCGGCTCACCGATGACCGCGGCGGGACTGATCTTCGCCGCCGCCGGCGTCGGGGGCATCGGTCGAGAGATGGTCGTCGTCCAGCCGGGTGAGTCGGCCGGCGGTGCAGAGGCCAAGCTCCTGTACCGCGGCGAGGGCCCGCTCCCCTACGTTCCCACGCCGGTTGCCAAAGGGAAGCTGGTGTTTCTCTGGCAGGACCGCGGCGTGGTCACCTGCCTGGACGCGCCGACGGGCAACGTCCACTGGCGCGAACGGATCAGCGGGGACTACTTCGGCTCGCCGGTCCGCGTGGGCGATCGGCTCTACTGCGTTTCGCGCACCGGCGAGATGGTCGTGCTGGCCGCCGCGGAGAAGTTCAAGCTGCTGGCCCGTTTCCCGCTCGGCGAGCCGAGTCACAGCACGCCGGCAATCGCCGGGGGCGCGATGTACCTGCGCACGGTCTCGCACCTCATGGCAATCGGCGGCAACGGCGCCCCCTGAAGAGACGGTCTGCCGCCGCCGGCAAGAAAAAAAGCCGCGACCGGCGGCCGCGGCTTCATAATCCGGACTGGCCCGCGCGGGCCGGTCAACTATCGAGGATCGCCTCGGCTTCTTCGCGGTAGGCATCCATCACGTAGGGGATGCCGGTCACGTCGGCACATTCGCGGGTGAGGCTCATCAGGTCCTTGCGGCTGATCGCCTTGAGATTGAACGAGCGGGCCCCGGCCATCAGTTGCTGTAGGCCGATGGTAAGCTTCTGCAGGTAGGAGAAGACGCCCACGGCGCCCAAGGGGATCTTGGGCATTTCACTCTTGCCCACGATGTCGGCCACCTGCTCCCAGCAGACGAAGATCTCTTCGAGCGTCTTGCCGTACTGGCTGACGGTCTTCGGCAGCCCGCCGTTGTTCATCCACAAGGCGACGTTCTTGCCGACCATGCCGGGGATCATCAGGGCGCGGCCCATGCAGATGGCCTTCACGTAGGGCGAGCCCAGGGCAATCGCTTTGAACAGGTGGTCCTCGGTGGAGAAGGCGCCGGCGAAGGCGAGGTCGGGGACGCGGCGCTTCTTGGCGGCCAGCTTGTCGGCGAACTGCACGGCGGCCGAGTGAAGGTAGATGCTGGGAACGCCCCACTCCTGCATCATCCGCCAGGGACTCATGCCGGTGCCGCCGCTAGCGCCGTCGATCGTCAGGAGGTCGATCTTGGCCTCGCTCCCCCATTTCATGGCCATCGCCAGCTCCCGCAGCCCGTAGGCGCCGGTCTTCAGCGTGATCCGCTTGAAGCCGAGACGGCGGAGCCGGTCGCACTCCGCCGGGAAGCCCTCCTGGTCGACGAATCCGAGCCGGCTGTGGCGCTCGAACTGCTTGATCGCCCCGTCGCGATGGGCGGCCTGGATGATCGGGTTCGAGGGGTCGGGGGTGACGATGTACCCTCGTTTTTGCAGCTCCAAGGCCCGCTCGATCGAGTCGACCTTGATCTCGCCGCCGATGCACTTGGCCCCCTGGCCCCACTTCAGCTCGATGCTCTCCAGGTCGTGGTTCTCGATGACGTACTCGGCCACGCCCAGCCGGGTGTCCTCGACGTTCATCTGCACCAGGATCTCGCCGTAGCCGCGGTGATAGCGCTTGTAGGTGCGGATGCGGCGGTCCATGTCGGGCGCGGCCCGGATCATGCCGCGGTTGTCGAGCTCCAGCAGCGGATCGATCCCGCAGACGTTCTCGCCGCAAACCACCGTGATCCCGGAGATCGCGGCGCCGACGGCGAGGTGCTCCCAATTCTTCCGGGCCACGTCGGTCGAGCCGAGCGCGCCGGTGAAGACCGGGGCCAGCATCTTGACTTTGCGGTCCCAGCCGTACTGGGTTTCCACGCTCACCGCGGGGAAGGTGCAGGTGTCGGGATTGGCTTCTACGCCGTCCGGCAGGCCGCGCCCCCCCAGGGCGTAGCCCTGGATGTTCAGGTGGGAGTAGTCCACCGGGTAGTTCTTGTCGCAGCCGGCGGTAATCTGCCCGAACGGGCCGGGATAGATCAGCTCGCGGCCGCGGAAGGTGGCCTGAAAGACCTCGCAGTTCCCCTCGCAGCCATCCATGCACCGCGAGCAAAGGCCCGACTGGGGGACCACACTCCGGAGGGAGCGGTTCTTGGTTTCCGTCACGTCACTTGCATTGGGTTGTTGCAGATTGGGCATTCAATCCTTCTCCTGGGCATCGACCTGAAACGGGCCGCCGCGCGGCGGGTTCGGCGCGGTGCCCGAGCCATCGTTCTGTCATGGCTAGGGAGACGGCGAGAGCGCGGGTTGTGGCCCCGCCTGCCGCACCCGTCGATCGGACCCGCCTGTCGCCCGCCAAAGCCCCGATTCTACCCGCCGGCGCGGTATTATGTATCCTCCGATTTGCTAATAAATGATATTAGTTATGCTTATCTTAACCCGCCGCCTACAGTCCCCTTGACGCCACGACGAGACCTGGCTGCCGACGCCCTGGCCGTAAGACTGCTCCTGCACGCAGCGGACCGAATCATGCCGCAGAAGTGGAAGTATCCGACCGCCGTGCAAGGTCGGATAAGGGAGGCTCATCGTAGGCCCGAGCCCGCCGGTCCCGCCGCAACGGCCAACACGGCCGCTCATGGCAGAATCGCCCCCGGACCCCGCGTGGCGACCGGGGCTTGACTCACGGCCTATGGCGTCCTGCCAACGGCCTGCTGCCCGGCGTCTCCCGCCTGCTGGTACAAGGGCAAGTGCCGGTAAGGGACCTCCAGCATGAGCAGGCTCAGCGCGGTGACGTACAGCCGCCCGCCGGCGTGGGCCCAGCGGTCCCGGACCGGCTGCGTCGGGTGCCAACTGCCGGCCAGCGGTCCGGCGGTCACCTGTCCCTTCTCCAACATCGGCCGGAGCTGGCCGTACCAGGCTCTCCAGGAGTCCCCCTGGAGCTGGAACATCACCTGGGTCGCGTAGTACCAGTAGTACGCGTCACGGCGGGGGTTCTCCGCGGTCCCCTCTTCGGGCGGGTTATCCAGGAGGTGCCGGGCCCCCGCGGTCAGGGCGGGATTACCCCGGTCCGAGCCCAAGTAGACCCGCATCAAAAGCCCTTCCGCGGTCATCGCCAAGTTCGGCTCCCGCCCTTCGCGCTGCTCCTGGGTATCCGGGGCAAACGGGTTGTAGGCGTAGCGGGCGCCGCCCTCGGCCTGCGCCGCGTCGAGCCATTTTGCGACCCGTTGGAGCACGTCGGCGGGGACTTCCAGGCCGGCCATCTGGGCGCTCTTGAGCGCCATCACTTTCCAGCCGGAAACGGAAGTATCCGATCCGTTCCGCGGCTCGTACCGCCACCCGCCCGCCGACGGGTCCTGCGACTCGCAAATGAACCGGATCGCCTTGCGGGCCGGCTCGCGGAGATTCGGGTCGCCGGTCATGCCGTACGCCTCGCAGAGCGCGATCGACCCGATGGCATGGCCATAGAATCGCGTGAACCGGGTCTGGTCCGTCTCGGCGGTAAAGAGGCTGCCGTCGGGCTGCTGGTTTCGCAAGAGCCATTCCACGCCCCGGCGCACGCCGGCTTCATGTTTGCCGTCCAAATGGGTGTAACCGGCGCCGAGAAAGGCCAAGAGGGCCAGGCCCGTGGCCGCCGTGTCCCCCTGCATCTCCCCGGGGGCGAAGTCCTCGTTCCCGGTCGAAGCCCCTTGCGGGACCCGGTCGAGGCTCCAGTGCCCGTCGGGGAACTGATGTCGGGCGAGGAACTCGATGCCGCTTTCCACGGCCCGTTCCGACTCGAGGGTGCCACCGAAGGATCGCGCCCGTGGGCCGCGGCGGATCGGGTCGCGTTGCCGGAAGGCCGCGGCGGGGGCCTCGCGGATGTTGGCGTCGATCGGAAGCCGGCCGCCGCTTTTCTGGATCACGAACCGCCCCGGGACATCGTGGACCACGTCGCTTTCGGGCCGGGCTTGCCGGCTGCGGATGCCCACGGTGGGCGAAAGATCGCGGCCTAGCCCGCCCGGGCCGGTTGCGGCGGCAATCTGCACGGCAGGGCCCCCCAGTTGCCGGTCCGGTCCGGAGTTATCGGAAATGGTTGCCGAATCCAGTTCTGCCGTTCCTGCCGGCCGCCCCTGGGATGGTCCCATCGGGCCGGCGCCCGATGGGCCCAACGGCCTGAGCTCGTCACTGGCGCCGGAGAGACCTGGAAGGCCGGCCGCCAGATTCGACCTGCCGAGCGCGCGGGCGGCCGCGATTGCGGGTCGCTCGTCTCCCGGCGGGGAGAAGGCCGTTCTCGCCGGCCGCCCGGTAGCCGAGACAAGCGGCGGCGGACTCCGCATGTCCGGATTGTTGCCCACGGCCGAGGAACCCGCTGCGATGCCTGCCGGCGCCGTGGAGACTCTCTCGACGTCCGTCGCGGCGGGTCCGACGCCCGCCAGCCCGGCGTTGCGCCCTTCCGGAGCGGCGGGCGAGCCCGCCGGCTCGACGGTCACGGACCCGGGAGTGAGAACATCCACGTTCGATGCCTGTCGCGGCAGAGGGTACGTTCCGGCCGCCGCGGCCAGTTCCAGCTCCAGGTCGGCCCGCTGAGCCTCCCGGCGAGGCTGCCTGGCCGTCGGGCCTGCGCTGAGCACCCCCGCGGGAACCGTCGCGGACTGGTCGCGGGCCAGATCGGGGGTCTCGCTCCGCCGGCGCGTCACCGTGGGTTTGGCCTCCAGTTCAACCGGCGGGGCTTCCCCGATGCCTCCCGTTGGCTGCGGGGCCTCAGCCTCCGTTTCCACGAGATTCTCGGGCCGCGTCAGCTCGCGCCGCGGCCCGCGGATTGGGAGGAGTTCCGGCTCCGGCTGGGGTGCCGCGGTTTGTCGGGCCAAGGGGGCTGGCGCGGAGCGGCGTTCCGGCTCGGCTTGCACCGCGCGTGGCGGCGCGGCGGGGATCGGCGTGAGCTGCCGCTGCATCAAGGCCCGAGCTGCCAGCTCCGCCGCCCGCTCGGGGTCGGGAGGCTTGATCTTGGGTTCGGGGATCGGTGCCGCGGCGTCCAGTCGATTCTGCAATTCCTGCCGGCCAAGCTCACTCCTGGCCGTCTCTTCATTGCGGCGCGGGGCCGGAAGCTCGGCGCGCTGGATCGGCGTCGGATCGGGCTTCTCCCTGAGCTTGACTCCGGGGTCCGTGCGGGCGAGCTGCTCGACCGACGGCCTGTACTCGATCGGTTTCTGCTCCGCCCGGGCCCGCTCCGGGACCACGGGGGCCTCGGTTTGCACCGGCCGCTCGAAGTCCCGGACCGCTTCAGGCTGCTCGGTCTGCTCCCAATGATAGTCGGGCATGGACTGCCATGCGGGCTCGTCCAGCACGAGCCGCGCCAGGTCCGTTGCCCAGAGCGGCATGAACGGCAAGTGCTGCGCGCAGAGGAGCATTGCCAGCCAGGAATGGACCAGGAGGCTCAGCAGGACGCAGACCTGCACCCGGCGGCGAACGGCGCGCTTGAGCCAGCGGGCGGCAAGCATCATTGCCACCAGCAGCATCGCGACGAAGGCCAACTGGCCCCAACCGCTGGAAACCAACGGGCCCCAGCCTTCGGCCGCGAGCTTCCAGGGCGAGGTGAAATCGCCCGTGGACGCCACGATCCCCGTGATCGAGCCGGCCAGCACGCAGATCAACAGATCGACGATCCAGAAGCCGCCTTCGAGGTCGCTTCGGGAATCGCGGTGGCTCGATCGTTCGTCTTGCCGGCGGTTCCTTGCCACGGTCGTGGTGTCCCTGTGCGTGTTGTCTCAGCGGGTGACTGCCGGCACGGCCGGGGGCGGCTGGGCTGCGCTTTCAGTGCCTGGCGTGGTCCTGATGCCTTTGAGCGTGGTCACTTTGTAGTTCTTGATCCGGGCCTTGTTGCAGGCGTTCATGGCCGCAACGACGAACTCCCACTGGCAGCGCTTGTCGGCGCGGATGAGGACCGCGGCGCGGCCGGGGTCGCCGGCGGCGGCCGTCTTGAAGACGCTCAAGAGCCTCTCCAGGCCGACCGGCTGGCCGCCGACGAAATACCGCCCGGCGGCGTCGACGTTCACGACGATCTCCTGCGGCCGGGCAATCAGGGGTTGGGCCTCGCTGGCCTCCGGGAGCACGATGTCCATGCGATACTCTTCCTCGGAGAGCGTGGTCGCCACAAGGAAGAAGATGATCAGGAGGAAGACCACGTCGATGAGCGGAGTCATGGGAATCGATTCCAGGGCGGTCGCCTCTCGGAGATTGATCGGCATGGTCGGCGGCTCCGGCTACGGCCGCGTGGGAGCGGGATGTCTGCCGCGGGACTCGCCCGGCGGAGGCGGCGGCTCGACCCTGGGCGGGGCCGGCACTTGTTTGGCGGTCCGCTGGCACCGGCGGTGTTTCTCCAGGTGCAGCGACAAGAGCGGAATCGCGTCGTCCAGCTCGCGGAAGAGCCGCAGGACCCGGCCGCCGAACAGGTGCGCGAGGATCGCCGCGGGAATAGCCACCGTCAGCCCGCCGAAGGTCGTCACCAGGGCGATGTAGATCCCCTTGGCCAGGCAGTGCGCCCGGTCGAATCCCACGGGGAGGATCGAGGTCTGGTAGAACGACCAGATCATCCCTTGCACGGTCCCCAGAAGACCCAGCATCGGGGCGACCGCGGCGGAAAGGTTCAACCACCGGACGGGCGCCATGAGGCGATCGGCCTCGCGCTGGGCCGCCTCGCCGGCGGCTTGCTCCATCTCCGGGCGGGGACGACCCGCCTTCAAGAGCATCGCGCGGACCACGTTGGCCGCCGAAGACCGGTGCCCTTGGCACAAGCGGTATGCCTCCCGGGGGTCGAGCCCGCGGTCTTGATGGACCAGCGCCTTCATCTCGGCGAGGAGCCTCTTCGGCAGGATGTTGCGGCGCCGCAAGGCGACCCACCGCTCGAAGCCCAAGGCCACAACGAGCACGGAGAACATCCCGATGGGGATCATCAGCGGCCCGCCGGATAGGGTCAGCTCCCAAAGATTCATCTGTGCGATGTCGGGCGGAGACGCAGCCTGAGCGTCCTTGGTCGTCTGTGGTGGGGCGGGGTCCTTGGCCGCCAAAGCGGCTCCGGCCTTCTGTTCGGCGTCTACGATTTTCGCGGCCTTAGCGCCCGGTCTTGCCTCAGCCGGTTCTTTGCCGGCGGCCTCCGCGGGTGCCGCTTTCTCCTGGGACGTTTTGGCTGCCGCCGGCGGAGTCGTGGAGGAATCGCCGGGAGCGGGCGGGCCGGCGCCGGCCGGCTCCTGGGCCACTGCGGCCAGCGACGCCAGCAACACTATCGCCCCGGCTACCACCCGCAGCGAAAACCCGCGCACCATCCGGCCCAAAGCCCGGTGCGATAGCCGATCGACGCGCGTCATAGGAAGACCTCGGGGTTGTGCGCTATGTCATCGGGCCGCTCAGCCCTTCAGCTCCGCCAGCCGCTGTTTGGCCAGCGGAACCTTGTCGCTGTTGGGGAACTTCTCGACCAGTTCTTGATACATCTTCACGGCCTGGGCCTTCTGGCCGAGGACTTCAAAGCATCGCGCCGCCTCGTAGGTCGCGTCGGCCTGCCACTTGGGGTGGCTGTAACCGTAGGCGACCTTGAAGAAACTCTTGACGGCCTCCGCGTGGTTCTTGGCTTGGAAGTGGAGTTCGCCGATCATAAACTGAGCCCGGGCCGCCACCTCGCGATCCGTCTTGGCAATCACCTGTTCGTAGAGCGAGATCGCCTCCGGGACTTTCCCCAGGTTCTGCTGGGCCCAGGCGAGCTCGTAGAACGCCTCCGGAGCGGTCGGGGCATCGGGGAACTGCTGGGTGGACTTGCCGAGAAACTGGGCGCTCTTGCCCCAGTCCTTCATCTGCGCGGCGGCTTGGCCGGCGTGCAGGAAGGCGAGGGCCTGATACTCCTTGTTGGCCAGCGGCTTGAGCCGCTCGTAGGCGGCCAGGGCTTCGGCAAGCATCCCCTGCTTGAACAAGCACTCCGCCTCCATGAAGGCGGCGTCGGCGGCCAGCGGCCCGTCGGGGTACTGCTTGATCTGGTAAGCGAACGTTTTCTGGGCGTTGGAGTGGTTGCCCAAGTGGTAGTACGACCAGCCCAGCTTGTGAGAGGCCTTCTCCCCCAGCGGCGTGCCATCGGCCCTCTGGACGGCGGCATAGTACGCCCTGGCCGCGGCGGCGTAGTTCTTGTTCTTGTAGGCGAACTCGCCGACATTGTGCTGGGCCTCCGCAACCAAGGGGCTCTCGGGATGGCCGTTGACCAACTCGACGAAGACCCGGTTCGCGTCCGCCTCGCGGCCGACGAGCTTCAGCGCCCAGGCCAACTGGTAGCGGGCCTTGTCCGCCGCGGAGTACTTGGGGTCTTCGTCCAAGAGCGTGCGAAACGTCGCCGCGGCCGCATCGTGCTGCTTGAGATCCACTTGGCAGAGCCCGAGCAGGAAGCGGGCGTCCGATTTCTCCGCTGCGGAGGCGGCGGGCAGCACCGCCTTGAGATCCTCCACGGCCAGGGCATGCTTGCCCAACTGGTACCGGGCCATCGCCCGGGCGTAACGGGCCCGCGGCAGCAGGGCGTGCTGCGGGTACTTCTCGAGGAAACTGTCGAACGCGGCCTCGGCGCCCGCCGCGTCCTTCCGGTTCAGTTGGGCGCAACCCAGCTCGTGCAAGGCATGGGGCGCCAGCGGGCTCGCCGGCCATTTGGAAAGGACCTGCCGGTACTCTGCCGCCGCAGCCGCGTGGTCCCCGCTTGCGGCGAGGCACTCCCCGAGCCGATAGCGGGCAACGTCCAGGAAACGGCTGTTGGGAAACTCCGCGATCAGCCGCCCCAGGCCCGCTCTGGCCTTCTCCAGGTCGCCCGACTGGCGGTACGCATGGGCCAAGACGAGCCAGGTCTCGTCGGCCTGGCGCCACTTGGGCTGGGCCGCCAGCGACGCGGTCAGCGAGCGGATCGCCGCCTCGTACTCTTTCAACTCGGCCTGGCTGCTGCCGATGAGATAATGGGCCTCGGCCACGCTCTCCGGCTGGCGAAGTTCCTTAAGGACAGGCTGCACGGCAGCGATCGTTTCCCGGTACTTTTTCTGGGCATGGAGCGACACCACGCGGCGGACTTTCCACAGCTCCGCGTCGGGGTGCTCCCCGAATTCCTCGACGAGCCGCCGATAGAGCGCATCGGCCTCGGGGAACTTGCCCAACTGCAGGTTGGCCTCCGCTGCCACGTGGAGCACGTCCGGGGTCAAGCGGTGATCCACGTGCGCGGACAAGAAAGCCGTCGCGTGACCCAAGGCCGCCGCATGGTCCCCCTGCTCCAACGCCGTGAAGCCGGCCAGGTAAAGCGCCTGCGGGGCGGCCGGGTCCTGCGGGTACTTGGCGGCCACCGCGGCATAGAGGGCGATTGCCTCCTTGCGCCGCTGGGGGATCTCGTAGACGGCGTCGGCTCGGTCCATCAGCAATGGGGCGGCAAACGCACTTTGGCCCGCCTGGGGCAACGCCTTTTCGGCGACCGTCAGTGCCGCCTCGGCCTGCTTTTCTTTGAGCAGGGTTTGGGCCAACCAATGCGCTGCCTCGGGCACAACCGCACCTCCGCGGTCCACCAGCGGCGTCAAGAGCCGCCGGGCCTCGGCATACTTGCCGGCGAGATAAAAGCACTTCCCGGCCGAAACCGCCGCCCGCTCGGCGTGCTGCGACTGCGGGAATCTCGCGGGGAGCGCGGCGTAGAGGGCGGCCGCCTCATCGTAGCGTTTCATTTGCAGGAGCACGTCCCCTTGGCGCAAGGTGGCGTAATCGGCCAGGGCGAAGCCCGGCTGGGCGGCCGCCGACGCAAACCGCTTGCCCGCCTCGGCCGACTGCCCCGCCGCCAGCAGCGTCTCCCCGCGGCGCATCGTCACCTCGGCTGCAAGCCGATGCTGCGCAAACCTCGCCAGGAAGGCGTCGTACGTCTTGCCCGCCGCGTCCGGCTGGTTGGACTCTTCTTCGGCCACACCGAGCGCATAGGCGGCGTCGGGCGCCAGCTTGTGATCGGGGTATTTCGAGAGCATCTGCCGGTACGTGCGGACGGCCTCGTCCTTTCTGCCGCGGGCATACAGGCACTCCCCGAGGTAATAGAGGGCGTCGGCCCGGTGCTCGCTCTGCGGGTACTTTGTCAAGAGAGACTGGAAGGTCCCGGCCGCCGCGTCGAACAGTTCCGGCTTCCCGGCCCGGGCCATCGCGTACTGGGTTGCCCCCAGGTACAACTGTGTGGAGGGCGCCATCTCGAAATTCGGAAATCCGGCCGTTACCGCCTGGAAGCTCTTCAGGGCTGCATCCAGTTGCCCCTCCTGGTAGTAACAGATGCCCAGGTAGTAATAGGCCTTGGCCAGCCGCGGATCGTCCTTGAACTGCCTGATGAATTCGGCCCAGGCATCGGCCGCCAGCTTGTAGGCTGCGCGGTTCTGCAGGGCGACCGCGGCAGCGTATTGCCTCGTTGCGGCGTCGGTCTGCTGGCCGCAGGCCGGGCGCGACAGCACGCCCCAGAACAAGGGCGCCGCCAGGATGCCGCACCACAGTAGTCCAAAAACTTTCATCGCGGAACCTTCCGGGGATTGCCGCGAGGCGAGGGACCGATTCCAAGCGCGCAGGCCCGCTTCCCGGCAGGGCCACTCTTCTCATCCCGCCGCCCGTGAGGCGCGAATCATCTCCCCATGATACCACAGCCGATGCTTCGGGCTAGTTGCCGGCAGCAGCAACCCGGGAGGGCCTTGGATTGCCTCGGACCCCGCCTGAAATCCCACGGCCGCCGTTCTCCAAACCCCACAATCAGAGGGGCATAGTGAGATTGTGGCGTGGGGCTGCTTCAACGACTCCCTACAGCCCGGCGTTGCTCCCTCCCGCGCAATCCCCTATGATCTTGGGTCCGGCGCCTGCAACCGGGGCGACGGACGGCATCTCCTTTTCGGACCCCCTGCGGAAGACTTGCCTTGGTTGAGAACCTGCTTCAAGTCCATTGGTGGCATTGGGTTGCGTTTGCCGGCTTGGTCGTGGTGCTGCTCACGCTGGACCTGGTGGTCTTCCACCGCCGCATCCACACCCCAACGCTCCGCGAGTCTGCATGGTGGAGCGTCTTCTGGATCAGCTTGGCGCTCGTCTTCAACGGGCTCATCTGGTACTGGGGCAGGATGACTCATGGCGACTCCAAAGCAGGCACGGATTTTCTCGCCGGATTCCTTGTCGAGAAATCGTTGTCGGTCGACAACCTTTTCGTGTTCGCAATCATCTTCCGCTATTTCCGCGTGCCGCTGAAGTACCAGTACCGCGTGCTGTTCTGGGGCGTCCTCGGGGCGATCGTCTTGCGGCTCGTGTTCATCCTCGCCGGAGTGGAGCTGATCCGCAGATTCGAATGGGTGTTGCCCCTCTTCGGCGCGTTCTTGATCTATACCGGCATCAGGCTCGCCCTGCCCCACTCCGAGGACGTTCACCCGGATAAGAACGTCGTGCTCCAGACCGCACGGCGGTTTCTGCGCGTGACCCGGGAGGATCACGGCGAGCACTTCTTCGTCCGCGAAAACGGCCGGCTGTGCATCACGCCGCTGTTTCTGGTCTTGCTGGTGGTCGAGAGCACCGACGTGATGTTTGCCGTGGACAGCGTGCCGGCCATTCTCGGCATCACCCTGGACCCGTTCATCGTTTTTACCTCGAACGTCTTCGCCATCCTGGGCCTTCGCGCGCTGTACTTCCTCCTGGCCGGGGTGATGGACCGGTTCCAGTATTTGCACTACGGTCTCAGCGCCGTGCTGGGGTTCATCGGGGTGAAGATGGTTGCCGAGTTCGGCGTCAAGGAGTGGGAATACGTGGTCGGAGTCCTTCCCGACGTCGGGGCCGTGAGGGTCGTGGGCGAGTTCGTCAACCGGCATTGGGGCGGGCGCGAAGAAGTGCATCTGTTCCCTTCGTGGGTCTCGCTTCTGGTCGTCGCCTCGCTCCTGGCGATCTCGATCTTCGTTTCGATGGTTGTCAAACGCCGGGAGGCGCGCCGCGTGGAGGCGCCGTCGCCCCCATCTCCAAACGGTCCGTAACGGGCAATCGCCGTGAAGCACTGTTTAGTTACCGGCGGGGCCGGATTCATCGGCAGTCACCTGGTCGAGGCCCTCCTGGCCCGGGGGGACCACGTCTCGGTGATCGACGATGAGTCCACCGGCTCGGTCGAGAACCTGGCTGCGGTCCGCGATCACCCTCGCCTCTCGTACGTGAAGGGCTCGGTCGCCGATCGTCCTTTGGTGCGGAGCCTTGTGGCCGACGCCGATCAGGTTTTTCACCTGGCGGCCGCCGTAGGAGTGGCCCTGATCGCCAAGGCCCCGATTCACACCCTGGAAACGAACGTCTACCTCACGGAGCTTCTGCTGAGCGAGCTGACCCCGCAAGGCCGGCCGCGGCGCCCGGTGAAGCTGTTTCTGGCCAGCTCCAGCGAAGTCTACGGCAAGAACCCGAGGGCCCGTTGGACCGAAGACGAGGACCTTGTCTTCGGCCCCACAACGCGGCCGCGATGGTCTTACGGCGTCTCCAAGGCCATCGACGAGTTCCTCGCCTTGGCCTACTGGCACGAGCGGGGGCTGCCCGTGGTGATCGGCCGGTTCTTCAACGTGGTCGGACCGCGGCAAACGGGGGCCTTCGGCATGGTGCTGCCACGATTCGTCGATGCCGCCCTGGCCGGCGGACCCCTGGTGGTCCACGACGACGGCCGGCAGGTCCGCTGCTTCGCCCACGTGTCGGACGTGGTTCGGGCGGTCCTGACCCTCATGGAGACGCCCCAAGCCGTGGGCCACGTATTCAACATCGGGAGCGACCGGCCGATCTCGATCCTGGAACTCGCCGAGCGTGTGATCGCCGCGGTCGATCCTTCCCTGGAAATCACGTTCCAGAGCTACGCGGAGGCGTACTCCGAGGATTTCGAGGACTGCCGCTCCCGCGTCCCCGACCTGGGACGAGTGCGCGAGACGATCGGCTACCAGCCGCGCGTTGCGCTCGACGAGATCCTGCGTGAAGTGATTGCTTGGAAACGGGGAGAGAAGGGGCGAGGGGACAGGGGTCAGGGGCTAGGGGAGAGGGGCTAGGGGAGAGGGGAAAGGGGAGAGGGGCTCATCGTTCAGCGATTCTCTCTCATGTTGTCACCACCATGTTGTTGCGATGGATTACTTCCTGGTGGGGACACTGCCCGAGCGTTTGGGCGATTTCCTCGGTCTTCAGCCCGCGGATACGCAGGACTTGCTCCGAGCTGTAGTTGGTCAGGCCGCGGGCGAACTCCTCGCCGTTGGCGTCGCACAGGGCTACAACATCCCCTTTCTGGAAACGGCCTACCGCCTTAACGATTCCGATGGCCAACAGGCTTCGCCCCTGGTGTTCGATGGCCTGGCGGGCCCCGGCGTCGAGCACGAGGTGGCCGCGCGGCTGCGCGGTAAACCCGATCCAGCGCTTGCGGGCGGCGACCGTTTGTCCCCGGGCGAGAATCAAAGTCCCCACGGGCTCCCCGGCGATGATCTTGGCCAGAACGCCCGGGCTCCGGCCGCTGGCAATAATCACGTTCTCTCCGGCGGTCGTGGCCTGTTTGGCCGCGCGGAGTTTGCTGGCCATACCCCCTTTGCTGAGGCCGGTGGCGCGGTCCTTCACGAGGTCGAAGATCGACGGATCGAGCCGCTGGACCGTAGGGATGACCGACGACGCAGGGTCCTGTGGATCCCCATCGTACAGGCCCTCCACGTCGGAAAGCAGGACCAACAGGGGCGCCTGGATCAAGTTGGTCACGATGGCCGCCAGCCGGTCGTTATCCCCAAAAGTAGTCTGCAATTCCTCCACGCTGGTGGTATCGTTCTCGTTGATGATGGGGAGGGCCCCGTACTCCGCCATGAGCGTCAGGATCGTGTTGCGGGCGTTCAGGTAGCTGACGCGACGGTTCAGGTCCTCGGCGGTGAGCAGGATTTGGGCGGCGTGACGGCCAAAGGCCCTCAGGGAGCGGTCGTAAGCCTCGACCAAAAGGCTCTGTCCGACCGCGGCCACGGCTTGAAGCCGGGCAACGTCCGTCGGCCGTTTGGTCAGCCCAAGCCGGCCCATTCCGGCGCCCACGGCCCCGGAACTGACCAAGGCCACCTTACGCTCCGAACCCATAGCTTGGTGAAGCTCTTCGGCAAGTTGGGCAATCCGCTCTTCGTTCAGCCGCCCGTCCTCCCGGGTAAGCACCCGGGTGCCGACCTTCACCACGAGGGTCGTTGCGGTGGCGGCGATCTCCTGACGCAAGAGGTCGGTCATGGTGCTCAAGTGAGTGGGGCGCATACACCTGGTAGGGGCGGTGCCAAATGGCTTTGGAGGCCTGCGTTTGCCAGTCTGCGGCGCTCGAACGGCTGCCTCCCCCACGTAGAATAGCGTTTCCGGGGGTGAATCAGAAGGCTCCGCCGGGCATTGATTGCTGCACACACCCTTCCGCGCGACAGCCTTCCCCCATTGGGGTTAGTTGTGGAAACCAATGGCGATCCCTAGAATAACTGGGGAGAATCACTCGGTCGACGCATCGCTCGTCTTTCCCAGGCATGGTTCCTTACATCGATGAGCCAGTTGCACGAAGAGTGCGGGGTGGCGGCAATCTACCACCTGCCGGAGCGAGGGGTAAGCCCACTATGCCCGGACGGGGACCCGGGCCAGGTCACGCGGCTCATGCCGCGGATGCTGCTGGACATCCAAAACCGCGGCCAGTTGGCCGCCGGCATGACTTCCTACAATCCCCGACGCAACCATTTGCTCGACACCTACAAGGAAGTGGGCACGGTGACCGAGGTTTTCCGCCTCAACCACCGCGGGAAATACGAGAGCCTGATGCGGGACTGTGCCGGATCGGCGGCCATCGGGCACGTCCGCTATGCAACCTGCGGCGCCGACGACCCCACGTACGCCCAGCCGTTCGAGCGGCAGCACATCAAGCGGCACAAGTGGTTCAGCTTCGCCTTCAACGGCCAATTGGCCAACTACCGGGAACTCCGCAGCGAACTCTTGTCGAACCCGGATAACCACCTGTCGCGGGAGACCGACACGGAGATCATCATGCACGCGGTCAGCACGGCGCTGGCCCGCCGGCCGCGCCGGCCGCTCGTGGAGGTTTGCGGGGAGATTGCCGGGCGGTTCGACGGGGCCTACAGCCTGGTCCTCCTCGACGCCTTGGGGAACATGCTGGTTGCGCGGGACCCGCTGGGGATCAAGCCGCTGAGCTACGCGGTGGAGGGGCCGTTGTTTGCCGCCGCCAGCGAGAGCGTGGCCCTGTTGAACCTCGGCTTCGCCTCGGAGAGCATCAAGTCGGTGCTGCCGGGTCAGGCGGTGACAATCACGGAGGGGCGTTTGGAGGTCCGGCGGTTTGCCCCCAAGCCGGGCCATGCCCACTGCTTCTTCGAATGGGTTTACTTCTCCAATGTGGCCAGCACGCTCGACGGCCGCAGCGTGTACATGGCCCGGAAGGCCCTCGGCGAGGAACTGGCCCAACTGGAGACGGTGCCGATCGATGAAGACACCGTCGTGGTTCCGGTGCCCGACACGAGCAAGGCGGCCGCGGCGGCCATGGCGTACAAGCTCGGCGCCCCCTGTCTGGAGGGCCTGATCCGCAATCGGTATAGCGGCCGGACGTTCATCGAAGGGAGCGATACCCGCGCGAGCCGAGCCAAGACCAAGTACACCCCGCTTCGAGGCGTGCTGGAAGGGAAGCGGGTGCTTCTGGTCGAGGACTCCATCGTCCGCTCGACCACGATGAAGGCCCTCTTGGAGCGGCTGTGGACCGAGGGCCGGCCTAAGGAGATCCACGTGCGCGTGGCGTGCCCGCCGATCATCTCGCCGTGCTTTTACGGGATCGACATGTCGACCGTCGGGGAGCTATTCGCGCCGCGGTTTCTCGCCAGCGGGCCGCTTACCCCCGAAGTCGAGGCCCGGATGGCCGTGCAATTGGGGGCGACGTCGCTCCGTTACCTGCCGGTCGAATCGGTTACCCGCGCCATCGGATTGGATGCCGATCGGCTCTGCCGCGCCTGCATTACCGGGGACTACCCCACGCCTTGTGGCCAGGCATTGGCCCGGGAAGCGACGGAGAACTACCGCAAGGGGATCAACGGCAGGACGTACGATACCGTCCGCGAAGCGGCGCCGCGTGCCGGCAACGGCGACGGCCTGGAGGGCGATGCCCCACGAGAAAGCGGCCGGTGCGAGCAAGGACCGGCAACCATCGCGAACCCGGACGGTTAGGCCAGGGTATCGAAACTCGACAACCCGCCGCTTGCGTGAACCCTGGCGAACTTTTCGAGCCACTCGATGCGCCGGCGCAGTGCGGCCTCGCCGGTCTCTTTCGCTGCGGGAGCGTTCGCGGTATTTGCCGAGTTTTGGGGCGCCTTTGGAAGGCTTCCGAGTTTCTTGCCGAAGACTTCCACCAGATTAACCTGCTCCTCGGCTGCGACGCCGTCGCGCTCCAGCTCCAGCCGGATCACGGAGAGTTCCTGGAAATCCTTTTCGGTGACGGCCCCGGCCTGGTGCAGCTTCTGGAGCATTTCGGAGAACGCCCGGGGGGAGATCCTCGTCACGTCGTATTCGGCGAGGACCCGCCGCATGGAGTCGCTCACCCCGGTGGTTGCGGTAGCTTGAGATGCCGGAGCCGCCTGAGTCTTCTCGGCGGCGGCCTCGGCTTGCGGTTTGGGGCTTGCCAATCGGCTCAAAGCGGCGAACGTGGACAGGATACCCTTGACCAGCATTGCTTCGACTCCAACGGGTGAGCCGCCGCGACCACGCGGCGTCGGCGCGACCGGCGGCGCTACGGGTCAGAAAACTCCGGTTCGGGTTGGTGAGCAAACCACGCGCCAGACTGCGACCATCTCGCGAAGCGCACCGCGGGGGGGCGTGCAAGTCTCCTAGTCACCGGGCGTTACGCTGCGCGGCTGAAAACATGGCCGCGCCCGCGGCGTCCGGCGGCCATGTTACGTCCGGCGATTCCTGCCGATTCGATCCGCAAAGCGTGCCGATGGGGGCCTGACCGGGCCGACACGGCCCGGCTCTGAATTCTGAACCTCGAATTCTGAACCTCGAATTCTGAACCTCGAATTCTGAACCTCGAATCCTGAACCTCGAACTCCGAACCTCGAACTCCGAACCTCGAACTCCGAACCTCGGACCCTGAACCCCCAACCGCTACTTCTTCCGAAACAGGGCCCGGTGAACCGGCGCGTCCTGAAGGCGGGTGCGGCGCTCGAAGTGGGTGCGATAGTCCATGTCGCCGTGGGCCGGGACCTCGGGCTCCTCGAAAGGTCCCTCCCATGCGGCCGCCCCGGCCAACAGCGCCAGCGACGTCTGGAAGTACTCCTCAACGTCGGTCCAGAAGCGCAGTGTTCCGCCCGGCTGGAGCACTCGTTGGATGTTGCGGACCAAGGCCGGGCACATCACACGGCGCTTCTTGTGCCGCTGCTTCCACCAGGGGTCGGGGAAGTAGATGTGTACTGCGGCAAGGGATTCGTCGGGAATGATCTCCGCAAGCACGCGGAGCGCGTCGGCGACAACCACAATCGCGTTGGTCAATCCCCGTCGTGCCAGAGCGGCTGCGGAGAAACGGGCGTACCGCGGGGCGATCTCGATCCCCAGAAAGTCGGCGTCCGGCCTGGCCGCCGCGGCTTCCCTCAAGAAGAGGCCCTTGCCGGAACCGATTTCGATTTCCAGCGGTGCCCGGCGGCCGAAAAGGAGTGCCGCGTCCCAAGGGCGCGGCAAGTCGCCGAACGTCTTCAAGTTCCGCGAGAGGTCCAGCCTGGGGTCGATTTTTCGCAGGGAACGACGGCCCATGGGAGCGGGCAACGGGCTGTGGATCGCGGCAAGTGGGTGAAGATCGTTCGGCCGGTGGGCCTGTCCATCGTTTCCTTCGGAATCTGCGAGGCCCGATGGCCGCCGCCCCTCAGGTTTCCCTGCCTTTGAGGAGTTCCGCAGGCAGCGCGATGCCCATCAGCTCGCCCTCGCAGACCACGTTGTCGCGGACCAGGCACTGGAATTCACAGGTCATCATCGTGCTGCGGTTTTTCAGGAGCCGGGCGAGGATCACGAAGCGGTCCCCGGGCTGCACCACGCCGCGGAATCGGACGTTCTTGAGGCCCCCAAAACCGACCATGGCAGCATCCATCAGCTTGTATTTCTGGGCGAAGTAGCTGGCCAGTTGGGCCGCTGCCTCGCACATGATGACGCCCGGCATGATCGGCATCCCCGGCATGTGGCCGCGGGCCCAAAACTCCCCCGGCCCCAGGTCCTTGTAGCCGGCGCAAATGGCCCGCTCCTTGTTTTCGTAGACAACCGCCGTCAGTTGCTCCATCTCGAAACGCTGGCGGTTGTAGCGCCGGACTTCCTCGATGCCGGCGATGACGCGGTCCAGGTCGTACTCGGAAGGTTCGAGGATCAGGGCTCTTCTGGGCACACTTCACTCCTTGGCAGTCTGTCCAAAACGCTGCGGTCCAGCAGGCGCGTGCTCCGGGTCCCTTAAACCGAGCATCCCTTTACGTGCGGACCAATCGGCGTTTCAAGCGGCGGGCTTTGCTGCTGGCGGGGCGGCGGCCGTGGTTGGCTTTCTTGAGCTTGCGCTGAGGTTTGGCCATGGATCGGAACTCTGCATCCGGGAGAACAGATTGAACACCAGAACCACCTACTTTACCACGACGCCCCGCCACTGGGAAGTTCCCCCGCTGCCTGGCGGGTTGTATCACGCTGCCCGCCGCTCGCTACGTTCCGGCAGCTCCGAGGCCCCCTCGCTGTCGACGCTGGCGGGACAAGCGGGGTCGCGACGGTGAATCCTCTGGAGAGGGGTGGGGAAGGTCCCCGGCGCCATAGCGTCCGGATGCCAGTCGGCGCCCTCCTCGCCCCTAGACGCGCGTCGGCGGCCGGCCACCAAACCCAGAAAGGCCGGGAGCATGACCAGCGAGGTGAACAGGCAGCAGGTCAACCCCAGAGTGAGGACGCGTCCGAGGCTTTGCAGCCCCCGGTGGCTGGCAATCATCAAGCTGCCGAAGCCCGCCATGTTCGTGACCGAGTTGACCACGACCGCGGAGGCGGTCGAAGCGCTGATCCGATAGCCGCCGTGCTGCGAGCAGTAGTCGTGGACCACGTGGACGCCGGCGTCGATCCCAATCCCTAGAATCAGCGGCAGCACGATCATGTTGGCCGGATTGAGCGGGATGTTCAGCCATCCCAGCAGGCCGAACAAGAGCGCCATCCCCAACCCTAACGGCAGGAGCGCCAAAAGCGAGTGCCGAACGCTGCGGAAATCGAGAAACACCACCGGCAGGATGATCAGCAGGGCATAAAGCGCCGCCTCTTTGTAGCTGCGCTGCATTTGCAGGGAGCCTTCGTAGGCCAGCAGGAGGCTCCCGGTCACCCGGGGATCGACGTTCCGCACTTCCAGGGCGAACCGGCTCATCGCCGGCATGTCCCAGATGTCGCCTTGGCTGTAGATCTTCAGCAGGTAGCGGCCGCCGGGGCTCACGAAGCGCGAAACCAGGCTTTCCGGCAGGTCGGCGAGTTGGGGAGGCTCGGGCCCGGCCGCCGCTTCCAGGGTGTGCAGCGAGGCGAGTAGCTCCTCCGCCGCCCGCTGCTGGAATTCGGACACTCGCGCGTAGCAATCGGCCTCGGACAGCCCTTCCAGCGCGGCGCCGATCTGCCGGATCCGCGGGCGGAGTTGACCGGCTTGGGGGACCCCGGCGGTCATCGCCTCGGCTCGAGCGACGAAGTCGGCCAATGCGGCGGGAGGGCATACCGGGATCGCGGGGGCTCGGCGCGGCAGGTCGGCCAGCCGGCGGTGGATCGCCTCGACGACGGGCCGCTTCTGCTCGATCCCCTCGGGGAATCGCGAGGCAATCTCTTCCACACGCTTGACCGACGGCAAGGCGAGGAAACGGGCCTTGCGGTCGAGGACCTCGTCCTGCGAGTCGGCGATGGACAGGGCATAGGAGGCGTTCAGGTCGCTTCGGCTGAGGAGCCTCTGTTCCAGGTCAACGCTCTCCAACCCCCGCGCCTGGAGGTGCAGCAGGTTGTGGTCGTACCATAGGCGGGTCACTCCGAAGGCCAACACCAGCGTTCCCGCCGAGGTGACCGCCAGTAAGAGACGCGGCCGGGCGAGAAGCGGCTCCAGCCAACTGCGGACGTCCACCGGCAAAGGGGTGTGACGATGGGGCCATTTGGTGTCGGTCAAGTGGATCATCGCCGGCAGGACCGTCAACCCGGCGATCCAGCACAGGATGATGCCGCCGCCGGAAATGATCCCCAGCTCGGCGACGCCGGTGAATTCGGTCAGGCCCGCCATGAAGAACGCGACCGCGGTGGTGATCGCCCCGGTCGCCACCCCCGGGCCTACGGTGGCGACGGTCTCGACCAGGGCCTCGCTGCTGGAGCGAATCGATGCGCGGAGCTGCAGGTACTGGGCCACGTAGTACATGCTGAAGTCGATTCCCTGGCCGATCAGGATCACCGCAAAGGCGCTGGAGAGGATGTTCAAGTGCCCGATGGCCAAGGTGATGTAGCCCATCGACCAGGCGGTCCCGATCGTCAGCGAGATCATGGCCAGGAGCGGATGCCGCCAGCCGCCAAAACCGGCGACGAACAGGAGCGATACGCCCACCAGGGAAAGGAAGCTCGTCTGGGTCATCGACGTTTGGCTGGAGAGCATCTCGTCGTGTTCGATCACCCGCAGCCCGGTCAGGCCGATCCTGGTTTGCGGATGGGCCGTTTGCACCTGGGCGATCACGCGGCGGAGGGCCTCGATCGGTTTTCGCCCGCGGACGAAGTCCCCTTCGCTCTCATCGCCGGCCAGCCGCAGCAAGACGAACCCCATCCGGCCGCCGTCGGCCAAGAGCTCGCCCGTGTCGGGGTCGTCGGCCGGCGCCGGGGGAACCTGCAATCTCGGCCATGGGGACTGGTATCGACCGCCCAGCGCGGCATGCAGGCTGCCCAGGAAACGAAGGAATTGCGTTTCGGCTTCGGCGGGAAGGGCTTGCCCGCGGGCTGCGAGCTGCTCCCACTCCGACCACATCAGGCGCGCCATCTCCCCGACATTCAGCGACCCCCAGTTGTTGCGGACGATCGGCTCGACCTGGTCCAAGAAACCCTCGATCCGCTGGAGGGTCTCCCGCGGGAGGTAGTAGAGGCCCTTGGTGCGGAGCTTCGAGGTATCGACGTGGCTGAGCACCGAGTAGAAAAGCTGCTTCTGCCGGGAGACCGCCGCGGCAATCTCATCCCGGGCGGCAACGACTTGCTCCCGGCCGGGCCCCTCGACCACGATCACGGCATCTTCCGGATCGCCGAACTCCCGGACGTATTCCGTCCAGAGGCGGTTGAACTCGCTCTTGGGATTGAGCAGGTCCAGGCGGCTCGTGTGGAAGCCGAGCCGCCACTGGCTCAACCCCGCCGCGGCCAGTGCCAGCAGCCCGCCGAGGACCAGAGTCAACACGGGAAACCGCAACACCAGCCGGGTGATTCCCAACAGCGGCCGCTCTGCGAACGAGGGCTTCTCTTGCGGCATCCATTCCGCGGACATAGGCGAATCCCTAGCGGGCGATGAGCATGGGCCGTTGCGCCGGCCCAGAGACCTTCTCCCTAAGGTCAACCAGCGGAACGGAAAGCGGAATCCAATCGTCCCCGCCGTTGGCGGCCAACGGACCGGGAATTGTAGCTGAGCCCGGTGCCAGCCACAAGACGAATCCCGAATGGGGCAGCGAGCTGTAAGTCGTTTCAGGGAGAAGGGTTCAGTTTGACGGGACGCAAGCATTCGTCGAGCCCGTCCGCGACGTCTCGTTCCCACGCTCCGCGTGGGAACGCACCGCGTGGGAACGCACTGCCCGGGCCGCTCTGCGGCCCTTTGACCGAACTCGTTGCGAACCCTACGGTTGCACGACTGCGAGGACGCGGAGCGTCCTCGGCCCTCGTTACGACGCGGAGCGTCGTAACGAGGGCAGTTGACGGTTTCGACGAACGGTTTCGATCGAGTCCCGCTCGTTCATTTCCCAGTCTTCTCATTTTGCCCACTATCTCAGACGCGCACGCATTTGCGGGCCCCATCGCAGGCAACGAGACCGGGCGACTATCGGTTGCTGAGATCAACAAGGCGAGCGAGAATTGCCTGTGCGGCGCCGCTGTCGATCGCCTCGGCAGCCAGCCGAGCCCCTGCCTCGAGAGAACTCTCTCGGCCGGCGGTCCACAGGGCCGCGGCCGCGTTGGCCACGACAATATCCCGGGCCGGCCCCGGTTCGCCCCGCAATACGCCGCGGACAATAGCCGCGCTCTGTTCCGGCCCCTCCACCAGCAGGGTATCCAACGGGCCCTCGCGAAGCCCGAAATCGGCCGGGCTCCACAGCAGGTCTCGCGTGGTTTCGCCTTGGGCGGCCTCGTCGCGGCTGACCTCCGTCACCAAAGTGGCGCCGTTGAGGGTGACTTCATCCAGCCCATCCGACCCGTGGACGACAACCGCCCGCCGGGTGCCGAGCATTCTCAGGGCTTCGGCCAAGAGCGGCCGCAGCGGGCTTCGTCCCACTCCCACCAATTGGAAGGGGGCCCCCGCCGGATTGGCCAACGGGCCGAGGATGTTGAAGATCGTCGGGACGCCCAGCCTCTTGCGAACCGGGGCAACGTGTCGCATGGCAATGTGCAGCAACGGGGCAAAACAGAAGCAAATGCCCAGCTCGTCGAGGCAGGCTTCCACCCGGGGGACCTCGGCCTCGACGTTGACCCCCAGCGCCGCCAGAACGTCGGCCGAGCCACAACGGCTCGTGATCCCGCGGTTCCCGTGCTTGGCCACGGGGACGCCCGCCGCAGCCACGACCAAGGCGGCTGCCGTGCTGATGTTGAAAGTGCGGGAGCCGTCCCCGCCGGTGCCGCAGGTGTCGATCAGCCCTTGGCGGCTGCTACGGATGGGCGTGACGTGCTTTCGCATCGCGGCGGCCGCGCCCGCCACTTCCGTGACCGTCTCCCCCTTCCGGTGCAGCGCCAACAACAGCCGGCCGATCTCATCCTCTCCCCAGCGGCCTTCCATGATGGTGCTGATCGCCTCGAACATCTCCTGCATCGAGAGGTTCTGACCGGCCTCAACCTGCACGAGGATCGTCTGCTCTGGCGTCTGCACGTGACAACCGCGCTGGGTCCGATGGCGATAGGATGAAAGCGGCCGTTGGCTTCCCTTAGGGGGCGCGACCATTCTACACGCCCCCGCCGGCGCGCAAAAGCGGCGGTCTCCTGGGGCCCCGGATCGAAAAGGCGCGGGGGCTTCGCGGCGGAGGCCCCCGAGAGGCCCATCGCTTCGCCCCCGATTGTGCCGCCGGGCCGTGGATCCTACAATCGCTTTGAGGACAGCCCCCCGGAGCTGGCGGCACGGCCGCCGCGCCGATCGACTCTTCAGAGCGAACAGGCTGGAGACCCTATGCTCAAGAAAGTCATCCTCGACGTAGACCCGGGGATCGACGATGCCATGGCCATGTGCTTGGCGTTGTTCGATCCCCGCGTGGAGGTGGTCGCGGTGACGGCTGTGGGCGGCAACGTCGCGCCGCAGTTGGCGACCCGCAACGTGCAAGCGATCGTCGAGCAGTTGGACCCCCCGCGACTGCCGCGGTTCGGGGCGGCTTCTCCGCCGGACGACGGGCTGCCGGTCGACAGCCGCCATCTGTACGGGGTGGACGGGCTGGGCGACGTCGGCGTGCAGGTCGCGGAACTGCGGGTCCAACATCCCGCGGAGAAGATCATTTGCGATGAGGTCCGGGCGGCTCCCGAGGCGGTGACCATCGTCACCTTGGGGCCCTTGACGAACATCGCCCGGGCGTTCCATCGCGACCCCGAGTTGCCCTCGATGGTGGGGCGCATCGTCATGATGGGCGGAACGGTCGCCGGCCCGGGGAATATCACGCCGGCGGCGGAGTTCAACATCTACTGCGATCCGAAGTCGGCCAGGACCGTGTTTCGCTCGCGATCGACGAAAACGCTGATCCCGCTCGACGTGACCAACCGGGTTGTGTTGACCTTCGATTTCCTCCACGAATTGCCGGATGAGATGACCCGGGTGGGGAAGCTGCTGCGGAGGATCATTCCGCCGGCGTTTCGGGCCTTCCGCCAGGAGTCGGGGATCGAGGGGATCCACGCCCACGATTCGGTGGCCCTGCTATCGGTTCTCCATCCCGAACTCTTCGTGACCGAGGAAATGGCCGGCGACGTGGAGACCAAAGGAGACCTGACCACCGGGGCGACGGTGTTCGATCGCCGGCGCATTCCCGTGTGGCGTCGCAACATGGAGGTGGCCGTGGACCTCGATCCGGCCAAGGTCACCCAGCAGATCATCCGCAACCTGGCCCAAGCCGGCAAGGCGACGGGCTAGGAGCGGCTCGAACAAGGGGCCCAGGGCGACCCGCCGGCTACGGCTTCCGGACGTCGTAGCACCAAAGCGCGTCGTGGTGGCGGAGGTAGAGCCGGCCGTCCAGGAGGACCGGGTGGGCCCAGGTCTCGCGGGCCCGCTTTCCCAGAAGGAGAAACTCGCTGACGATCTCCAGGCCGCCGCCGGTGGGCTTGAGCATCGCCACTCGGCCGTCTTCGGCCAGGCAGTAGAGCCGGCCGTCGGCGTAGACGGCCGATCCGCTGGTCATATCCTTCAGTTCGTGAAGGATCTTCCCAGACGGCCAATCCAGGGAGAGCCAGTGCTTGAACCGGCTGTAGCCGCTTCCGTAAAGGATGCCGTCCGCCAGGATCACGCCCCCGGTGCAGGTGTCCAGCGGAGTCTGCCAGGCGGGCTCGGCCCGGATGCCCTGCCCGTCGGCGCGGAGGCGGTACAGGGCCCCCGCGGTCCCCGTGGCCGTCACGTAGAACACGCAGCCGTCGCTGTAGACCGGCGTTGCCACGTTCACTTCGTGGCGATTCTGGACCTCGACCGACCAGAGGAGCTTCCCCGTGTCGGCGTCCACGCCGAAGCCGTGACTCGAAGAGCAATTGGCCAGCAACCTCCGCCCGGCGTGGCGGAACAACAGGGGCGAGCTGTACGTGGCCTTGTCCTGGCCAAGCGGCTCGGTGGTCCAGAGGGGCCGGCCCGTCCGCTTGTCCAGCGCAACCATGAGGGCCTTCGCGCCACCCGGGGTCACGATCAACCGAGGACCGTCCACCAGCAGGCACTCGCTCAACGCCCACACGATGTTGCGGCCCTGGAATGCCTCCAGCACGTTGACGGCCCAAACCTCGTTGCCGGTCGCCGCCTCCAGGCAAACGACCCGGCCGTGGGCGTTCAGGTGATAGAGCCGGCCCTCGGAGTACGCGCAGCAGGCCCGCGCGCCGGGGAACGAGCCTTTCCATGATTGGCCGCTCTTGACCTGCCACTTCCGATTGCCGCGCGAGTCGAATGCGAAGATAACCAGGTCGTCCTCCATGTCGCCGGTAACGTAGAGCCGGTCGCCGACGACGATCGGCGAAGACCAGCCGAGGCCGAGAGCGCCGGTTTTCCAGAGCAGCCTCGGCCCGCCCGCAGGCCAGCTCGGAAGGAGGCCCTTCTCGTCGGAAAGGCCGTCGCGCCGCGGCCCGCGCCACTGGGGCCAACCGGGCTCCGGCGACGCAATCAGGCCGTCAGGCCCGGGCTCGGCGGCAGCGGCCGTGTACGCCAGCAGAAGCGCCGCGGCAAGAGTTCCTAAGATCCGGCGGAGGTTGAGAGTCATAGCCGGTCCATCCACTCCAATCGTGCTTCGTACGGCAAAATCAGGGTGCCAAGGCGGAATCCCGGCGCATGGCCCGTGCAGCGTATCCGGAGGTTGCGTCACATTATAGGCATTGGCCCGCGCCATGCCACGACCAGACGCGAGCAGCCTGCCGCGTGGGCAGTTTGAGGGTTTTCGCGACAATCCCGTTGGCAAGCGGTTGACATGGGCCCCGGGGCAACGAAAATGGGTAATCGAGTGGGCCCCTTTCGAGATTCAGCGAGATTCCTTGGTGGAAAGTGAGGACCTTCTGATGAGCGCTGCAAACAAGAGCGTCAACCGCACCGCCTCGCGCCGCGATTTTCTCAAGCGGTCCGGCGGCGCGCTGCTGGGCACCGCGCTGGCCGGAGGGCTGGCCGCCCGCAGTTACGCCGGAGAGGATAACACCATCAAGGTGGCCCTGGTCGGTTGCGGCGGGCGCGGGACCGGGGCGGCCGCGCAGGCCCTCTCCACCAAGGGGCCGACGAAGCTCTGGGCCATGGCCGACTTCTTCGCAAACCGGCTCGAGGCCAGCCTCCAAAACCTCTCGCAGCAGTTCGCCAAGCAGGTCGAAGTGCCCAAGGATCGGCAGTTCGTCGGCCTGGACGGCTTCAAGAAGGCCATCGACCTGCTCGGCCCAAGCGACGTGGTGATCCTGGCCACGCCGGCCGGCTTTCGCCCGATCCACCTGGAATATGCCGTGCAGAAGGGCGTCAACGTGTTCATGGAGAAGTCGTTTGCCGTGGACGGCCCGGGGGTCCGGCGGGTCTTCCGCGCCGGTGAGGCGGCCAAGCAGAAGAACCTCAAGATCGCCGGCGGGCTCATGTGGCGCCACGAAAAGGCCCGCGAGGAAACCATCCGGCGCCTCCACGACGGGGCGATCGGCGAGATCCACACGCTGCGGACCTACCGCGTCCACGGCGCCGTCGGGTTTACTCCGAAATCGCCCGGGATGAGCGAGATGGCCCACCAGATCCGCAACTATAGCTGTTACACCTGGCTCAACGCCGGCTTCCTGGTCGATTGGCTGATCCACAACATCGACATCTGCTGCTGGGCCAAGAACGCCTGGCCGGTCGCCGCCCAGGGCCAGGGCGGCCGGCAGGTCCGCTCGGCGCCGGACCAGATGCTCGACCATTACTGGGTCGAGTACCTCTTCGACGACGGGGCCCGGCTGTACGCCCAGGCCCGCCACATGGACGGCTGCTGGGGCGAGTTCGCCGACTACGCCCACGGCTCGAAGGGCTCCGCCGTGATCATGGAGAGCCTCGCCGCGCCGAAGCCGCGGATCTACAAGAACCAGAAGCAGACTCCCGAGAACGAGGTCTGGCGCTACAGCGGCCCCACGCCGCAGGAGTACCAGGTCGAGCACGACCTCCTGTTCGAGGCGATCCGCCGGGACAAGCCGTACAACGAAGCGGAGCGATGCGCCAAAGCGGTGTTGACCTCGATCCTGGGCCGCATGGCCGTCTACTCCGGCCAACTGGTCACCTGGGACCAGGCCCTGGCCTCCAATCTCGAGCTGGCCCCCGGGCTGGAGAACTGCACGATGGACTCGCCCGCACCGGTGATGCCCGACGCCCAGGGCCGGTACCCGATTCCCATGCCCGGGCTCACCAAGGCGTTTTGACGAAGGGGACTGCGATGCGAAAAACGGCGTTTCGTTGGACTTCGTGCGCTGCGGTATTGGCAATGGTCATAGTGCTCGCGGCAAACTGGGTGCAGGCCGCGGACCCGTGGGTCGTGTACGACGGCTTCGAAGGCCCCGGCAAGGGAAAGCACATCGTGTTGGTCTCCGGCGACGAGGAGTACCGCTCGGAAGAGGCCCTGCCGCAACTCGGCAAGATCCTGGCCAAGCACCACGGGTTCAAGTGTACGGTGCTGTTTGGGATCAATCCGGAGGACGGGACGATCGATCCGAACAATCTCGGCAACATCCCCGGGCTGGAGGCCCTGAAGTCGGCCGACCTGATGATTATCGCCACGCGGTTCCGCGACCTGCCCGACGAGCAGATGCGGCACATCGTCGAGTACGTCGAGTCGGGCAAGCCGATCATTGGCATGAGGACGGCGACCCACGCCTTCAGCATCAAGGACGGCAAGAAGTACGCCCGCTACAGCTTCAACAGCCGCCAATGGGACGGCGGGTTCGGCCGCCAGGTCCTCGGGGAGACGTGGATCAACCACCACGGCTCGCACGGTCACCAGAGCTCGCGGGGCGTGGTCGCCAAGGGGATGGAGGATCACCCCATCGTCCGCGGCTGCGAGGACATCTGGGCCCCGACGGACGTCTACACCGTGCGCCTCCCGCTCCCCGGCGACAGCAAGCCGGTGGTGATGGGCCAGGTGCTCGAAGGCATGAAGCCGGCCGACAAGCCGGTCGAAGGCAAGAAGAACGACCCCATGATGCCCATCGCCTGGATCAAGACGTACCAGGGGGCCCAGGGCCAGGTGGGCCGGGTCTTCACGACCACCATGGGCGCCTCGGCGGACCTGGAGAGCGAGGGCCTCCGGCGGCTCCTGATCAATGCCAGCTTCTGGTGCCTGGGGATGGAGGACAAAATCCCGGCGCGGGCCAACGCCCAGATCGTGGGCGAGTACCGGCCGACGTGGTTCGGCTTCGGCAAGTACACCAAGGGCGTCAAGCCGGCGGATCACGCGATTAAGTGACTCCCAGTCCCCGTAGGTTATGCTTCAGCATATCAGTCCACAGACTCGCGAAGCCTGGAGGGCGCCGTATGCGTTATAGTATTAGCCGCAGATTTCTTACTTTCCGAGCAAGATTTTGGTTGTCGGCTACGCCGCGCTAGGCTGCAGCATAACCTACGTTCCTGTAACCCGTCCCGTACCGGGGCGGATTGAGTTTCCGCCCCCGTCGTGAAGAACGCCGCCTAGCGCGGCGGCGGCAGGAACTTGACGCACACCGGCGAGCCCACCGTCACCGAGCTGCCCGTGGGGCTGAGCTTGCCGCTCTCTCGATCGATGCGGAAGACGACGACGCTATCGCTGTCCTGGTTGGCGGCCAGGAGGTAGCGACCCGTCGGGTCGATGCCGAAATTGCGGGGCGTCTTGCCCTGCGTCGGCTCGTGCCCGACGGGGCGGAGCGTTCCGGTCGTCGCGTCCACCGCGAAGATCGCAATGCTGTCGTGGCCCCGGTTCGAGCCGTAGACAAATCGGCCCGAGGGGTGGACCTGGACCTCGGCGGTGGTGCTCTGTCCCTGGAATCCCTCGGGAAGCGTGGAGAGGCTTTCGAGCGGCTCCAGCGTGCCGCGCCGGGCATCGTAGGCAAGGGCGGTCACCGTGGACTTCAACTCGTTAATCACGTAGGCGAAGCGGCCGCCGGGGTGAAACGCGAAATGCCGCGGTCCGGAGCCGGGCGCCAGCGAGGTGCCCGGCGGATCGTTGGCAGCGAGTTTCCCCTGGGACGGATCGAAGCGATAGACCAGGACCTTGTCCAGGCCCAGGTCGGCCACGAAGGCAAAGCGATTGGCGGCGTCGAGATTGATGGAGTGGGCGTGGGGCCCCTGCTGGCGCTCGGGGTTGACGCTCGATCCCTCGTGCTGGACAAAGGCCGTCGCCTCGCCCAGCCGGCCGTCTTCGCCGATGGGCAGGCAGGCGATGCTCCCGCCGCTGTAGTTGGCCACCAGCACGCGGCGGCCGCTGCGGTCGACCACGACGTGGCAGGGGCCCGTGCCTTGCGACGACTGCTGGTTGAGCAGGGTCAGCATGCCGGTCTTCGGGTCGATGGAGAAGGCGCTCACCGCCCCGGCCTTCTTGCCGCCGAAATCGCCCGTCTCCCCCACCGCGTACACGAGCGGGCGGCTCGGGTGAATTGCGAGGAACGAAGGTTGGGCCACTTCCGCCGCCAGCCCGGCAAGCTGCAGCTTGCCGCCGGCCAGGTCCAAGTGGCACAAGTAGATCCCCTTGCTGCCGCGGCCCGTGTAGGTGCCGATGTAGACCCGCAATTCCCGGCCTTTGGCCCCGGTCGGCCTCGGGTCGGCCGCCGGGGATTCCGACCACGCGCAATTCAGGAGAAATCCGACGGCGGCACTCCACAAGATCGTACGGCGTTTCATGATCATGGCTCCCTTTGCTGCTGTTGACCCTTCGTGAAATGGCTTTGCCACGTCAAGCTTCGATTAGTGCGAGGGCCTTCTTCATCGCCGCGGAGACGGCGGCACCACAACGTGCGTTGTCCTCCTGAGGACCAGTATCCTAATCGTGCGCGTGTCGGAGTGCAACGCGGCACGAGAAGGCAGCACAGCCGAGGGCGGCTGTGCCACATGGCGGGCCTATCTGGGCGGGTCGGTCGCGCTGATCGGGCCGGGCGCAGGGTCCGTGGTGTCTTCCATCAGCCAGTTCTCCTTGCGGTGCCAGCCGATCCGGCTGAGCGTCGGCTGGTCCTTAAGCCAGCCGTCCAGCGCGGCCAGCAGCCGCCGCAGCTCGTGGGAGTCGGGAGGGGCGAACACCTGGTGGGTCAGGGCCACGTGCCGGCGCTCGGCCCCGGTCCGCGGAGACCAGTCCACGCTCGCCACCCATCGCTTCGCCTCGTCCCCTTCGAGCCACTCCAATACAAGGCCGAACCTTGTCTCCCCGACAACGCAGTCGGCGCCTTGCGCGTTCTGCACGTTGCGGCGGTTTTGGACGACGATGCCCCGGGCCGCCAGCCCGTCGCAGAGCATCTGGAACAGCCGGACGCCGACGTAGGGTTTGTCTTCCCGGTCGTCGCGAAAGAACTCGGGGGCGTCGCCGGAGAAGATCGCCACGGTGCGGACGCCGGGCGGGTCTTCCCACGAGATGCCGCGGGGCCGCCGCACAAACAGGCGAAGCCCGAGCACCACGGCCGCCATCAGCCCGAAAACGGCGAAGATAGAGTACAGGGGGTCCATCCGGCGTTCCTCGGCCACCAATCTAGCCCGCCACGGCAGCCGGTGGGAAGCGGGGCCAAGAAACAGAGCGGGCCGGCACGTCCGACGTCCGGCCCGGAAAGGCTTTTCGATGAAGGAACACGCTCCACTCGGGCTCCTGATGCCGGAATCAGTCCCACCACCACTGGCCGGGAGCCAATTCCGGCTTGGCCGCGCCGCGGAGCCTGGTCACGTTCCCCTTCTCGTCGGAGAGGACGTTCTCCGGCTTGACCGCCATTTGGGCCTCGATGTGGACGCCGCCGGCGATGGGGGTCATCAGGCGGCCCGACTTCATGACGGCATTGACGGCCGGCTCGACGAGTTTCGGGGCCGCGTAGGTCTCCAGGGGGAGCGATTTCTCGCTGGCGAACAACTCCATCTTCCAGTTGGCCTTGCCGTAGTAATCCTGCTGTTGGATGTAGGCCGCCAAGACGGCCACGTCGATCAGGTTCCGCAGCTCGGCGTAGACCGGCGAGCGGTCGGCCAATGCCGGGTACTTTTGCGTGAAGCTGGTGACGAAGGCCTGGCTGGCGATGTTGGCTCGCCCGGGGACGGCGGCCCCGCGCTGGCCCGACGAGGTGACCATCTCATTCTCGCCGATGAGCTTCACGCCGTCGCCGACCAGCTCCATGGCCAGGCCGTCGCCGCTCATCCGCACGCACTGGTAATCGGGGACGAAGTACCAGCGGAACAGCGCGTTGCGGGCGACGTGCGAGGGGTTGACGCGCTCGATGAAGCTGACCATCCGGACCGGCGGCTGCTCCAGGCCGATGCCGATGAGCTTCATGCGATAGTCGGCTTCGACCAGCACCTGGGCGAAATGGGTCTTCGGGGAAACGCCGTGGACGGCAACCTGGTGCATTCCCTGGGCGCGGGGCAGCCCTTCGAGGACCCGGGCGGCAAGGAGCCGCTCTTGGCCGACCATCAGGTTGGAGGGGAGGCTGCGGAGGAACTGCTGCGTCGCGGCGAGGCCCTCCGGGGTGGGATCGATCGAGCAGCCGATCACTTCAGCCCCCGATTTCCCCGGCGGGAACGCCCGCAAGGCAACCACGAGGTCTTCCAGCCGCAACACCGGCCGGCCCGACGTGATTCCGACCACGCGGCCGGAGGCGTCCGTCGCCCAGCCCTCCGCCGGGCCGGCGATGACGATGTCTCCGGTCTCGGGATAAAAGAAGACGTACCGGGCCCGGAGCAGGCCGGCCAGGCTCCGCATCTCGTCGGTCAGCACGCCGTTTTTCTGGCGGAGAACTTGCTCCAGCCGAGTGAGCGAGACTTTGCGGAGCTTGCTGAAGGGGATCACGTCGCGGTTCAGGGCCGCCCTGGCGGCGGCAATCCGCTGGCCGCTGAGCGGCTCAAAGAAGACCCGCTTTCGGAGGACGCCCTGGGCGTCGACCTCGATGCCGGCGACTCCGAGGTTCTGATTCTGATTCTGATTCTGATTCTGGTTATTGTTGTTGTTCTGGGCCACGACCGGGGAGGGCGAGCAGAACAGGCCGAGGATCACCGCGGCCAGGAAGAACATCCGAATCCCGACGACTTGCCAGCGCATGACGAGCTTCTCCCTTTGCCCGAGAGTTTGTCCGGAACGCTCCCACCGCGCCGGCATGGCGCCGGGGATGGGAGCGTATAATTGGCCCATCGAACAAGGCACTCCCTTGATCTTAATTGGGGAGGTTGGGCAAGACAAGCAATAGACCACAAATTGGCCTGCCGGTGCGCCGGAAGGCTCGGTGGTGTCTCGCGCTGGCCGGCCCGCTCGGAGCCTGTAGTCTCGGGCGTGCTAGGCCTTCTTGCGCCTCCAGTACCCCTCTGTGAAGGGGAACTCACCGGCGAACTCCCCCTTTAGGGGAAGCGCTGCGCCCGGAAGAGCCGTTCGAGCGATGCGACGAGTTGGCCCCCACGGCTGCCGGCAGGAGCCTGAGGTTGCCGGGTCCGAGGAGTTCTTCCACGCGGCGCCGCATTTCCTTGCCGATTTCCACCCTCAAGCCCTCGCAGTTGCAGGAGACTCGGGTGCCGTCGGCCAGGTAGATCAGCAGTTGCAGCTCGCAGTTGCCCGGGTAGCCGCGGAGGATTTCGTAAAGCCGTTCGAGCCCGGCAATCCCGTGGACGTCTTCGAGCATCCGGACGACAATGCCCCGGGTGAAACGGCCGTCGAGATCCTCCAGCGGGATCAGCTCGGTGACGATCAGGTTGGCCTCGTCGCTCCCGGGGCGTTTGTCGACGGTGCCCAAGGCCACAAGGACGGCGTCCGGCTGCACGAGGTGGCCGTAGTGGACGAACAGGTCGGGCCAGAGAATGCAGCGGATGAGCCCGTCCATGTCCTCCAGGTCGAACGTGGCGTAGCGGGAGGGGTTGCCGGGGCGGGGGTTCTTGGTGTGCGCGAACCTGATCGCCGAGAGCATCCCGCCGAGCATCACCTCGGTGCGGTGCTTCAGGTCCGCAGCTTCGGTGGCGTTGTACGAGCAGTATTGGGCCAGGGTTTTCTGGTATTCGGCCAGCGGGTGGCTGGAGAGGTAGAACCCGAGGACCTCCTTTTCCTTGGCCAGTCTCTCGCGGTCGTCCCATTCGGGGACATTGGGGAGGCTGGCCGCGACGGTCTGTTCGAGGGCCTCCTTGCCGGCCTCGCCGCCGGCCTCCTCGCCGCCGGCAAAGAAAGACAACTGGCCGGAGCGGCGATCGGCCGCGGCCGCCGCCCCGGACTGCATCGCACGGTCGATCGCCTGGAACAACTGGGCCCGCCGGGCCCCGAGCCGGTCGAAGGCCCCGGCCTTGACGAGGGCCTCGATGGCGGTGCGGTTGACGGAGCCGGGGTCGAGCCGCTCGCAGAAGTCGAACAGGCTGCGGAACGGCCCCGACGCGCGACGGCTGGCCACAATCGCCTGCGCGGCGCTCTCGCCGCAGCCCTTGATCGCCCCGAGGCCGAAGAGGATCTTCCCGTCCGACACCTCGAACTCGGGCCCGCAGCGGTTGACGTCCGGCGGCACGACCTCGAGGCTCATCCGCCGGCAGTCCTCCAGGTGTTCCACCAGGGAGTCTTTCTTGGTGAAGTTGCGGTTGGGCATGTCGCTCGACAAGAGCGCTGCCATGAACTCGACCGGCCAGTGGGCCTTCAGGTACGCCGTCATGTAGGCGATCAGGGCGTAGGCGGTCGAGTGGCTCTTGTTGAAGCCGTAGCCGGCGAACTTCTCGATCAGGCCGAAGACCTCCTCGGCCGCCTTCTTGGAGAGCTTCTTCTCCTGCGCCCCGGCGACGAACTCCTCGCGGAACTTGGCGATGATCGGGAGCTTCTTCTTGCCGATCGCCTTGATGCAGGTGTAGGCGTTGGCGAGCTTGATCCCGCCCAACCGGTTGAGGATCCGCATCACTTGTTCCTGGTAGACCATGACGCCGTGGGTCTCCTCCAGGACTTCTTTCATCACGGCGTGTTTGTATTCGGGCTGCTTCTGGCCGTGCTTGACCTGGATGTAGTCGTCGACCATGCCTCCCTCCAAAGGCCCCGGCCGGTAGAGGGCGTTGGTGGCGATGACGTCGCGGAAGTGATCGGGCCTCATCCGCTGCAGCAGGTCGCGGATGCCCCCGCTCTCCAACTGGAAGACCCCCTTCGTCTCGCCGTTGCAGAGCAGGGCGAACGTGGCGGGATCGTCCAGCGGGAAGCTGTAGGGATCGACCTTTTCGCCGCGGGTCTCTTCGATCAGCCCGACGACCTTCGCAAGGATGGTCAGGTTCCGCAGGCCGAGGAAGTCCATCTTCAAGAGGCCGGCCCGCTCCACGTCGGCCATGGCCCACTGCGTGATGACTTCCCCCTTTCCCTGCACGTGCTGCAAAGGGAGGTGTTCCACCAGAGGGCGATCGGCGATCACCACGGCGGCGGCGTGCGTGCCGACGTTGCGGGCCAGCCCTTCGACCTGCATCGCCAGGTCCAAGAGCTCGCGGACCTCGGCGTCGGAGTCGTAGGCCTTCTTGAGGGCGTCGCTTTTCGCCAGGGCGGCCGGGAGCGTGATGCCCAACTGCTCGGGGACCAGGGCCACGACGCCGTTGACCCGGGGAATCGAGAGCCCCAGGGCCCGGCCCACGTCGCGGATGGCCGCCCGGGCGGCCAGCGTCCCGAAGGTGCCGATCTGGGCTACGGTGTCGTGGCCGTATTTCTCCTTGACGTACTGGATCACTTCGCCGCGGCGCTGCTGGCAGAAGTCGATGTCGATGTCCGGGGCTTCGCGGCGGTTCTCGTCGAGGAAGCGCTCGAACAACAGGTCGTACTTGAGCGGGCAGATGGGGCTCAGGTACAGGGCGTGCGCCACCAGCGAGCCCACGCCGGAGCCCCGGGCCGTGGCCTCGATCCCTCGCTGCCGGGCAAACCGCACGAAATCCCACACGATGAGGAAATAGTTGGGAAACCCCAGCTTGTAGATGACGTCCAGCTCGCGGTTGAGCCGCTCGATGACGTCGGGGGCCAGCTCGCCGTCCGCACACCGCCGCGGATCGTTCCGGTAGCGCTCCTTGAGCCCCTGGAGGCACAGCTCCCGGAGCCACTCTTCCGAAGTCTTCCCGTCGGGCGGGACGTAAATCGGGAAATGCCGCCGGCCGAGATCCAGCTCGATCTCCACCCGGTCGGCGATCTCCTGGGTGCGCCGCACGGCCTCTTCCCGGCCCGGGAATGCGGCGTACATCTCCTCGGGGCTGCGCAGGAAGAACTCCTTGCTCCCCATCCGCATCCGCTTGGCGTCGGTGCGGAACTTGCCGGTGTTGACGCAGAGCAGAATGTCCTGGGCGTCGGCGTCCTCGCGGTCGACGTAGTGGACGTCGCTGGTGGCCGCCAGGGGGATGCCGGTGCGGCGGGCGACTTCCGCGGCCGCCGCGAGGGCCGTCTGCTGCACGTCCAGCCCGTTGTTCTGGATCTCGATGAAATAGCGGTCCCCGAAGACGGAGCGGAACCAGTCGGCCACGTCGGCGGCCTTCTGGAGGTCCTTTTCGGTGGAGCCGATCAGGGCGCGGTTCAGCTCGCTGGAGATGCAGCCGCTGAGACAGATGAGCCCCTCGCGGTGGGCCTCGAGGAGCTGCTTGTCGATGCGTGGCCGGAAATAGAAGCCCTCCAGAAACGCGGCCGAGGCCAGCTTCAACAGGTTCTGAAAGCCGGTGCGGTTCTCGGCCAAGAGGGTCAGGTGGAAGCTGGCCTCCTTCATCGTGGCGGAGTCTTTGTGGAAGCGGCTCCCCGGGGCGACGTACGCCTCGTAGCCGAGGATCGGCTTGATCCCCGCGGCCTTGGCCTTCTGGTAGAACTCCAGCGCCCCGTAGAGGTTGCCGTGATCGGTCAGGGCCAGCGCGCTCATCCGCAGGGCCTTGGCCCGATCGATCAGCCGGTCCAGCGAGCCGGCCCCGTCCAGCAGGCTGTAGTGACTGTGGCAGTGCAGATGGACAAAAGGAGGCGCGCTCATCCTGATCCCCCGCGGTCGAAAGGGTTGCCTCGTGCAATCGTGGGCAAGATTCTACCACGGCCCGTAGGGAATTGTATCTGCCACCCGAGAGGAAAAACGCCTAACTCTCCGGCTCCCCGATCGTCCGGAGGTACTCGGCAATGCGGACCCGGAGGTCCAGGAGGTTCTGCCACTGGCGCTGTTCGAGGGTGACGGTCTCGGAGCGGGGCGGGACTTTGACGGTCTCGACGAGGCTGCGCATCCGCAGCAGGAAGTACTCCAAAAGCTCCGACAATTGGGCGGCCTGGCCCGGGCTCAGCCCATCCGGCAGCTCGGGGGGGAGCAGGGTGTGCAGCGTCGCCCAGGCCTCCGCGGCATCCCCTTGATGGAACTCGGATTCGAGCAGGAGGGGCGGAGAGGCCTGTTCCAAGTCCTCGGAATCCAGGGAGACCGCCGCCGACAGGTCGGCCCCCCGCAGCCGGGCCAGTCGCTGGGCAATCTCCTCGGGGGCACCAAACAGTAGCGCCGTTCGCCCGACGGAGATCGCGTCGCCGGGGCGGAGGATCCAGAGGCGGACACTTTCGCCGTTGACCTTGGTGCCGTTGGTGCTCTCCAGGTCGGTCAGCACCAGCTTCTCCTGGTCCTCCTGGATTTTCAGGTGGAAGCGGCTGATCCGCTCGTCGTTCAACTGGACCGAGTTCCCTTCCTCACGGCCTACAGTGACGGGAGTGGGCACGTCGCGGAAGACCCGCCCCCGATCGGCCCCATCCACGACCCGCAAGGTGACCAGCGCCATGGGAGGATCGCTCGAAATCGGTACAGCCGGGGAGGCACCGGCACGGCCTCCCGATTTCCGGCTTATACCACGATGGGGGTGGAGCGGTCAAGACGCGGGCCGCCGCCGGGTGCGCCGCTGCACGGGCCCTACACGCCGCCGAAACACGGAGGATACTCGACCTACCCGCCGTAGCTCGGCGACTCCCCAGGCGTCAGCTCGCACAGCAGGAATGCCTCGTCAGGGACCGGAAACGGGGCTTTGAGGCCCTTCGCCCGTGCCCGGATGAAGCCGAAACGCGGATAGAACTCCGGGTGGCCCACCACGACCACCCGCCGATGCCCCAGCCGCCGGCACACCTCCAGCCTTTCGCGGACCAACGACAAACCAAGATCGACGCGAGAGACCTCGGCATTTCAGTGGGATGTCGGGCTGCGCTGACCAACGCGCCCGGGATGGCCGTGGTCAATCCCCGTTTGGCACGCCCGACTCAATGGCCCACTCGGAAGGAATCGGCTTGTGCTCCCTCTGCAAGACCTCACACAGGATCGTGAAGTCCTTGTCGATATGAAGCAAACACCAGCCCGCTGGTTGCTCCAAAGCGATGACGGCGTCCCCAATGGTTCGGCATTCCTTGCACGTTACCCATTTCTTCTGAGCCTGGAGTTTCGCCAAGTTCTGACCGGCCGCCGTCTTCGTGCGAATCAGTTCGTTATCGAGCAGTTTCGATGCCTTACTCGGCCTATCCAACCCGAGAAACTCGTTGACCGGGCAGTCGTTCACGACACCGACGGACTCGATGAAAGCTCTAAGATCCTCGAAGAGGTGGTTGAAATCCACCTTGAGTTCCTTACTGCCGATTGAGCAACGGCTAGAGTTCTGCGTCCTAGTCCGAAACGCTCGGTCGAACTTTCTGACTTCAGCTATCGCTAGGCGGGCCAGTTCCTTGGCCATGGTCCGCCGATTGGTTATTGGACCCTTCTGGCGCAGGAGCAACGTGATCGCGTGGTTTGCCGCCTTCACGTCGCGAATGCCGAATGCCTGGTTTAGGTGGTGCAACGCGTCGGCCAGGTTCCCGAAATGATCGACCGTGAAAGCCATTTTGATGTAGTAGCATACCCAGCGCTTAAGGAACTCCTTGCGGATATAGATTGACGTGTCCTGAGTGCCCCCAGCTACCGCGGCACGGAAGTGGGCACAGTGCGCGGGCGTTGATTCCCCGAGCGCAACAGGGACCGCAGAAGTCTCAATCAGATACTTCTTCTTCGGCATACTGGAGCAGCGTGCCCACGGCTGGATTGAGGCCGAGGTCGAGAAGCAGGTCTATCGTCTGGGAGGCATCGTCCCCGGACACCTCGTCGGCACTGGCGAGTTTCTGGAGGATCTTCACCGCCAACGCGCGAACTTTGGCGTCTCGATACCGTTCCCAGCCGCGGTCCAGGAAGGTATCGCGGAGCTGCCTGAGTATCTCGCAACTGTTCCCTTCGTGCTCGAGTTCCGAGAACTCCTCCGCTTCTGAAAGTCTGTGGATAAGGTTTCGCAGCTTCTCCAGGGGCTCATGTGTCCAAACGACAAGATCCTCGTCATTCGCGTGCGTTCCGAGAGCGCCAATAAGTCCTGCAATCCTTCCCGACTCGCGGCGGCGGATCGTCGCCAGGTATCCTGGCGATTTAAGCGCGCGGGCTCCACCACCCACCACAGACGACGTAACGATAACTTTTGTTGGCCACACCGAGGGGCTGACGATGGCAGTCCTTTCCACCGTCCGATCGTCCAAAGACGTCCCCAACTCGTGTGAGATGTCCATCGAGAGGGTCAGCCCGGTCGCTTGTTTTCCTGCGAGAGTGACCGCGGTCTCGTTTGCTCCCGTCTCTAGTTTCCCCATTCTACTTCCCGTTCTTAACCGGCTTTGAACGCAACTGTCGCACACACACGTCGGCCATTGCCTCGGCCGCACACAGTGACTCTCTCAAGAAGTTGTCCACCACATCAACCTGGAGGTCCTTCTGAAAGAGATCAAGGTCGAACAATAGCGAGTCGCTTTGGGTTATGCGATCGTAAAAGTCCTTGATGCCGGAGTCAACGAACTTATTCCGCATGAACTGCTCTAGGTTCGGCAAAGCCAGGAACCCGTCCGAGATCTGCTGTTTCGTCATTGGACTAATTCGGAGCAGGTATTCGAAGCCGTGGTGCTTGCCCTCCAACTGCACCAGCGAATCCGTCACCTCGCCGCCGGCCTCTTCCAGGTTCTTTCTTGGGACCAGGAAGCTGCCAAAAAGGAGGTCAGTCATCTCGGCGTGTGACATTTCAAGGGGCAAGTACGCACTGACCCTGAACCCGATCCTCTTTAGCCGCTGTACACCAATGACGTTCAGAGCGGTCCTGACGACGGCACCATGCTCGTTCAGATGCTCGCGCCACCACGAAAGCCCGAGTGTGTGCCAAGCGATCCGCTGATGACTCATGAAGAGGAATCGCTGATCCGCGGGCCACCGATAGAAGTAGGTCACGGGCGGGGCCGCGTTCACCTCCGCGGGTTCGTACTTCACGTAGATCTCATCTGCCGCATTCGCCACTTTTACGCCAAACTGCGGCGCAAAATCAACGGCGAAAGCGGTGCCGATCCGGTCAGCGTGGTCGGTAAGCATGATGAAACCCCACCGTCGGGGCCCCCTGTAGGAAACCCGGCGCTAACATCTTACTATAGCTACTTCGGTGCAACTTGAAAGCGGCACCAGTCGGCCCAGACGATTCCCCCTCGGCACGAAGGCGGAGGCCCCAAGCTACCCCGAGAAGCCGGTAATGCCCCCTTCGTTGGACGTATGTGTGGCGCCAATACTGGCGCACGGGCACAGTTGCCGCGAGTTCAGGCTTTCTTAACCCTGTCACCAAGACTCTCTCCTCACCGAAAGCGGTACGGGCGCGTCGGCGTGTTTCACTGGGACGGCGGGCTGAAGCTGACCAAGGCGGACCTGGCGGTCGATTTCCGCCGGCGGCAGCCGCGGGCGTTTGTTTCCCACGCGCATACGGATCACATCGCCCGGCACGAGTACGCCCTCTGCACCCCGGAAACCGCCGCCCTTTACCAGTTCCGCCTCGGCCGGCGCGAGACGCTGGAGATGCCGTATCGCGCGCCCCTGGAGTGGCGGGGCCTGCGGCTGACCACTTACCCGGCGGGTCACTGCCTCGGGTCGGCCATGCTCCTGGCCGAGGACGGCGACCAGTCGCTCCTCTACACCGGCGACTTCAAGCTGGGCGAGTCGGCGACCGCCGAGCGCGCCGAATTGCCGCACGCCGACATCCTCGTGATCGAAAGCACGTACGGCCATCCCGACTACCGGCTCCCGCCCCGCAACGAGGTCATCGAACAGCTCTGCGAGCACCTCCGCCGCGCGCTGGCCGCCGGCGCCACGCCGGTCGTCGAAGCCTACACGCTGGGAAAGGCGCAGGAGGTGACTCGCGTGCTCGCCTCGCGGGGCTTTGCCGTGCTCCAGCACCGGGATATCCACGCGATCAGCCAGGTGTACGAGTCGCTCGGCGTGACGCTGGGCCACCGCGGGGTGCTTCCGAAGCGGCCGGAGCCGGGGCACGTGCTGATCGTCCCCCCACGCACCCGCCGGCTGCCCGCGTCCGCCCGCGAGGTCCGGTTTGCGGTGACCGGCTGGGCGATCGACGGGCGGGCCAAGTACCGGTTCGGGGTGGACTATGCGCTTCCCTTGTCCGACCACGCCGATTACGACGAGCTGCTCGAAGCGGTCGAGCGTGTGGCGCCGCGCCGGGTCTACTGCACGCACGGTCCGGAGTCGTTCGTGGAGCGGCTCCGCGACGCCGGCTTCGACGCCCACCTGCTGGGCCAACCGAGCCAGCGGCGGCTGTTTTGAGGGGCGAGCAATCAGCGGACCAGGACGACCGGCGAGTAGATGTACTGGCTGTGGACGATGCCGTCGGTCGCCGGGATCCCGCCCTTCATGATGGTGCCGGCCGGCTGGATCATGACGTTCTTGGAGGACATGCTGCCGGTCAGCTTGACGTTCAAGACGCGGACGCCGGCGAAGTCGACGATCGTGTACATGGCGTTGTTGCCGGGACCCTGGACCTGGCTGAAGATGAAGATCGCCTTCGGCTTGCCGATGATCGAGGCCAGGTCGTCCTTGATGCCGGCGCTAATGCCGGTGTCGCCGTTGAGAATCAGTTGGCCGCTTGCATCCAGCTCGAGTTTCCCGCCGTGGTAGGCCAAGTCGGCTTGGCTGACGCCGTAGCGAATCTGGCGGGAGATGTCGGCGGTGCTGTTGTTGCTGGAGCCGACGTCAACGGTGCCGCGGTTCCCCGGCGAGCCGGTCCCCTGGGGATAAAGGTTCACTTCCTTGATCCCATCGGACCCGGAAACGACGGTCTGCGTCACGGGGTCGAACTTGTAGTCGTCGGTTCCCACGCCGTTCTGGATCAGGTTGTCCCATGTCTCTTTATCAAGAGCGAACGGAAGGAAGTCCGAATTCTCACCCGACGACGGAGTGCGGAACCCGCGGAAGTTGTTGCAGAACGCCGCGGTGGCGTCGACGTCGAGGCCGAGACTACTCATTCCCATGATCCGGGAGAAGAAAAGGCTGATCTCGCCGTTCTGCTGGGCGGTGCGGCGGACCCGGACCGAGACGGCGTTGTACTGGCTGGGGTCCGCGAAAGTGAACGAGGCCTGGCCGAAGGGGTAAGCCAGTTGGCCGATGGTGGCGTCCTCGAAGGCCAGCGAGGGGGGAGAGCTCGTGACGGCGTTCAGCCCGGCGAACTGGCTGGCCGTGTTGCGGACGGCCGTCAGTGCCGTCGGACTGCCCCCGGCGCCGCCCGGGCCCATTCCACTCAACAAGTGCCAGCCGGCGGCGATGGCGGATGCGTCGGCCGAGCGCTGCATCTCCGTGGCGGCCACCTGAATATAGCCCAGGTCGACTGCCATCGCCACGAAGATCAGCATGAGGACCATCATCAACAGGGTGACGATCAAGACGGCACCGGAGCGGTCCGAGCGACGACGCATCGTAGCCATGGCTGCAAGTCCCCCGCGAGGTCTTAGCACTCCTGGAAGAGAAAACTCAAGGCATCAGGAAAACGAGTCGGTTTCCTCACGACCGCCCGGCGCCGGCGGCCGCAGGTGGGCCGCCGGCGCGAACGAAAGCACGGCTCTTGTCAGCGCGCCCTCAAGAGGCTCAATCCCCTTCGCTGTGGACGACCCGTTCCGTGTTGTCTTCCCACTGCTCGCCCGTCGAGCTGAAGTAGCGGACCCGCTTGAGCACCAGGCGCTCGACGCGGTTGGCGGCATAGCCTACGCCGGACTTGGCCACGGAGGCATCCGGACTGTAGTAGTCCAGGCTGTAAAGGTGCATGGGGGCCACCACTTTCAGCGAGCCCGATGCTCCGAAATCGTCCCAGGTCGTGGAGCTGCCGCCAGTGACCTCAAAGACCAGGACGCCGTCGTTGACGCGCATGCCCTGGGTCCAGCGGATCGTCTCGCCGGGAGTGGCCAGCAGGCCGGCCGCCGGCCCCGTCTTCTCCACCTGCGGCGATTCCCACTGCCAAACCTGGAGCTGCATGCCTCCCGGCTGGAAGGCAGGCAGACTGCACTGGTTCAGCTCAAATGCCGCGTAGAGCCACGCGCAGTCGCCCACGGGGGAGATCGCGCAGGTGACCTGCGGCGAAGCGCTGTTCGGATCGGGGTCGCCGATCACCAGCTCCCAGTCTTCCTCCACGCGGACGACTTCCCCTAGCGCCGCCGGGGAGGCCGCGGCCCACAGCCCTAGAAACGCCAACAGGAGGAACCATCGTAACCACCGGCGGCGCGCAGCATGTTCGTGAAGCCAGCTCATGGCAATCCCCTTTCGAGAAGAATCTGTCGATGTGCCTATTCTGCCCGGAAGCCCGCGTGACCTTCAGAGGTTTCTGGGGTCGATCGGGGGCGTCCGCGGTGTGCCGTCCAGGAAAGACGGCTCTCCACCTATTAGCAAACCTAGGTCGCGTTTGCCGTGCAGTCAAATCAAAAGGCGTGGCGCGGCCTTACTTCACCAGCCGGACCTGCGGATTGGTGATGATGTTGTGAAAGATCGTAGAGACTTCCTGCTCGTAGGCGACCGGGCTGCCGCTGGTGCGGGGACCTTGGCCCGAGCTGTTGGCGGTCATGCCCGTGCGGGACATGCGGTCCATGAAGTCGTAGTCGGCGCCCAAGCCGATCGCGACGGAAAAGACCCGCCAGCGCTCCAACTGCATCGTCATCGACTGCATCAGGGCGGCGTCGTTGCACAGCTCGGCGCTGCCGCCGTAGAAGTTGCTGCTCGGATGACTGGACCGATAGGCGCTCACCGCGGCGTCCGTGCTCGACTTGAGATTGGGGATGCCGTCGGTTAGGAGGACGACCACCTTCTCGGCATGGCGGCGGCCGACGCCGCCGTTTTCCGGGCGATCGATGTGCTGCCGGGCCGCGATCAGTCCGGTTTCCGTGGCGGTGCTGGCGGCGTTGTCGCCGGCAGCCTGGAGATTAGTGCAGGCCAGCATGGCGGCGTCGTAGTCGCCGGTCAGGCTGTAGTGGACGACCGTGCCGCTGGTGGTGTCGAAGGTGACGACCGACACCCAGTCGCGCTGGTTCATGTCGGGGATCGTGTTGTTGTGCCTCTTGACCTCCTGGATTCCGGCGATCAGGGCCCGGCGGATCGCGTGCGTGGGCTGCTCCGACGGCGGGAAGCTGAACGTCCCGCCGGCCGTGGCCTCGTCGTGGTACGGGCAGTAGGGGCTGTTGACCGAGAGGGGCACATAGTTGACGCCGTCGGGCTTGACGTTCCGGCCGAAGTCCATCATGAACTGGACGTAGGTGCGATACCCCAGCTTGTTCCGGTAGCTGTTCCGCTCCGTGGTGCCGGCGGTGGGATAGGAGTCGGTGTACGGATTGCCGAATCCCGTGATCCGGTCGCTGTCCTGGCTGGGTGGCAGGGTCCCGCGGCCGGTGACCGACGTGCTCTGGAGGATGTAGTCGAGGTACTTCAACCAATAGTTGTAGTTGGTGGAACTGTTGGGGGTCGGTTGGGCGGCGGGCATGATGGCCGCGAGCTGATAGTCGATCATCCATTTGTACGCCTTCAGCTTCCTGGTGGCCTCGCTGTCGGTGGTGAGAATCTTGTAGGTGCTCGGAATGCTTGCGGCGGTCAGGGGGCCGGCGTTCTTGGTGAGATTCGCATAGGCGTTGCTGTCGGCAGCCACGCCCAGCGGCGCGCCGACCCACTGAAGCGTGCCGGGGAACGATCCATAGCCGAACTCGGTGTACACCTGCTGCACCATGTCGGAGCCGACCGTCGGGTACCCTTGGGAGCCGAAAACGCTCGTGATTTCGTAGGTAGCCCAGCAGGGTTCCGTATCGTTGTTCATGGAGCCGGACAGGTCGACCACGAAGGCGATGTCGCGGGGATTGCCCATGGCAATGGCCGAGGCCTGCGTCGCGAACTTGTCCTTGCCCAGGGCCCGGGCAAAGAACAGCCCGTTGTTGTTGGTGCTGTCGTTGACGCGGGCGGTGACCCGAACGGCATTGCCGAATGTGGGCGCGGGGGTAAAACTCGAGGACGTGGTGTCCCAGGTGCCGAATTCCACCTCGCCGTTGGCGACGGTCGCCGGAAGGCCGGCCGCGACGTTGTATCCCGCAAACTCCTGGGCGGTGGCGATGATCTGCTCGTCAGTTCCCGCCATCGTGCCCGCCGCCGCAAGGGCAGCCGAGTCGGCGGCGGACTGGAGCTGGGTCTCGACCACCATGATGAAGCCGAGATCGACCGCGAAGGCGACCACGCCGAGCATCACAGCCATCATCAAGGCCGTCAACAGGAGAATCGTACCTTGACGCGAACGGCCTCGCGACAATAGAGATTGCAGCCACCCACGCCGCCGATTGTGTCCGATAAGGCTGTTCACAGTAGATCCCCTTTGGAAAAGAATCAGTGGATGTGTCAGTTGCGACGAGAAGACGGAAAGACTGTAAGAATAGCTGGAAGAGCGTTGCGGCGCCACGGTCCGTGTGGGCCTTATGCGCGTTCTGGGCACGGGAGCTGTTCCTGATAGAAAACCTACGTCACGTTCTTGCACCCGTCAAACCGAAACGGCCGGTTCCCGGCTCCTTCGCGGCGCGTTCCCGGCAATCCGCAAGATCGGGAGGGCGAGGCTCCTGCCGAGCCTTAGTGGCGGAAGCCGTCGGCATCTTGCCCGTGCCTTATTGCAGCACCGGCGAAGCTCCGCTGGCACCCGATGCGGCTTCCCGGTAGCCGGAAACCCGGACTTTAGGGTCTTTCTCCCACCCTCGCGCGGCCCGCAGGGCTTTCCGAATGGGCCGGAAATGCCGGGAATAGGGCCCCGCCGCGGCAGTCGGGTCCGGCGTGTACGCGGTTCCGAGACTCCGCGGCACGGCGCGCGGCAGTGTTCTACAGTTGTTGAGATCAATGTGCCCCGGGCCGAGGGCCCCCTGCGCATCGAGAGAGTCCATTTCAGGAGACGACCTCGCCGGGGCGACGTTTGACATCACCCGGAGTCAGCCATGCCCACCGCCACGTTTGTCGCAAGCGAGCCGCTTCCCACGCTCGACCAGGTCGCCCGACGGATCAATGAGATTTCCACGCTGCCGCAGGTCGCGATGCGCGTCATGCAGGTCGCCAACGACCAGAAGGCGGGGGCCGGCGAGTTGAAGGAGGTCATGGAATACGACCCGTCCCTCTGCGCCCGCGTGCTCAGGTGCGTCAATTCCTCGGCTTATGCCACGCGCGTGAAGATCACCAACCTGCAGCACGCCATCGCTTACCTCGGTATCCGCCAGATCCGCAACCTGGCGATGACCGCCAGCATCAGCAACTTGTTCAAGCAGGCCGGGAGCATCGGGCAGTACAACCGGACCGAGCTCTGGCGGCACCTGGTGGCGGTGGGGATTTGCTCGCGGCTGATCGCCATGCGGTCGCGGCAGACCAACTTCGAGGAGATGTTCCTGGCCGGGCTGCTCCACGACGTCGGGATCATCCTCGAAGACGAGCACCTGCACGAGCCCTTCACCCGGATGGTCCAGTCGCTGGCCCCCGGAACGACCCTCATGGAATCCGAGCGCCGCTACTTGGGGCTCGATCACACGATGCTCGGCGACGCGGTGACCCGGAACTGGAGCTTCCCCGACACGGTCGTTGCCGCCGTGCGCTATCACCACAATTCGGTGCCTTACCGCGGCGACCACATTCAGGTGGTGCGCTGCGTCGAGGTGGCCAATTTCGTCTGCACCCTGAAAGGCATTCGGGCCGTAGGAGTCAACCTCGTCCAGTTTCCTCGCCACGCCATCGAGGGTTTGTCGCTGACCAAGGAGGACCTGGTTGTCTTGGCGGGCGATCTGGACCGCGAGATTGCTGCGAACGAGACTCTCTTCCAACTGTAGCCCCCGATGAGGCGGGACGCATGAACGACGTGCTCGAAGCCATCGAAAGCTTCTTCGGGATTGAGGAAGTCCCGCAAGACGCGACCGGCTGCCTGGCCCGCATCGGCAAGGAGATCCGGGGTTGCCGCCCGCGGTTGTTGTTTCTTGCCGACGGGCGCGGGAAGGTCCTGGCCGGCGACGCCCTCGGCTCGCCGGTGAGCCTGGAAGCCGGAAGGCCGTTGGCGGGCGATCTGCCCGCCCGCCTTTCCGCCGAAGAGACGTGCGTGCTGCGCACGACGATCGACGCAGAACCGTTCTACGCCTTCGGGGTACGCCTGAGCGCGGGCGGCGAAGCCGGCATTCTGGGAGGCCTGGTGGAGTGCTCCCCGGATTCGGCCGCGCGGCTGGAGGGCAGTTGGCCGATTCTGACCGTCTGCGGCGAATTGGCCATGGCGGCCGTGAGCGGGCAAGCGAAAACCCGCATCCTCTCGACCCAGATCGACCATCTGGTGTCGCAGCAGTCGGCGCTCAAGGGGGCGCATGCCGAGGCCATTGTCGAGGCGATTGAAGAGCAACAGAAGCGGCTCCTGGAGGAGCAGCACCGGCTCGTCGTGGAGAAGGCGTGCCAGGCCAACGAGGCCGCCAACCGCGCCAAGAGCGAGTTCCTGGCCCACATGAGCCACGAGATCCGCACCCCTTTGAACGCCATCATGGGCTTCACCGACCTCCTGCTCAAGGGAGCCGACGAGGGCGACGAGAAGGAGCGGCGCGACTACCTGGAGACGATCTACAAGAGCGGGAAGCACCTGCTGGAGCTGATCAACGACATCCTCGATCTCTCGAAGATCGAGGCCGGCCGCATGGACATCGAGAAGATCGCTTGCTCCCCGCACGAGATCGTGGCGAGCGTGATGTCGGTCTTGCGGGTCCGCGCCAAGGAGAGAGGGCTCAGCTTCACCTCGGAGTGGCCGGACGGGGTGCCCGAGAAGATCCAGGGCGACCCGGTGCGGCTGCGGCAGCTCTTGATCAACCTGGCGGGCAACGCGATCAAGTTCACCGACTCCGGAAGCGTGCGTATCGTCACGCGCCTCGCGGGCGCCAACGGCAAGCGGATGCTGGCGTTCGAGGTGATCGACACGGGAATCGGCATTGCGGCGGACAAGCTCGGCGCCATTTTCGACCCCTTCGTGCAGGCCGACAACACGGTGACCCGCCGCTTCGGCGGCACGGGGTTAGGGCTGGCGATCAGCCGGCGGATCGCGGCCGCGCTGGGCGGCGAGCTGGCGGTCCGCAGCCAGCTCGGCAGCGGGAGCGTCTTCACGGCGACCATCGATCCCGGGCCCATGGAAGGGATCAAGTTCCTCGAAAGCCCTCCCACGGACGCCGTCGCCGGCCGAGACGGGCAGAGGATCGAGCGAAAGGTCACCCTCCCGCCGGTGCGGGTGCTCCTGGTGGAAGACGGCAGCACCAACCGCAAGCTGATCAGCCTGGTGCTCCGCCGCGCGGGCGCGCAAGTGACCACCGCCGAGAACGGCGAGATCGCGGTCAATATCGCGTCCAAGGAGTCGTTCGACGTGATCCTCATGGACATGCAGATGCCCGTGATGGACGGCTACACGGCAACCCGGAAGCTCCGCAAGCTGGGCGTCAGCCTGCCGATCCTCGCGCTGACGGCCCACGCGATGGCCGGCGACGAGCAGAAGTGCCTCCGCGCCGGATGCTCGGGATATGTCTCGAAGCCGGTCGACGCGGACCGCCTGCTGGAGACCATCGCCAAAGCCCTCGGCGAATCGGCCCCCGAGATCGTGGAAGAGAAGCAGCCTCTGGCGCAGGCCCGGCTGCTGGAGTCCCGGCTCCCGACCGACGATCCGGAGTTCCGCGAGATCGTCGAGGAGTTTGTCCAGCGGGCCCGGGAGCAGCTTGAGGCCATCTGCCAGGCGTGGGCCAAGCAGGACCTGGAAACGCTCGCCCGCCTGGCCCATTGGCTCAAGGGGGCGGGAGGAACGGCCGGCTTCGACGCCTTCACCGAGCCGGCCAGGAACCTGGAGCAACTGGTCAAGGCACAGAAACGCGACCGAATCCCGGCGGCGATCGACGCCATCGCGGACTTGGTCTCCAGAATGGTCATCCCGGAGGCACAGGCGGTGAGCTGATCGCCCCGCGGGCGCGGCCCCTGCCACGGCCGCCGGCCGTACCAGGCAACGTTGCGTGATTCCGGGAGGGCGAGGCTCCTGCCGAGCCGCACCGGAGGCCGCGAGTCCGGCGCTCTTGCCGGGCTCGGCAGGAGCCTCGCCCTCCCGGGATCGAGAAACCCCATTGAGCGAGCCGACGCCAGCTCACCTAACACAGAGGACCTGATTCCATGAGTGAGCCAACTTTGCCCTCAGCCGTTCCGCAGGACTTCAGCTCGCTGGCCGAGAAAGTGGAGGCGATGCGCGTTCTGTTCGGCGCCCCGCGCATCGCCCAGGAACCCGTGCTGCACGGGTCGTCGGCCGACGAGGTGATTTCCAACCCGAGGATCGCGATCGTCGACGACGAGCCGATCAACATCAAGGTCGTCCGCAAGTACCTCAAGCTCGCCGGCTACCAGCAGTTCTTCACGACGACCGAGTCGACGCAGGCGATGGACCTGATCCGCGCCGAGCGGCCCGACGTCGTGCTGCTGGACATCATGATGCCGCAGGTGAGCGGTCTGGACATCCTCCGGGAAGTCCGCCAAACCGAGGAGTTCGTCGACCTGCCGGTGATCATCCTCACCGCGGCATCGGAGCGGGAGACGAAGTTGAACGCGCTCTCCTGCGGGGCCACCGAGTTCCTCGGCAAGCCCGTCGACGCCGCGGAGCTCGAGCTCCGCGTGCGCAACGTCTTGACCGTCAAGGCCCATCAGGACCGGCTGAAGAGCTACGCCTGGGAGCTGGAGCGCGAAGTGGCCATCCGCTCCACCGACCTCGCCCAGGCCCACCGCGAGGTGATCCACTGCCTGGCAAAAGTGGGCGAATACCGCGACAACGAGACGGGCAATCACGTGGTCCGCGTGGGCCGCTATGCGGCGATCCTTGCCCAGCGTTTGGGGCGGAACAAGGAGCTGGTGGGGCGGATCCAACAGGCCGCCGCTTTGCACGACATCGGAAAAGTCGGCATCCCGGACGCCATCCTCCTGAAGCCCGGGAAACTCGATGCCGCGGAGTTCCAGGCCATGCAGCGCCACTGCGGCTACGGGCGCAACATTTGCGCCGCAACGCACGGCGAGGGAAGCATCACCTTCGAGTCGCACGCCAGCGCCGGAAGCAAGATCGCGGCCAGCGGGACATCCCCGGTGCTGATGATGGCGGCCGTCATCGCCCATACCCACCACGAGAAGTGGGATGGGAGCGGTTACCCGCGAGGCCTGGTCGGGGAAGACATTCCCATTGAGGGGCGAATCACCGCGGTGGCCGACGTGTTCGACGCCTTGACCAGCCAGCGCCCGTACAAGCCCGCCTTCCCGCTGGAGAGAGCGTTCGAAATCCTGAAGCAGGACCGGGGCCGGCACTTCGACCCGATGGTGATCGACGCCTTCTTCGACGCGCTCGACGAGATCATGGCCGTTTACGACGAATGCCGCGATCACCCGGCCGCTCCGGCCTCCCTGGAGACGATCCGCGGATGAGCACCACCACCCGAGGAGTCGCGGCGTTTCTCCAGCAGGGCGATGCCAGCCTCTTCGGCGCCCTGTCGCGGAGAATCCTCGTCGCCGACGACGACCCGGCGATCCAGCGGCTGATCTCCCGGATCGTCCGCGCCGCCGGTTACGAGGTGACTCTGGTTTCCGACGGCGAAGAGGCGATGCAGGCCATCCGCACGGACCCGCCCGACTTCCTCATCACGGACTGGAAGATGCCCGTGGTCGACGGGATCGCACTCTGCGAGTTCGTCCGCCGGGAACGCCTTCCTCATTACGTGTACACGATCCTCGTCACTGCGCAGAGGAACACCAGGGACGTGGTCCGGGCCATCGCCGCCGGCGCCGACGACTTCCTCTCGAAGCCGTTCACGCCGGGCGAATTGCTCTCCCGCCTGCAAGCCGGCTCGCGCATCCTGGAGCTCGAGCAGCGGCTCACGTTCCTCGCCCAGCACGACGACTTGACGAAGCTCCTCAATCGCCGCACCTTCTTCGAGACGCTCCCCCTGCACTGGCAGCAGTCGCTCCGCGACAACCGCCCCTTGGCCTGCGTGATGATCGACGTGGACCGGTTCAAGTCGATAAACGACGGGCACGGTCACCAGGTCGGAGATGAAGTCCTCCGAGCCATCTCCCACACGATGAAGGAGTGCTGCCGCGAGAGCGACCTCGTGTGCCGCTACGGCGGCGAGGAGTTCTGCGCCGTCCTGGGCGATTCGGACGAGCAGGCCGCCGTCCGCTGGGCGGACTCGTGCCGGGAGCGGGTCGCGGAAACCTCCACGTGGATCGGCGGCGAAGGGATCACCGTCACGGCCAGTTTCGGCGTCGCCGAGAGAGACGGCGATACGCAAACCGCGGAACAGCTCCTCTATCTGGCCGATCAGGCCCTGTTCTCCGCGAAACGAGCGGGACGGAACCGCGTCGTCGCGTTCAGCTCGCTGAAGCAGAGCGGTACGTCCGGCTTCGGGACGCCGCTCCCGGGCGAACTGGAAGTGGATTGAGTCCTGCACCAAAGCCGCAATGGGGGACAACCGCCCCCGGCTGTGCGCGCGCCTGGGGGACGGCCGCCCCCGGGTGCGCTTCCGTCAGAACAGGCCGCACCCCCTGGCCAGAGGGGGCTTGACAACCGCGCGAGCATGGTGGGAGGATTGACGCTTAGGTGAAAAGGCTGCGCCGCCGAAAGCCCCGGTCCGATGGATGAGTACCAGATCTTCTTCGCGCGATCGGCCCGAAAGGAACTCGAAGCCCTGCCAGGGGGGCCTTGACAACCACGCGGACGTTGGGGAGGATTAGATGCGCGCCGGTCACGGGCTTTCCCAGGTCGGTTGCACGAGCCCACAACGACGCGACTTGGCCGAAGCCATGGGATCGTCAACACGCCAACATGGTCGGCTTCCTTCTCCACGCCTGGAGGCAGGCCGCTCTCCCTGCCGATCGCAAGCCCAACCTGCCCGACAGCGCCGCACGGGCGTTTTGGGCAGAAACCATATAAGACGTAGTTAGGGCATAGAGAGGAGGAGATGTGAAACGTGACACGCACTATACAAGTTGGGCCGCCACGTTGGCAACGGCTGCGGAGCTTGCACGGAAGTGTTACGACGCAACAATTACATTTGGAAACACCCCCAAAGTGGATCTACTTGCGGCAACAAAGGACGGTCCAGCATTCAAGGTTCAGGTCAAAGGGATCAGTGGGGAATACGCACTGCGCATCCAGAAGAGCTTCTTCGATATGCCAACCCAACAGGACCTCTTTCTCTTCATCGTAGTGGTTCCTGACCAAGACAAGGAAGAGCGTTTTCAGTTCTTTATTATGACCCATGAGGAGTCCAAGAAAGCTTACGCTTCAATGGGAACAGTCAAGCGGGACGGCTCACCATACAAGGAGGGCAACGAAGGACTGACTTGGGGAGTCGTCAAGGCGCACAAAGACCGTTGGGACAAACTTCCTGGCGGCATGTCAGATAGGAAGCCATAACCAGCGCCTGGAGGACGACGCGGAAGACCGCGCGGCTCAGGCGCATCGTTGGGGAGCAAGCGATCTCGCGGCCGTTCCTTGGCTGGCCGTGGCAGTCGCCTCAGCCCTCGCGTACAATCCCGGACGCTGGTTTCCGATTGACCTGCGCGTGTTAGGAGGTTGTCGCCATGGCTTTGCGCTTCGGTTTCCTCGTTGCGATGAGACTCCGCTTGAACTGTGCAATCTTCTTGGCGGTGCTTCTGGCGGCTGTATCTCGGTCGTCTCTGCCCGCGGCCGTGCCGGGGCCCGAGTCGTATGCCAAAATGATCGCCGCTGAGCCCGACCTGGTCGCCCACTGGGCCTTCGACGGAAGCCTCAACGACGCCCAGGGCAAGGCCGACGCCCAGCCCAAGGGCGGCCAACCGCAGTTCACCCAAGGCCCCGGTGGTGACAAGGCCCTGCTGCTGGAGAAGCGCCGGTACGTCACCATGGGCAACACGCCGGAACTCGACTTGCCCGAGACGACGGTCGAGCTGTGGTTCCGGCTCGATTTCAACCCGGGCCCGGGCTACAACCCGTGCCTCATCGCCAAGCGGGCCGACGGCGATCACGCGCAGACGCGGTTCAGCGTCCACGCGATGGGCGATTACTCGGCCCTGGCGATCTGGAACGGCCGGGCGGTGATGATCTACCGCGTCGGCGACGGGCCGCTGGTGCGCGGCCGGTGGTATCACTTGGCGGTGACCTGCACGGCCAAGGAAATGCGGATGTTCGTGGGCGGGGTTCCGTGCGAGTTGGAGGGGCCGGGCGAGGTCTTTCAGTTCGACCGGAAGAACCTGCCGCTTTCGATCGGCTCGTCGCAGCCCAAGGGTGCGGAACTGTTGACCTGCGCGATCGACGAGGTGGCGATCTACCGCCGGGCACTCGACGAGAAGCAGATCGTCGCGCACGTGGACACGATGGGCTTTCAGAAGGACCGCCTGGAGCTAGTCGAGGCCCGCGAGGCCCACATCGAGAAGGAGGCGAGACTCCGCGCCAAACAGGACGCCAGGCGCGAGGCCCGGCGCAACGCGATCCTTTCAGACGCCGCCCTATTTGACACCCCCGGACCGACGCTGTACGCGGACAAGCACTTGGAAGCGATCAGCTTCCCGATCGGCGGCATCGGCACCGGCTCGATCCAGATGAACGGCCGGGCCGAGCGGCACATCTGGCAGATCTTCAACAACCACAAACACGCCTTCGTGCCCAACAGCTTCTTCGCGGTCAGCGTGAAACGGGGCAATGACAAGCCCGTTCTTCGCGCCTTGCAGACGACGCCGGTTGGCCCCTTCCCCGCGATGAAGTCGCTCCGTCTCGGGGGTGACTATCCAAGAGCGGTGTACATGTTCGAGGACGACCAGATCCCCTTGGATGTTGTGCTGTTGGCTTTCAATCCGCTCGTTCCACTGAATGCCAAGGACTCCTCGATCCCGTGTGCGATCTTCTGGCTTGCGGCGTCCAACCCGACCGATCGAACGGTGGAGGTTACGTTCCTGGCGACCCAGCAGAACGCCGTCGGGTACCTTGGCGATGCACCGATCCAAGGCCGGGCTTATCCCGGTTACGGCGGCAACCGAAACCGGATCGTGCAGCGTCCCAAGGCCACCTTCCTCCACATGACAGCCGACAAACCGAAGGATGCCCGCGGCCATGGCGACATGGTCCTTGCCGTGCTGGCCGAAAGCGCCAAGGGCGCCGCCTCCTGGGGGACGCTCGAAGAACTCGCCAAGGGTTTGGCGGCTCCGGGGACGCTCGCTCAGACGGCCGAAGCGGGGCCAACGCCGGCAGGCCAGACGATCGACGGAGCCGTATGGGTTGCGTTCTCCCTGAAGCCGAAAGAGGAACGCACCGTTCCCTTCGTCCTGACCTGGCACTTCCCCAATGTCCGCCACGGCACCAGCGAGTGGAACGCCCAGGGCAACATGTACGCCAACAGGTGGCCCGACGCCATGACCGTGGCCACGTACTTGGAGTCCAATCTGAGGAACCTGGACGCGAAGACTCGCCTCTACCAGGACCTGCTCTACCAGACGAACCTGCCCCATTGGTTCCTGGATCGCATCAGCTCCCAGGTGGCCGTGCTGCGGAGCCAGACGTGCTATTGGGGCAAGGACGGATACTTCGGCGGCTGGGAGGGCTGCGGCACCGGGAGCGGCTGCTGCCACGGCAACTGCAACCACGTCTGGCATTATGCCCAGGCCCACGCCCGGCTCTTCCCCGAGATCGCCCGGCGGATGCGCCAACAGGAGTTCCGCTACCAGGCCGCCGACGGCGCGATCCCGCACCGGCAGTTCGCCTCGTTCCCGGCCTTCGATGGCCAGTGCGGAGCCGTGCTCAACTCCTACCGCGAGCACCTGATGAGCCAAGACCGCAAGTGGCTCGACGCGAATTGGCCGAACATCCGCCGCGCGATGAACTACACGATCGTCACATGGGACAAGGACGAGGACGGCGTCCTGGCCGGGCCGCAGTGGAACACGCTCGACGGGGCGCTGGGCGGCAGCACCTCGTGGCTCGGCACGATGTATCTGGCCGCCCTGGCCGCCGCAGAGAAGATGGCCCTCCTGGAGAACGATCCGGAGAGCGCGAAACGCTACGCGCGAATTCGGGCCTCGGGCTCGAAAAAGCAGGACGAAACCCTCTTCAACGGCGAGTACTACATCCAGATCCCCGATAAAGAGCCCCGCGAGGACTATGGGACCGGCTGCGCGATCGACCAGCTTCTCGGCCAGTGGTGGGCGCACCAGTTGGACCTCGGCTGGCTCTATCCGCCCGACCACGTCCACACGGCCCTGTGGTCGCTCTTCATCTACAACTTCCGCGGCACAATGGAGGGCTTGAAACAGGTCCCGCGCAAGTTCGTGGCCGATGAGGACCCCGGCACGCAGATGATCACCTGGCCGAAAGGCCCGCGGCCGCCCAAGGTGATTCTCTACGGCGACGAGGTGATGACCGGCTTCGAGTACTCGGCCGCCGCCGCGATGATCCAGGCCGGGTTAATGCAGGAGGGCTTCGCAATGGTCCGGGCGATTGCCACGCGCTACGACGGCCGCCTGCGGACCGCCCTGACGCCCGGCGACACGTCCTCCTGGGGCTACAGCGGCAATCCCTTCGGCGACGACGAGTGCGGCAAGTTCTACGCCCGGGCGATGAGTTCCTGGTCGCTCCTTCTGGCGTGCCAGGGGTTTGTTTACGATGGCCCGGCAGGGCTGATCGGCTTCCGACCGGTGTGGAAACCGGAGGACCACATTTCCTTCTTCACCGCGGCCGAGGGCTGGGGGCTCTTCAAGCAGCAACGGAGGGGCCAGGCCCAAACGGAACGAATCGAGGTCCACTATGGGCGGCTCAAGGTCGCGGCCCTGGTGTTTCAGGTCCCGGAAGGGGCCCGAGTGAAAGAGGTCTGGGTCGCCGAGGGAGACAAGCCGGTGGCCGCGCGTTTCGCTGCCGACACCAGCGAAATCCGCATAACCCTGGAGAAGCCGACGGTGATCGACCGCGGCGGCGGACTGGAGGTCACAATCCGCCTGGCGGGAACCTGACCGCTCGGACAGGGTGGCATGCTCTCACGACGCTCAGCGTCGGGTGAGCATGTCAGGACATGCCGACCCTGCCTGCGGCAGTGACGGCATGCCACCCAGCCGATTACCTTGGCCGGAAATTGACCCGCCCGGCCGGCTGTGCGATACTTACCGTCACCCCCTTGGAGATACTTGCCATGAACCATTCACTCCATCGTCGCGATTTTCTGGCCGCCTCGGCGGCCGCAGGCGTGGGCCTGCTCGCTTGCGGCCGCGTGCAGGCCGCTCCGTTTGCGACCAAGCTTCAGAAGGCCATGATAGACGCCCCCACCGAGGCCGCCCTGAAGCGCTACAAGGACGCCGGCTTCGACGGCATCGAGACGGCCCTCTGGAAAACCACCACGGCCGAGGCCGCCAAGGCCCGTGAGGCGGCCGAGAAGATCGGAATGAAGATCCACTCCGTCCTGTTCGGCTGGGCCAACTTCAACAGCCCGGACGAGAAGCAGGTGGCCGGCGACGTCGAGAACGTGAAGACCGCGCTGCGGGCGGCCAAGGCGTACGGGGCTTCGGCGGTGCTCTTGGTCCCTTGCCGCACCGGGGTCGGTCCGATCCCGAAGCCTTGGGACTTCCGCATCCGCTTCGACGAAAACACCGGCCACGTGACCCAAGTGGTCGAGGGCGACAATTCCAAGTACCAAGCCTACATCGAGGCCCAAAACCACGCCACCGACACCTCGCGCAAGGCCGTGGAGCAACTGATTCCCGTGGCCGAGGAGACGGGGGTGCAGATCGCCCTGGAGAACGTCTGGAACAACCTCTGGGTCAGGCCGCGGCTGTTTGCCCACTTCGTGGCCTCGTTCAAGAACCCTTGGGTGCGGGCCTACTTCGACATCGGCAACCACGTCCGCTACGCCCCGCCGGAGCGGTGGATCCGGGCGTTGGGCAAGCTGACCGTCAAGCTCCACGTGAAGGATTTCAAGCTCGACAGAGACCATCCCAGCGGGCAAGGCGGCACGTTCGTCCATCCCCGCGACGGCAGCATCAACTGGCCGCTGGTGCGCGAGGAGATCGAGAAGGTCGGCTACAACGGCTTCTTGACGATCGAAGACGGCGGCCTGCCGCTGGCCGCGTTCAGCGAGCGGCTCGACCTGATCATCGCCGGCAAGTAGCCGCAACCGCAGAAGGAGATCCCCATGAATTCGCACGCGAAGATCTTGCCGTTCCTTTGCGGCATCCTGGTGCTTTGCCTCTTCACGTCCGGTCTTGCCGCGGAGCCGGGCAAGCCGATCCGCGTCGGACTGATCGGGCTGGACACGTCGCACGCCACCGAGTTCACCCGGCTCATCAACGACCCGAAGAACACCGGCGACCTGGCCGACATCAAGGTGGTGGCCGGCTTCCCCGGCGGCAGCCCCGATCTGCCGGACAGTTGGGATCGGGTCAAGGGCTACACCGAGGAACTCCGCAAGAAGGGAATCGAGATCGTTCCGTCCATCGACGAGCTCTTGAAGAAGGTGGACGCGGTGATGCTCGAAAGCATCGACGGCCGGCCCCACTTGGCACAGGCCAGGCCGGTGATCGCCGCGGGCAAGCCGATCTACATCGACAAGCCGATGGCCGGCTCGCTGGCCGACGTGCTGGTGATCTTCCGGCTGGCGAAGGAGGCCAAGGTGCCGTGCTTCTCGGCCTCGTCGCTCCGCTTCAGCGCCGGCTTCCAGGCGGCCCGGAGCGGCAAGTTCGGCGAGGTCCGCAAGTGTACCGCCTGGAGTCCGATGCACGTCGAGCCGCACCACCCCGACCTGTTCTGGTACGCGGTGCACGGGGCGGAAACCCTGTATACGATCATGGGTCCGGGCTGCAAGACGGTGACCCGGCCCGCCCCGGAGAAGGTGGTCGGAGTTTGGGCCGGCGGGCGGGAAGGGACCTTCGTGGCCAAGAACGGCTACGGGGCCGAGGTCGCGGGGACCCAAGGGAGCGGCTCCGCCGGCACGTACGACGGCTACAAGCCGCTCCTGGTCGAGGTGGCCAGGTTCTTCAAGACCGGCAAGCCCCCGGTGGCCGAGGAAGAGACGATCGAGATCTTCGCCTTCATGGAGGCCGCCGACGAGAGCAAGCGGCAGGGCGGCGCCCCGGTCTCCATCGAAAGCGTGATGGAGAAGGCGCGCCAGGCCGCCGAGAAACGCTGACGAGTGCAGGAGGGTGGCATGCCGTCACTGCCGCAGGCAGGGTCGGCATGTCATGACATGCTCACCCGGCGCTGCGCGTCGTGAGAGCATGCCACCCTCCGAAGACTTCCGAGGTCTCCAAGACTTCGGAAGTCTTTTCGCTCGCCGTGAAAGCCGATTCGCGTCCTGAAGGAGTCCATATCCATGTCGCTTCTTGGAAAGCCCGCCGTGGCACTGTACACGGTGATTCTCGCGTGGCAGGGCGGCATCGCTGCACGGGCCGGCGAGCCCGCGCTGCGCCACTCCGACGTCGTCTTCATGTACGACAATCCGAGGCAGTACGAAGCCTACGGCTGCACGGTCCTCGGCTGGGCCGGCTCGGGCGATCCCAAGCACGTGGAAGCGGCCCACGCCCAGGGAGTGCGGCTGTTCTGCTCCAGCGTCGGCTTTCTCACCGAGTGGTCCCGGGTGATCGACTCGAGCCCCGACGATTTTCTCGACGCCGCCTGCCGCAACTTCGAGGGCAAGCCGTTCGTCGTGCCGTGGCTCTGGGACCACAAGCACAAAGGGCAGCCGGCCTGGTGGTGGTGTACCAACAGCCCGCTCTATCGGAAGTACCTCGAAAGCCGCATCGCCGGGATCATGAAGGCCCCGTTGGACGGCCTGCACATCGACGATTACCGCGGCACCTCGGGCGCCGTGACCTGGCTTTCGGCGGGCTTCTGCCGGCACTGCACGGCGGGTTTCCGCGAGCACCTCCGACAAAACGTGTCCCAAGAGAAGCTCTCAGCCCTGGGCATTACCGACCTGGCGAAGTTCGACTACCGGCAGTTCCTCATCGACCGCGGCGTGACGCCGGAGCGATACCGCAACGAGCGGTACAAGCTGCCCCTGGCCGCCGAGTTCCTCGATTTCCAGGTCAAGGCCAACGACGCCTTCGTGGCCCAGTACCGCAAGCGAGCCGAAGAGTTCCGCGGCAAGCCTCTGGCCCTGTGCGTCAACTCGGGAGTCACCGACCCGCACGGCCTGATGATCGCGCCGCAGTTGAGTTACTTCTGCTGCGAGGTCGGCCAGGACGCGGCGGCCCGCAAGGTCTCCGTGATTCCCGTCTATCCCTACAAGCTGGCGGACGGCCTCGGCCGGCCGGTGGCGTCAACCGCCTGGGGTTGGGACTGGGCGTACGTCGCGGAGCACAAGCTCCCTTGCCTGGTCCGCACGTGGATTGCGGTCTCGTATGCCTTCGGGCACAACTTCATGGCCCCGCACCGCCAGTGGTGCTACACGGAGAAGAAAGGGACCCACTGGTACGACGGCCCGGCCGGGGAGTATGCCTGGGTGTACCAGTTCGTGCGCGAGAGCGCCAGGCTCTTGGATCGCTACGAGGCCGTGGCCCCGGTGGCCGTGGTCTACGACAATGCGGCCCGCTGCCGCAACCAGGCCGCCATCGAGCCGATCTGCACCGCCCTGGCCGATAAGAACATCCCCTTCACCGTGCTCGTGGCGGGCGACGACTGGCTCGACTACCGCCTCGACCCGAAGAAGCTGGCCGGCTTCAAGGCCGTGATCCTCGCCGGCCAGTTCGCCGGAGACGAAGCCCAGCGGAAACTCATCGAGCAGGTGCGGGCCGAAGGCCGTCTCGTGCTTTGGCCCGACGTGAAGCAACTGGAGAAGCTCGCGCCGCCTTCGGTTGCCGTGGACGAATCGAGCGACGTGCTGGCCGTGCCGCGGGCGATTCCCGGCGACCCGGCGGCCGCGGCGGTCGTTCACTTGCTCAACCGCCGATACGACGGCCAGAAGGACGCGATGATTCCCCAGGGGGGCTTTACCCTTCGGCTGCGGCACGATTTGTTCGCCGGGCGAAAGCTCACTAAGGCCGTGCTCCATGCCCCGAAGGCCGAGCCGCAGACGTTGGAACTCAAGTCCGAGGGCGAACATACGATCGTGCGAGTGCCCGAATTGGCATTTTGGGGCGTTGTGGAGTTGAGCCCGTAACTCGGCCACGGACCTGCGAGACGCACGTCACGGACCGGCGAGACGCGCGTCACGGACCGGCGAGACGCCGGTCCTACTGAGATTCGCTCCATTGACGAGGGAGAAGCGATGCGATTTCGGCCCTTTGCGTTGTTCTTGGCGTGGGTTGCCGCGGCCGAGGTCGCGGCCGCAGGGGAGGTGATCCTCCTGGTTTCCGATCCCGCGGGCGCGGCGTCGCGCGTGGGGGCTCCCGCATCGTTGAAGGTCGACCTGAAGAAGTTGCTCCCGGCCGGCGTTGCTCCGGGGCGTCTCCGCCTGGTCGAGCTGACCTCCGCGGATCAGAAGCCGGAGGCGGGGTCCCCGGTGCAATTCGAGGCCGAGGACGGCTCGCGCGGCACGCTCCGGTGGCTCGTGCCGCCGGGCGGGGCCGGCCAGCGGCGTTTCCGCTTCCGGATCGCCGAGCGGGAGGCCCCCGCTCAGCTTGCCGTCGAGAAGGTTCCCGGCGGGTTCTACGACGTCGCGGAAGGCGGCCGGCGCGTCCTCCGCTACAATCACGGGACCGTGCCCGTGCCGCAGGGGATCGACCCGAAGTACGCCCGGGGTGATTACATCAGTCCGCTTTATGGCCTCGAAGGCGAGCTGCTCACCGGCGACTATGCCGCGGACCATCCGCACCACCGCGGCGTGAGCTGGTCGTGGCCGGTGACGCGGTGGAACGCCGAGGTCCGGGACATCTGGGCGGTGGTGGGCGTTTGGGCCCGGCCGGTTGCCGTGCGGCGCGTCGAGGCCGGCCCGGTGATGGCCCTGCTGGAAGCGGAGAGCGTCTGGAAATGGGGCGACCAGCGGCCGATCGTCCGCGAGGTCGTGGTGATCCGGGCATTTCGCCGCGGGCCGGCGGAGAGATTCGTGGACATCGAAGTCCGCTTGACCGGGCTGGAAGACGGCGTGGCCATCGGCGGCCGGCCCCACGCCGGCTACGGCGGCTTCGGACTCCGCGGCGCAGCGGCCAAGGACCGGAAGATCACCCCCTACACGGACCCGGCCGGGACGAGTTCTCGCCGCTCGTGGCTGGACTACTCGGGCACGTTCGCCGGGGCGAAGGGGCCTTCGGGCGTCGCCATCTTCGAGCACCCGGAGAACCCGCAGTATCCCAGCGCGCTGCACCAGTATCCGGAGTGCAACTACGTGATGCCGGCGTTTCCCGGCGAGCGAGAAGTGCCGCTGGTGAAAGGAGAAACCCTGGTGCTCGAGCACCGGCTTTGGATCCACTCGGGCGCCGCGGAGGAGAAAACCCTGGGCGACGTGTGGACCGTCTACGCGAAGCCGCCGGAGGCAGCCATCCGCGCGAATGGGGATTCACGGTGATAGAATGGTCCAAGCCCACGGGTCGCAGCCCGTGGGCTTTGGAAGGAAAGATGCGACGACTTGGGTAAACGCCCTAACAAAGAGACTTCCCAAAGAGACTTCCGAAGTCTTCAAGGCTTCGGAAGTCTTCGGATCCGTCCACCTGCCATTGGAGGTTATCATGATGTCGGAGCCAAACGAATTGTCGCGGCGCGGTTTCCTCGGTAAGTCGGCGGTTGCCGGCGCGGCCGGGGTCGCGGTCCCGCTCGTGGTGTCGGCAAGCGCCTTGGGTCAGCCGGGCAAACCCGGGGCCAACGAGAAGATCCACGTCGGCCTGATCGGCTGCGGCGGGATGGGCCAGCACAACTTGGGCAATTGTGCCGGCCAGCCGGACGTGGCGGTCACCGGCGCATGCGACCCGTGGAAGCCCCGCCGCGACGCCGTTGTCGCCCAGCACAAGGAGAGCTGCAAGCCGTACTCCGACTTTCGCGAGATGCTCCAGCAGAAGGACCTCGATGCGGTGATCGTCGCCCCGCCGCCGCACTGGCACGCTTTGATTGCGATCGAGGCCTGTAAGGCCGGCAAGGACCTCTACCTGCAAAAGCCGATGACGCTTACCCTGGGCGAGAGCCTGGCCGTGCGGAACGCCGTGAAGAAGCACGACCGCATCAGCCAGATCGGCACCCAGATCCACGCCGGCGAGAACTACCGCCGGATCGTGGAGATGGTCCGCGCGGGCCATATCGGCAAGATCGGCGCGGTGCGGACCTTCAACGTGATGAACCAGGGACCGGAGGGTCTCGGGCACGATCCGAACACCACGCCACCGCCCGGTCTGGACTGGGAGTTGTGGCTGGGGCCCGGCCCCAAGCGGCCGTACAACGCCATCCTCGCCGCCAGCTCCTACAACCACTGCTCGTGGATGGACTACAGCGGCGGTTGGCTCCCCGGCATGGCCCCGCACATCATCGACCTGCCCATCTGGGCCTTGGACCTCGGCTACCCGACGCAGATCAGTTGCTCCGGGGGCCGCTTCGTCATCAAGGACGACGGCGACGCCCCGGACGTGCAAGAGATCCTCTGGCAGTACCCGGGCCTGGTGATGACCTGGATGGGCATGCTGGCCAACAGCTACGGCTTCGACCTGCACGGCAAGCCGGTGCCGCAGCGGCGGCTGGGGATCTACTTCCACGGGGTCGATGCCACGATGTACTGCGACTACGGCATGTACAAGATCGTGCCCGAGGGCGACCGCATGAAGGGCCGCGAGCCGCCCAAGCCGTCGATCCCGCCCTCGCCGGGCCACGAGCGGGAGTGGCTCGACTCGATCAAGAGCCGCAAGCAGCCGAGCTGCAGCGTCTTCTACCACGTCAAGGTGGACGTGCCGCTGGTCCTGGCCAACCTGTCGCTCAAGCTGGGCCGCTCGATCCGTTTCGATCCGGCGACCGAGAAAATCGTCGGCGACGAGGAGGCCGCCGGCCTGTCCAAGCCGGTCTACCGCGACCCCTGGAGGTTCCCGGAGGAGTACCTCAACGCCTGAGGGGGGTTTCACGCCGAGGCGCCAAGGGGCAAAGGCGCAAAGGAGCCAGGTAGGTCAGGCTTTGCCTGACACGAACACTGGAAGCTCATCAGCGGCGGATCCCATCCAGGCGGACAGCGGGTATGCAAGCATACGGCAGGAGCATCTGGGGCGAGGCATGGGCATTCTTGCACCGCCCCCTGAGATTCCGCTGGATCGACCTGTTGATCGTCGTCGGCCTGGCGGGGCTTCTGTACGGGGTGATCGACCTGGCCCAGGAATGGACCGGGGAGCTCCGGCCGGTCGTGGAGATCGACCTGTCGCCGTGGTCGCTGCCCCGCTACACGCTGCACTCGTTGGCCCGCGGGCTGATGGCCTACGTGCTTTCCCTGGCCTTCACTTTGGCGTATGGCTATTGGGCGGCGAAGGACCGCATGGCGGAGCGGGTGCTGATTCCGCTTCTGGACGTCCTCCAGAGTATCCCCGTGCTGGGATTCATGCCCGGCCTGGTCCTGGCGCTGGTGGCGGCCTTCCCGCACAGCAACGTGGGCCTGGAGTTGGCGGCCGTGGTGATGATTTTCACCGGGCAGGCATGGAACATGACGTTCAGCTTCTACCAGTCGGTCAGCTCCGTTCCGGCGGACCTCCGCGAGGTGGCCTCGGTGTATCGCTTCAGCGCTTGGCAGCGGTTCCGCCGGGTGGAGCTTCCGTACGCGACGATGGGCCTGGTGTGGAACAGCATGATGAGCATGGCCGGGGGATGGTTCTTCCTCATGGTCAGCGAGGCGTTCCAACTGGGCAACAGTGACTTCCGGCTGCCAGGCATCGGCTCCTACATGAGCGTGGCGGTGGAGCAAGGGCGAGTCGACGCCATGCTCTGGGCCATCCTGGCGATGGTGCTGATGATCGTGATCCTGGATCAACTGCTGTGGCGCCCCGTGGTGGTCTGGGCGCAGAAGTTCCGCCTCGAAGAAGGGGGCCAGCAGGGCGAAATGACTTCCTGGGTTCTCGACTGGCTGCGGCACTCGGGGATCGTGGCCTGGCTGAGAAGCCGGATCCGCCGATTCCAGGAGGGGGGGATCCGGTTGCGGCATCGTGCGGTTTCCAGCGGTCCTGCATCGCCGGTGTCTGCGGCCTCGAAGTGGCTGCCTCGCGTGTCCTTGCTCCTCTTTGTGCTCCTTTTGGGGGTCCTTGGCGCTGCGGCCTGGAAGCTTCTCGACTTGCTCCGCACTGTGGCCTGGAGCGAGTGGGCGGGCATCGTGGGAGCGGCCTTCGCTACGTTAGGACGTGTGCTCGTCTCTACGGCCCTGGGCACGCTCTGGACCGTTCCCGTGGGACTGGGAATCGGCCTCTCTCCGCGGCTGTCGCGGGTTTTCCAGCCGGTTGTGCAGGTCGCGGCCTCGTTTCCCGCTCCCATGCTCTACCCGTTGGTCATCGCCGCCCTGTTTTGGGCCGGGGTTACCCTGGAGTGGGGCAGCATTCTCCTGATGCTCCTGGGAACGCAGTGGTATATTCTCTTCAACGTGATCGCCGGGGCGATGGCCATGCCGGCCGACCTCCGCGAGGCGGCGCGAAGCTACCACGTGAAGGGCTGGCAGCGCTTCAGGGCCCTGTACCTGCCGGCGATCTTCCCGTACCTCGTGACGGGCTGGGTGACTGCCGCCGGCGGGGCCTGGAACGCCAGCATCGTGGCCGAGTACGTCAAGTTCCACGGCGCGGACTTGCAGGCGACGGGGCTGGGGGCGCAAATCAGCGCGGCCGCCATGCACAAGCAGTTCCCCTTGCTTGCGGCCAGCATCGTGGTCATGTCGTTGATGGTCGTCACCTTCAACCGGACCGTCTGGCGGCGGTGTTATCGGCTTGCCGAGGCGCGATTCTCCCTGGTCAAGTGAGCGGATCGGAGCGGAAACATGGCGGAGATGCCTGAGAAAACGGAAGCCAGGAAGAACGGCCGCGTGCTTTGCGAGGTCCGCGGCGTGTCGCACGAGTTCATCCTCCCGCACGGGGCGCCCCTCCGCGTCCTGGAGGAGATCGAGCTGGAGGTCCGCGCCGAGGAGATCGTGGCCCTGCTGGGCCCCTCGGGATGTGGTAAGTCAACGATCCTGCGGGTGCTTGCCGGGTTGATGCGTCCGACCCGGGGAACGGTCTTGTACCACCAGGAGCCGCTGGTGGGGCTCAACCCCGGCGTCGCCCTGGTTTTCCAGAGTTTTGCCCTCTATCCGTGGATGACCGTCGCGGAGAACGTCGAGACGGTCCTCCGGGCCCGGCGGCTTCCGCACCGCGAGGTGGTCGAGCGGGCCGAGCGGGCGGTCCACCTCGTGGGGCTGGCCGGGTTTGAAGAGGCCTATCCCCGGGAGCTGTCCGGCGGCATGAAGCAGCGGGTGGGCATTGCCCGGGCCCTGGCCGTCGATCCCGAGATCCTTCTGTTGGACGAGCCCTTCAGCCAGGTCGATGCCCTGACCGCGGAGAGCCTCCGGGCGGAAGTAATCGACATCTGGGCCGCCGCGGACCGCAACCCCTCTTCGATCCTCATGGTCAGCCACGACATCAAGGAAGTGGTCTACATGGCCGACCGGATCGTGATCCTCGGCAAGGACCCGGGCCACGTGCAGACCGTGCTCGAGAACGGCTTGCCGCGACCGCGGGACTATCGTTCGCCGGAGTTCCTGGACCTGGTGGACCGGTTGCACGAATTGATCACCGGGCACGAGCTGCCCGACGTCCCGCCGGCCCCGGCAGGCGGCCTGGCCACCGCCGAGCCCCTTCCCAGGGCGCTGGCCGGAGAGATCATCGGCCTCTTGGAATACCTCGACGCCCGCGGCGGGAGGGAAGACATCTTCCGCATCGCCGCCGACACCAACCGCGAGTTCGGCCACATGATCAACGTCGTCCAGGCGGCGGAATTGCTCAATTTCGTCGACACGCCCAGACGCATCGTCATCCTGGACCGCGCGGGCCAGCGCCTCGTGCAAGCCACCGCCGACGGGCGGAAGGCGATTTTCTGCGAGCAGCTTCTGGGCATCCAACTGTTCAAGGTGATTCACGACGCGCTGGAGCGGCAGCCCAACCGCCGCGTGGAACGCGACTTCGTCCTGGAGACCATCATCTTCCGCATGCCCCAGGAGGACCCCGAGGAAATCTTCGACACCTTTATCGGATGGGCGCGTTTTGGTAACCTGTTCGCGTACGACGAGGATACGGAAACCGTCTCGCTCCAGTGACGCCACTGAATCTTGAACCCTAACCCCTCCCATGACTGCACCCGAATCTCCACGCGGATCCGGCACGCAAGCACCGGCCGCGCACCAGCCGTACGTGCCCGATGGCGTGACGATGCACGAGCTCACCTGGCCGGCGGTGGTGGTCGGGGTCGTCTTGGGCATCGTTTTCGGGGCCTCCTCGCTGTACCTGCTCTTGAAGGTCGGCATGACCGTGTCGGCGTCGGTCCCCATCGCCGTGCTGTCGATCACCTTGTTCCGGGTCTTCTCGAAGTCGTTCGGCTTCCGCCGGGCGACGATCCTGGAGAACAACATCGTGCAAACGACCGGCTCGGCCGGCGAGTCGATCGCCTTTGGCGTGGGCGTGACCATGCCGGCCCTGTTGCTCCTGGGCTTCGAGATGGAGATCACCCGGGTGATGGTGGTCTCGGTGCTCGGCGGCGTGCTGGGGATCCTGATGATGATTCCGCTGAGACGGGCGTTCATCGTCAAGCAGCACGGCAAGCTACCCTACCCGGAAGGAACGGCCTGTGCCGAGGTGCTGGTCGCCGGCGAGAAGGGCGGCTCCAGCGCCCGGATGGTGTTCATAGGCTTCGGCATCGCCGCGGTCCACAAGCTCCTCACCAAGGCGTGCAAGCTCTGGTCGGACGAGCCCGCCCAAAGGCTCTATTCCGAGGCGGGCGGGGTGAAGCACGGCCTGAAGGGGGCCGAGCTGAGCGGCGAGCTCGCCCCCGAGCTCCTCGGCGTCGGCTTCCTGATCGGCCCGCGCATCGCCTCGCTGATGCTCTCCGGGGCGGTCCTCTCCTACTTCGTCATCGGCCCGCTCATTGCCACCTTCGGTGAGAACCTGAAGGTGCCGGTGCCGCCCGCCGTCTCCGACGTAGACAAGGAGACGGGCCAGGACCGGGGCTTGATCGGCGCCATGGACCCCGGGGCCATCAAGGCCAATTACCTCCGCTACATCGGCGCCGGGGCGGTGGCGGCGGGCGGGATCATCAGCATGTTGCGGGCGCTGCCGTTGATCCTCGGCTCGGTCCTATCCGGCCTGCGGGACCTGCGGGCCAGCCGTGGCGCCGGTGGGGAGGTCGCCGTTCGCACCGAGCGCGACCTGTCGATGTACGTGGTCCTGTTCGGGAGCCTGGGCCTGGTGCTGGCCTTAATGTTCGTCCCGTCGCTGGGGCTTGGCCTGGGCCTGTGGGGCCTGCTCGGGGCGGTGATGATCCTGCTGTTCGGCTTTTTGTTCGTGACGGTCTCGTCGCGGTTGACCGGCGAGGTGGGTTCTTCCTCGAACCCGATCTCCGGCATGACCATCGCCACGTTGCTTTTGACGTGCCTGATCTTCCTGCTCTTGGGCCGGACCGACCGCCTGGCGATGCTCACCGCCCTGAGCGTGGCGGCCGTGGTCTGCATCGCCTCGTCCAACGGCGGCACCACGTCGCAGGACCTGAAAACCGGCTACCTCGTCGGGGCGACGCCGCGCAAGCAGCAGTTGGCGATCGTCGTCGGGGCCGTGACGTCGGCCCTGGTGATCGGCGTGACCATGCTGGCGCTAAACGCGGCCGGCGTCCACTACACCAAGAAGGGCCTGCCCAGCCACAAGCTCGACATACCTCCGGATGCCCCGCGGGAGAGAGTCGGGCGGCCGTACGACGAAACCGACCAGGGCGAGTATCGCGTGGTTCACGTCCACAAAGGGCAGTACCCGGACGTCAAGGCCGGCCGTTACCTCGTCGATGATCAGGGGGCCATCCAATACAAGACCGACCTCCCGGTCGCCCAGGAATCGAAGACGATGGACAACGGTGAGCCCGCCCCCACCCGTTTCACCGCTCCGCAGCCGCAACTGTTCGCCCTGATCATCGAGGGCGTCCTGGACCGGAGGCTGGAATGGGGCCTGGTGGTCACCGGGGTGCTGATCGCCGTGGCCGTGGAGCTGATGCGGGTCTCGGCGCTGCCGTTCGCCGTGGGAATGTACCTGCCGCTCAGCTCCTCGACGCCAATCTTCATCGGCGGGATGCTCCGCTGGCTGGCGGACCGTCGGCGCGGCAAGACGGCCTCGGAGGCCGAGACGGAGACCAGCCCGGGCGTGCTCCTTTCGAGCGGCTACATCGCTGGCGGCACCCTGCTCGGACTGGTTATCGCCTTCTTCGTGTTCCTGCCGAAGGGATTCAACGAACTCTTGAACCTCAGCTCGCACCTGGGCGCGGCATGGAACGTGGAGGACTCGCCCTACCCGAAGGCGGCGGCGCTGGTGGCGTTCGTGGCGATGGCGGTGATCCTGCTGTGGGTGGCGGCGCGCAAGGAGCCGCGACCCGAGGGGCCATGACGAATGGCGAATGACGAAGCACGAAGGTTGTAGGTTATGCTTCAGCATAACTTGAATCGACACACGGCAAGCCGCGGGGGTTATGCTGAAGCATAACCTACCCATGCTACGCTGGCTTTCGATATGGCACCAACGATGTTGTGAAAGGAGTTTCCATGAGAACGTCGCCCAAGCTCTTCGTCCCGGCCGTCCTGGCCGTTGTCCTTGGCCTCTTACACGCCCCCACCCGCGCCGACGAAGGGATGTGGCTCTTCAACAACCCGCCCAAGAAGTTCCTAAGAGAGAAGCACGGCTTCGAGCCGACGGCCGAGTGGATGCTCCATTTGCAGCAGTCCTCGGTCCGCTTCAACAGCGGCGGCTCGGGCTCTTTCGTTTCTTCGGACGGGCTGGTGATGACCAATCACCACGTTGGGGCCGACGCCCTCCAGAAGCTCAGCACCAAGGACCGCGACCTCTTGAAGACCGGCTTCCACGCCAAGACGCGGGCGGAGGAAATCCGCTGCGTCGACCTGGAGCTGAACGTGCTCTTGGGCATCGAGGACGTGACGGCGCGGGTTAGCGCCGCGGTCAAGCCGGGGCTCGACCCGGCCGAGGCCTTCAAGGCCCGCCGGGCCGCGATGAACACCATCGAAAAGGAGTCGCTCGATCGGACCGGGCTCCGCAGCGACGTGATCACGCTCTATCAGGGCGGCCAGTATCACCTCTACCGCTTGAAGAAGTACACCGATGTGCGCCTGGTCTTCGCCCCGGAGCAGGACATCGCCTTCTTCGGTGGCGACCCGGACAATTTCGAGTATCCCCGCTACGACCTGGACATCTGCTTCTTCCGCGTCTACGACGGCGGCAAGCCGGTCAAGGTGCCGCACCACCTGAAGTGGAGCGCCGCCGGGCCGAAGGACGGGGAGCTGATCTTCGTTTCCGGGCATCCCGGCCGCACCGACCGGCTGAACACGCTGGCCCATCTGGAGTTCCTTCGCGACCGCGTCTATCCCCGCACGCTCAGCCGGCTGCGGCGATGGGAAGTCCTCTTGAGCACCTACAGCCAACGGACCCACGAAAACGCCCGCCGGGCCCAGGATGAGTTGTTCGGCGTGCAGAACTCGCGCAAGGCCCGGCTGGGTGGGCTGGCCGGGCTCCAGGACCCCGCGATCATGGGCCGCAAGCGGGCGGAAGAGGCCGCCTTCCGACAGGCCGTGATGGACGACCCGAAGCTGAAGAGGTCGTGCGGCACGGCCTGGGATGAGGTGGCCGCGGCACTGAAGGTCTGGGACGGGGTCCTCAGGGACATGGAACTCCTGGAACAAGGCCGGGCGCTGCGCAGTGACTTGTTCGGCATCGCGCGAACGCTTGTCCGGCTGGCGGAAGAGTCCACGCGGCCCAACGCCCAGCGGCTCCGCGAGTTCCGCGAATCGAACCTCGAATCGCTCAAGCAGGAACTCTTCTCCGAGGCCCCGCTCTATGAGGACTTGGAGACCATCAAGCTGGCCGATTCCCTGGGGATGTACGTCGAGACCGTGGGAGCCGAAGACGCCCTGCTCGAGAAAGTGCTGGCCGGCAAGTCGCCGCAGGATCGGGCTGCCGAGCTCGTGGCGGGCGCGAAGCTCCGCGACGTCGCCTTCCGCAAACGGCTGGCCGAAGGCGGGCTCAAGGCGGTCGAGGCCTCCGACGATCCCATGATCCGCTTGGCCCGGCTGGTGGACGGACCCGCCCGGCAGGTCCGCAAGACGTACGAAGAGAAGATCGACGAGCCGCTCCGCCAGGCCTACGCCAAGATCGCCAACGCCCGGTTCGCGCTGATGGGCACCGGCGTCTATCCGGACGCCACCTTCACGCTGCGATTGGCCTTCGGCGTGGTCAAGGGCTACACCGAGCACGGCCGGCCGGTTCCTCCGTGGACCACCATCGGCGGGGCGTACCAGTGGGCCCAGGAGCACGAGAACAAGGACCCCTTCGACCTGCCGCGGAGCTGGCTGGATCGCAAGGACCGGCTGAACCTCCAGACGCCTTTCAACTTCGTCTCCACCGCCGACATCATCGGCGGCAACAGCGGCAGCCCGGTGGTCAACCGCGAGGGCGAGCTGGTGGGCATCATCTTCGACGGCAACCTTGCGTCGTTGGTCTGGGACTTTGTCTACACCGACGAGCCCGGCCGGTCGATTGCCGTCCACTCCAGCGCGATCACCGAGGCCCTCCGCAAGATCTACGACGCCGGCGCGTTGGCCGACGAGCTCGGCCGGTGAGTCAGTAGGACGGGCGTCCCGCCCGCGAGTCAGTAGGACGGGCGTCCCGCCCGCGAGTCAGTAGGATGGGCGTCCCGCCCGTCCACGAGATCCGCTACAACCGGCGCGACCGGCGGGACGCCGGTCCTACTGGTTCGAAGCAGCGGCGCGCGCTCACGCCGAACGGGCATGGTGAGCGACGGAGGAAAGCGCGGCTTCGATCCGCGCGACCTGAGATTCTAAAGAGAACTGCTCCAGGACTCGCCGGCGTCCCGCCTCGCCGAAGCGGCGCCGCCGGGCCGGATCGCAAAGCAAATCGAGGAGTGCCGCGGCCAGAGCCTCGCTGTCGGCGGGCGGAACGAGAATGCCGGTCTCACCGTGGCGGACGCACTCGGGAACGCCGCCCACCGCGGTGGCTACGACCGGCAGGCCGACCGACATCGCCTCGAGAATTGCCAAGGGAAAGCTCTCTTCGATCGAGGCCAGGACGCAGAGGTCCAGGGCCGCGAGGACCGCAGGGACGTCGCCGCGATGGCCGACCCAGAGGATGCCGTCGGCCACGCCCAGCTCGCGAGCCGCCGACTTCACCCGAGCCACGTAGTCGGCCGGCCCGTCTCGCCCGACGACCGCCAGCCGCGTCTGCGGCGCGGCCGCCAGGACCGGGGGCAAGGCGCGGACCAGATACAAGAGCCCCTTGCGGGGAATGACGTCGCCGATCGCGCCCAATAGCAGCGACGACGCCTCGGCTCCCAGACTGCGGCGGACGTCGCCGCGGCAACCGGGGTCGCCGGCGGAGACTGCCGGCTGGTCGACGAAATTGTGGATCGTTACGATCCGCCGCGGCGAAACGAGGTTCCACCGCCGGTGGAACTGCCGCGTGGCCTCGCTCACCGCGATCACCAGGTTGTTGAACATCCAGTGCAACTGGAAGTGCCGGCTGTGGGCCGTGGCCACGCAGGGGACGCCGCTGAGATAGCGCAAAAGGACGCCGAAGAAGTGGGCCCGGCTCATGTGGGTGTGGATCACGTCGATCCGCTTCCGCCGCGCGAGGTCCGCGATGCGGCGGAGTTCATCGGCCGGGAAGCGGTGCAGGTCGGACGGGACGACCTCGACCGGAGAAGAGGCCATCTCTGCGGCGATCCAGGCCTCCGGGCGGCAGACGAGCATCACCCGGTGGCCGCGCCGGACCAACTCGCGGGAGAGCAAGAGGCAATGCCGTATCGCCCCGTTGAGCCCTATCCCGGAGACGATCTCGAGGATGTTCATGGGGGCCTGACTCTTCCCTTGTTGCTGGGGCACGCTTCGCTTTGCCCCAACCACCCGGCCGACGTGCCGTCGGCCGCTAAACGGCTCGCTCCTTTCTCATTTCGCCACCAGCAGCTCGGCGACGCGGCGACGGATCTGGTAGAAATCCCAGGCGGTGAGGTTGCGGATTCCCAGGGAGTCGGCGTCTCCGGCCGGTCCGGCGGTGCGGACCCGTCCCGCCTGCCGCAGGCCCTCGTGGATCATCGCCTTGACTTGTTCGCGGGTAAGGCGGCGTTGCTCGGCCAACAGGGTGAGGTACTCGATCAACTGCTGGCCGTCGCGGAATGCCTTCAGCCGCACGTCGCCCACGACGGAGAGCCCGACGCGGTCGCCGGGGACGAGCAGGGCGGCGCCCCCTTCGGCGCCGGCGTCGCCCGAGTCCAGGGCCTTGTCGCTCCCCAGGGTTTGCCAGGGAAGGAAGGCGTCGGCGCCGTCCGCCCAAGCCGCGACCATCGCGGCGACGTTCTCCAGGTTGCTCGCGTCGTCGGCGCTTGAGGAGCCGTAGACGCGGACGTTCAGGCCGGTCTCTTGGGCCAGCGTGCGCGAGCGGCGGACCATCGCCGGGCTGCTGAACCCGCCGGCGCCGAAGTAGGCCGCGTCCACAATCCCGTGCAGCGTGCGGCCCTGCCATTGGGGCCGGGAAACGTCGGCCCGCGCCGCCCACAACCGCGGATTGGCCGAGCCTCGCCCGCTGGTCCAAAGGTGGAGGAAGAACTGTGCCGCCAGCCAGTCGTCCCAGTAATACGGCTCGTCGGTGGTCCACCAGGTGTTCGTGCCGAACTCGATGCGGTTGGTGGCCTTGCCGGCGAAGAAACACTGCATCTCGGTCCGGGTGTAGCCCTTCTCCTGAAAGTGCTCGATGAACTGCCGCTGGACGGCCAGGAAGGCGTCCTTATACTCCTGGCTGAGCCCCTCGGCGATGTACGCGGCCGTCAGGTAGTGCTCCACCAGCCCGCTCGGGTCGTCCCCCTTCTTGGGCCACCAGCCCTGGTAGTTGTAGGTCTCCGGCGACAGCGGCGTGGGCCAATTGTCGTCGAAGGGGAGATACATGCTCTCGACGGGGACCCCCGCGCGGCGGTTCCGGGCAAAGGCCTCGCCCGTCAAGAGCGGCCCCACGGTGCGGTCGTACTCCTCCCAGTGGACTTTGGCCTCGGCGCCCCGACCGGTCACTCTCGGCCGCCACGTCATCGGGCTGAACACGCAGCGGTGCTGGTGGGCCAGGCGATAGTAGTCGACGGCCTTGTCCGGGATCCGGTAGGCATTCAATTCCGGCCAGAAGCCGAGCCGGTCGGGGAGGGCGAAGTCGAGCACGTCCAGCGCGATCGGGATTTCCACCGGGGGCCCTTCCGCGGCAGCCACCGAGAGCAGCCCTTCGTAGCTCCCCGGCTTGGCGTCCTTGGGGACGTACACGTCGACGTAGACGGTCTGGTTCCGCTGCTCCTGAAACCTCCGGTCCGATTGGGGAATCGCAAGCGGCGCGCCCGGCTGCACCGGAATGCAGTAGGCCGGCTGCCAGTGCCCCTGCCGGTTCCGCGCATACCATGTCCAAGAGAGCTCGATGTTCTCCGGGCCGATCGTGCCCCCGTCGGGACCGGCGAGCGGTTGTGGGCGAAGCTGGATCGAGGTCAGCGGGCCGCGGGTGAGATTCTCAATACAGAGCTGGAATGAGACGTACTCGCCGCGGGCCCCGAACAGGCTCACTTGGCGGCCGTCCCAGACCGCATTGACGCTCGTATCCGTGCGGACCCCGGGGCGGAGGTTGCCCAGGTCGCCGGCCATCGCGTCGGCCGCCGTGGGGCTGACCTTCACCAGCCCGGGCACGGCCCAGACCTTCAGGGGACCGCTTTCTTTCGGCTCGAGGTCGATCGTCCGGGCACGCTCGAAAGTGCCTAAGGTGAGCCCGCGGCCGAGAGCCGCCGAAGAGGCAACTCCCAATCGGGCCGGCTGCGAGGTCTTGCCGCCCGGCGAAACCGCCGCGATCTCGAGATGATGCTGCTTGCCCGGCTCCAGGTCCTCCAGGTAGAAGATCGTCAGCCTGCCGGGCATGGGATGCTTGACCCGCCACCGATCGACCGGCTTGCCGTCCAGTTGCACCTGGTAGCAGAAGACGTTCTCCGCCAGCTCGACGGCGATTCGGATGGCGCCGGTATCCAGGTGGGCCCGCTCGGGCGCCGGGGCGGCGGTCGCCGCCGGGATCCCCGGCATCGCCGCCAGAGGGCGTCCCAGGCGAACCTCCAGGTAGGGCTCATACCCCTTGGCCTGAGCGCTGGAGATGAGATTGTCGTGGTTGGCCGGGTTGCCGCCGTCCATCACGGCCAGGCCGTCGCTGTCGCCCACGGCCATGGCGTAGACCAGGGGAGGCGTCAACTCGACGGATATCCAGCCCCCGTCCAACTCCTTACGCTCCGCCCAGCAGCTCCGGCTGTTGCCCGCCGACATGATCACGTCGGCCACGGTCGACCCGGGCCACGCCCAGGGACGCGTGTGCCGCGGATTGCCGTCGGCCGAGAGGAACGTAGCTCCGTCGGGTGGGCCGTAGGGGGTCGTCCCGGAGCCTTCTTCCCAATCCTGGGTGACCGTCGAAGCCCGAAGGTAACGCAGCTTGTCGTCGCTGGCGCGGTGCAGAAAGAGCGTGGCCCCGAGGACTTCCCGGCCCAGGACGCCGCGGCAGTCGAAGCGTATGAGGGCGAGTTCCTGGATGTTCCTGAGCTTGAGCTGCGGGGCCCGGCCGGCACTGCTCCGCCGCTCCCGGGGCGTGGCGTCCGACAACCAAGCGTCGGCGGCCGCCCGGATGCGCAGGACTACTCCCTGTTGGGGTAGCGCGTCCCCGCTTGCTATGCAGGTGCCCAAGCCAAACGCGAGGAGAAACCAAGACCCAATCAGCGATCGCAATGTGCCCATAGCTTTCGGCTTCCAGCCCCGAGAAAATCGAGTGTCGGAGGCCCGAACGACCGCGGCCCCCCATCCCATGGAATAACGGTCCATACAATCGGCACTGTCGGAATAATCGGCAAAGTCGATTAGCGAACTTGGTCCGATTTGGCCCGATTGGAGCTCGGGAGGGCGGTTGGTCAGCTTCCCGTAGCCCGTGGTCGCAGACTCCCAGAATCACGCAAGACCATTTACAATGCGGGTTTGCTTCCCACGAGAGAGGAGGGTGCCTGCGTGTTGGGCTTTAACCTTGGTGTCGCCGACTACTTGGAGCGATTGCAGCGGGAGCTGGCCCGGGTCAATCCGGCTGAGGTACAGCGCCTGGCGGACCTGCTCTACGAGGCCTGGGAAAATGGGCGGTTTGTCTTTGTGTGCGGCAACGGGGGATCGGCCACGACCGCCTCGCACTTTGCCGCCGACTGGGCCAAGAACTCGCTTTCCCCGGACGACCTGGCCGCGGGCTGCGGGCGTCGGCTGAAAATCCTGAGCCTGACGGACAACGTCGGCTGGCTCACCGCGTTGGCCAACGACCTGAGCTACGATCAGGTCTTCGTGCAGCAGTTGGCCCATTACGGGGGCCCGGGGGACCTACTCATCGCCATCAGCGGCTCGGGCAACAGCCCCAACGTGATCGCCGCGGTCGATTGGGCCAATCGTCACGGCCTTTGCACGTTCGGGATGACCGGCTTCGACGGCGGGGCGCTCAAGAGGGTCCAGCAGACCGGAATCCACGTGGCCCTGGACGACATGGCCATGGTCGAGAGCATCCACGTGTGCCTCGGCCACTGGGTGATCGACGATCTGGCGGCGCGGATCCAGCGACTGGGACGGTACGCAGAGGCGAGCTGAAAGCCGATCGCTGACGGCCGATGGCTCAGCCTTTCAGGCCCGTCGTGTCGAAATCGAGCTTTTCGTTGGCGCGGAGCATCTCGTCCCAGGACACCTCGGCCTTCTTGTAAGCGGCGGTGCGGCCGAGGATCGTCGTGAGGTTGCTGCGGACGCTGGGGGCGACGGTCGCGTTGGAGAAGTCCTTCTTCATGACGTTGGCGTGGAAATCGGCAATGTTTCGGACTGCCCCATCGCTGTAGATGTTGCCGGTATTCCCGCCTTTGTACGACCCGCCGCCGAGGCCGCGGATGACCACGGTGCCGCCGTAGTGCGTGTCGATCGTTCCCTTGGGGCCGAACATCCGGCAGCCGATATCGTCGTAGCCCGTGCCGTACTGCTTGGAGGCGAAGCTGACCGTCACGTCGTTGGGGAACGAGTAGATCACGGCGAAATTGTCGTTGCACGTGCCGGAGTCGACGCGGCCTTTCTTGCTGCACGTGCCGTAGGCTCTTACGGGGTGGTCGTTGACGATCCAGGTGGCCACGTCGAGGGCGTGGATGTTCTGCTCGGTGATGATGTCGCCCGAGAGGACCTTGTCGAGGCCCCAGGCGCGGAGTCGGTTCTCGGGGCTCTTGGGGTCGGCCTGGAGCGATTCGTCGCCGCCCCAGGTGATGCTGCAATAATAGACCGCCTCGCCGGACGCCAGCGGCCCGATCGCGCCCGCGTGGACCCGGCGGACCGCCTCGCGGTAGAACTCGTTGGCCCGGGTCTGGAAATCGACCAGGAAGGCCAGTCCCTTTTCGGTGGCCTTGCGGCCGGCCTCGCCGATCGTGAGGCACCCGGGCACGTCCACGGCGATCGGCTTGGCGACGTAGACGTGGCAGCCCGCCTCGACGCCCGCCATCGCGTGCTCGGGATGGAAATAGGGCGGGCTCTCGATGACGATCGCATCGGGCTTCGCCGCCTCCAGGAGCCGCTTGTAGCCCGACAGGCCGGTGTAGCGGTGCTTGAGATCGACCTTGAACTGATCGCCGGCGCCGTTGGCACGATCCGGGAAGTAGTCGGCAGTAGCAGCCAGCTCGTATCCGCCGTGCTTCATGAAGAGGTCGGCGATCCATCTGCCGCGTCCGCCGCAGCCGACCAGGCCGATGCGGAGCTTGGAGTTGGCCTGGGTGCCGCGGACCGCCTGCGGCTGGACGACGGTCAGGCCCAATGCGGCGGTTGCCGTGGCTCCCGCGAGAAACCCGCGCCGGTCAAGCCCCTCGTGACGCCTTTTCTCAACCGTTGACTTCTGCTTTGTCATGATGGAATCCTCTCTTGAAGGTTCAAATTGGCGGTTTGTATCCCCTCACGTGCAGGCTGAGGATCTTTCCCTTGAGACACTCGTCCCGCTCAGCCATGGGAAACAGGCCCTCTGCGACAATCGTGACATCCCTGAAACCCGCTTGTTCCATGGCGGTGAGGTAGTCTCGCGTCCCCATCGCCCCAGCGATCCAGTCGGACCACGCTCTGTCGAGTGTGCGGCGCAACTCGTCGGTACACGCTCCCTCGAACGTCAAATCGGCCGCGTGGATTCTGCCGCCGGACTTCAAGACTCGTAGGGCTTCCCTGAAGACGGCCCGCTTGTCGGGCGCGTGGTTGATTACGCAGTTGCTGATCACCACGTCGACCGAGGCGTCCGGAAGGGGCAGGTTCTCGATCTCGCCCAGGCGAAACTCGACGTTTTGGTAGTTGCCTTCGCGGGCACCGGCTTTGGCCCGGTCGATCATCTCGGGGGTCAGGTCCACGCCGATCACCCTTCCCGTCGGGCCGACTCGTTGCGCGGCAAGAAACGCGTCCAAGCCGCCCCCGCAGCCGAGATCCACAACGATCTCCCCCGGCTTTAGCTCGGCTAGTGCCGTTGGGTTGCCGCAGCCGAGTCCCAGCGGCGTACCTTGCGGAACGGCGCCGATTTCCTCCTGCGAGTATCCGATGGAGATCGCGTGCTCGACGGCGCCGGCTGGCGGACCGCCGCACGAGCAGCAGGAATCCTCGGCGGTCGCAATCTCGGCGTAGTAGTCTTTCCAGGACTCTTTAGTCTCGTTCTTGCCGCTCATCGCGCACCTTGAGATTGCGGGGCAAGCCCCGCCGCTACGCTTACGGGCCGACACGGCCCGGCTCTGAACCCTGAACGCCGAACCCTGACCCCTCATTTCGCTTTGCGGCGCTGGGCGAAGAGCCAATCGACCAGCTCCGGCTCGTTGTAGGCCCTGCTCCACGAGTCGTGGCCCACGCCCGGGTATTCCGTGTACTTCACCGTGGCGCCGGCCTCCTTGAGGGCCTCGACGGCCATGCGCGAAAGCTCCGGCTTGACCACGGGATCGGCGCCGCCGTGGAAGACCCAGAAGGCGACCGAGGCCATCTCCTTGGCCTTCGATACGTCGGTCCCGCCGCAGATCGGCACCGCGGCCGCAAAGTAGCTCGGGCGGTTGAGGCAAAGGCCGAACGAGCCGAATCCGCCCATCGAAAGCCCGGTCACGTAGCGGCGGTCGGAATCGATGGAGAACTCCTTCTCCAGGCTGTCGAGCAGTGCCAGCGTGAGCTGCATTGGGGTGCTCGATTTCTTGGCGCTTTCGGGCCTCTTCTTGCTGAAACCGGGGATGTCCGCCCACGACTCGTCCGTGGGACACTGCGGCGCGACGAGGAAGCAGGGCTCTCGGGCCGCGGTCTCGTCGCTCACAAAACGGAGCGCCTGGGCGTGGATCAGTTGGGCCTCGTTGTTGTCGCCCCGCTCCCCGGCCCCGTGCAGGAACAGGATCAGCGGATACTTCTTCTTCGCGTCGTAGTCCTTCGGCACAAAGAGCCGGTAGGGGAGCGCGTCGCCCTGGGCGTTCTTGTAGACCCGCTTCTCCCCCCGAGCCCGCGGGTCCGGCTCGGCAGCCCGCGGTCGACTAGCAGAGAGCGTCATGGCGGTAAACACCCCAAGCCACAGAATCAGTTTCCAATCGGTCTTCACAGGGCGGTCTCCTCATGTTGATGGGTTCGTAAACTGCTGTCAGCCGTCAGCGATCAGCTATCAGGGAGCCGATAGATGGTCTGCTGTTGGTGCGGCAGTTGCACTGCCGCACCTCCATGCCCTCGGGGCTCTAAAGTCCACGGGTTGCAACCCGTGGGCTTTGTCATCTGCTGTTCCGCGCATTCTCCGCCCGCTTCCACAGATCATACGGTCTTGCGGCGTCGGTCGCAAAGGGGAGCGGGACCTTGCGGCCGGTGCCCGCCGACTCGTAGGCGGCGAAGATCGCCTCGAGCACGGCCCGGCCGTCCTCGCCGGTCTCCAGGGGCGGCTTGTCGTTTTGCACGCAATCGACGAAGTGGGCCATCTCCTGCGGGAATCCGTAGTTCCATGCCTCCTCGTAGATCGTGAAGCTCCAGCCGGCGGTCGAGCCGGCCTTCTCCACGGCGTAGTCGTAGCCCGACGCACTGTAGGTGACGATGGAATTGCCCCGCAAGAGATCGGCGAAGGCGACGCCTTTGGAGCCGTAGACCTCGGCCCGGTCGTCCATGCCGCCCAGTTTGGTCCAGCTCTCTTCGGCCAGGCCCACGCAGCCCCCCTCGAACTCGACGAGGATCAGGGCGTTGTCGTCGCCGCGGGTCTTCTCCTTGTGGACCTGCGTATCCATGTGGGCGTAGACCGACTTGATCGGCCGCTTACCCAGCATCCAGCGGAAGAACTCGATGGCATGGCAGCCCATGTCCATGGCAACGCCGCCGCCGGCGCGGTCGACGTCCCAAAAGTGCGGGGCGTGGGGGCCGTCGTGCTTTTCGGCCTGCTTCAGCAGCGTCGGCTCGCCCAGCGCCCCGTCGTCGAGGAGCTTCTTCAGCCGCACGTACTTCGGCGCGAAGCAGAGCTCCTCGGCATACATCAGCTTGACGTTCGCCTTGCGGCAGGCGGCAATCATCAGGTCGGCCTCGCGGAGGTTGAGCGAGAGCGGCTTCTCGCAAACCACGTGCTTCCCCGCCGCGGCGGCCTCGACCGTGAAGCGGCAGTGGAGGTCGTTGGGAACGCCAAGGACGATCATGTCCAGCTCGTCCATTTCGAGCATCTTCCCGCATTCGGTGAAGTGGCGCGGGATGCCGTGCTTGGCGGCGAACGCCCGGGCGTGACCCGGCGTCGGCGAACAGACGGCGAGCACTTGGGCCTGCGGCACCGACCGGAACGACTCGGCGTGAATCGTGGTGATGAACTGCGAACCGGCGAGACCTACACGCACCGGCCTGGTCATGGATGAAACCTCCTTGGGCCTTCTCGATAGGGTTTCACGATTCCGGGAGGGCGGCCCCTTCGCCCTCACGTAATACCAGAATCCCGTGGGGCAGGCAATCACCCTCCAGAACCCCGCCGGCTCTCTCCTTGGCAAGCCGCGGCCCGGATGGGATAATACGATGTTCGGACCGGCAAGAGCACCCTTGGCAGTGGAGCAACCGTGGACAAGGCCGTGATTCTCGCCCGCGGGCTGGGAACCCGGATGCGGCGCGCCGATCGCGCCGCCTCACTGGACGAGCGCCAGCAGGCGATTGCAGAGACGGGGGTGAAGGCCCTGATTCCCGTCGGGCGGCCGTTCCTGGACTACGTCCTGTCGGCGCTGGCCGATGCCGGGTACGCTCGGGTCTGCCTCGTGGTGGCCCCCGAGCACGACGCCATCCGCCGCTACTACGACCAGATCCAGCCGAAGCGGCTGCGGATCCAGTACGCCGTCCAACAGGAACCGCGTGGAACGGCCGACGCGGTCGCCGCGGCGGAGGCCTTTGCCGGCGCCGACCCGTTCCTGGTGATCAACTCCGACAACTACTATCCGCCGGCCGCGCTCCGCGGGCTCCACGACCAGAGCGGACCGGCCGCGGCGCTGTTCGAGCAGGAGAGCATGTTCTCCGGGAGCAATATCCCTCCGGAGCGGCTCCGGCAGTTCGCGGTGGGGAGGATCGACGAGCGGGGTTTTCTTGCGCGGATCCTCGAGAAGCCGGATGACGCGATCCTAGCTGCCCTGCCGCGGCCGCTCTGGCTGAGCATGAACTGCTGGCGGTTCGGGCCGCCGATCTTCGAGGCCTGCCGCAAGATCCGGCCCTCGCCCCGCGGCGAGCTGGAGATCCCCGACGCCGTGCAATACGCGATCGACGTGCTGGGCGAGTCGTTCCGCGCGGTCTGCCTGCGGGCTGCCGTGCTGGACCTGACGAGCCGGCAGGACGTTGCGACCATCGCCTCCAAGCTGGCCGGGCTCGAGGTGAGCCTATGATCGCGCGGTTTGAATACGATGGGGACTTGAAGGACGCCTTGGCCCTTCAGGACCGGCTGTTCCAGGCCGGGCTGAGCGCCGAGGCGTGCGCGATGCGGGCCAAATTGTTCGCCCAGGCCGCCGCCGCGCTGGAGCAAGCAGGCGCCGCGGCCGGAGACGCCCGGCCCGCCGGGCTCTATGTCCCGGGGCGGATCGAGGTCCTCGGCAAGCACACCGATTACGCCGGCGGGCGGAGCCTGGTCGCGGCCGCCGAGCGGGGATTCTCGCTGGTGTACGCCCCCCGCGACGATTGCCGCGTGACGGTCCTGGACACGGTGCTCGGCGAGTCGATCGCGTACGAATTCGACGCGGACCTGATTCCCCGGGCCGGCCATTGGGGCAATTACCCGATGACTGTGGCCCGGCGGATCGCGCGGAACTTTCCCGGGCCGCTCCGCGGGGTGAACATTGCCATCGCCAGCGACCTGCCGCCGGCGGCCGGGATGAGCAGCTCGAGCGCGTTTGTCGTCGCCGTCTTCTTGGCGCTTTCGGACGTGAACCGCCTGACGCCGCGGGAGGAGTTCCGCCGCAACGTCCGCAGCCCCATCGATCTGGCCGGATACCTGGCCACGATCGAGAACGGCCAGACCTTCGGCTCGCTCCAGGGAGACCGCGGCGTAGGAACGTTCGGCGGCAGCGAGGACCATACGGCCATTCTCACCTGCCGGCCGGGCCGGATCAGCCAGTACGCCTATTGCCCGGTCCGCTTCGAACGGGAGATTCCGCTGCCGCCCGGCCACGTGTTCGCGGTCGGCGTCAGCGGCGTCGTGGCCGAGAAGACGGGGGCCGCGATGGCAAAGTACAACGCGGCGTCGCAAGCGGCCCGCAAGCTCGTCGAAGTGTGGCGCGAATCGGCCCGCCAGGACGACCCGCACCTTGCGGCGGTGCTTGCGAGGGGTCCCGCGGCCGTGGACTACCTGAAGAGCGCCGTCCAAACGAGAATGGGGCGGGAAGCGGCGCCCTTGATTGCCCGGCTGGACCATTTCATCGCGGAGAACATCCAGATCCTGCCGGCGGCCGGCGCCGCCCTCCAGCGCGGCGAGCTGGAGGAGTTCGGCGACCTGGTGGACCAGTCGCAACGTGCCGCGGAGGAGCTCTTGGGCAACCAGGTGCCGGAGACGTCGTGCCTGGCCATCGGCGCCCGGGAGGCCGGGGCGGTCGCGGCCTCGGCGTTCGGGGCCGGGTTTGGCGGCGGCGTTTGGGCCCTGGTCGAGTGGTCCGGAGCGGATGCCTTTCTGGCCTCCTGGGCCGATTCCTACCGCCGGCGGTTCCCGCAGCACGCCGAGCATTGTTCGTTCTTCCTCACCGCGGCCGGCCCGGCAGCGTTCCGGATCGGCTGATTTCCAGTAGGACCGGCGTCTCGCCGGTCCAGAGCAACGCCACTTCCCCCGGGACCGGCGGGACGCCGGTCCTACTGCATTCTGCGGGACGCCGGTCCTGCTGCATTCTGCGGGACGCCGGTCCTACTGGGTTCTGCGCTGCGGTTTTGGAGTTGCTTGATCGCGGGGGCCGCCCCCAGTATACTCGCCGCAAACTGCGCTGGACCGGCCGCGAGAAGACCGTCGCGGTTTGGGGCGGTTGGCCGGCGCCGCCGAGCATCCGAGGAGGTTCGCCCCATGATGCCCATCGACTGGACGATCATCGCCGTCTACATGGTCGGCTGCACCGTCGCCGGCATCTGGATGCAGCGCTACGTCCGCAACGTGGCCGATTTCGCCGTCGCGGGCCGGAAGATGGAACAACACTTGGGCGTGGCGTCGCTGGCGGCCACCGAAGTGGGCATCGTTACGGTGATGTATACGGCCCAGATGGGCTTCGAAAACGGGCTGGCCGGGGCAACGCCCGGCGTGCTGACCGCCGCAGCCATGCTCGTCGTCGGGATCACGGGCTTCGTGATCGTGCCGCTGCGGAATGCCGGAGTCATGACCATTCCCGAGCTGTTCGAGAACCGCTTCGGCAAGCGGGTCCGCTGGCTGGCCGGCTTAGTTATCATCATCGGTGGCGTATTGAACATGGGGGTCTTCCTTCGCGCCGGCGGGGACTTCCTCATGAACATCACCGGGATGGATTCCCAAGCGACTTTCGAGATCGCCTTGCTGGGAAGGCTCGGCTACTTGGAGATCATCATGACCGCCCTGTTGGGCATCGTGCTGATCTATACCGTGCTCGGCGGAATGCTCTCGGTCCTCATTACCGACTACCTCCAGTTTCTTGTCATGGGCCTGGGGATCGTGGTCACTTCGGTGCTGGTCGTGTGGAACGTGGGCTGGTTTGACTCCACCTCCGACTTTACCTCGCAGCTTTCCGCGGCGCACAAGACGGGGAGCGCGTACGCGGCCGCAGAGAGAGTCCTCGCAGAGCGAGTGAAAGCTACCGCGGAGGAGATCAAATCGGCCAGGGACCCCGAGGCCGCCAAGGAGTTTGAGAAGGCCCACGCCGAGGCAATGGGCGCCCTACTCAAGGCCTCGTCCGCCGAGTTGGCCAAGCAGTGGGTCCTGGTGGGCACCAAGCCCAAGGACCCGCCCAAGGCCCTCACCATGGCCCACCCCTTCAACCCGTTTGCCAATGAGAACCTGGGCTGGAAGTGGGTCCTGTGGCAGGCGATGACCTCTATTGCCGTGGTGACCACCTGGCAGACGACGATCGCCCGCGTGCTCGCCGCCCGCGACTCGGGGACCGCTAAGAAGGTCTACCGCGGCGCGTGGTTCTATTGGGTCGGCCGGTGGTCCTTGCCGGGGCTCTGGGGCGCCGCCGCGTTTTGCTACTTCGCCACCCACGGCGGTTTACCGGCCGGCGTGGGGAGCGAGACGGCGATGCCGCGGTTTCTCGGGCTTACCCTGCCCACGATGTTCACCGGCTTCCTGGGCCTGATGATCGCCGCCATGCTGGCCGCCGAGATGTCGACCGACAGCGGGTATCTGCTCACGTGGGCCACCGTGATCTACAATGACCTGATCAACCCGTGCCTGCGGCGGCCGCTCTCGGAGCGGGCCCGACTCTTGACGGTCCGCGTGCTCGTCCTGGCGATCGGCGTATTCCTGGTGTTCTGGGGGCTGTGGTACCAGCCGCCTGGCAACATTTGGGAGTATCTGGCCATCACGGGCAACATCTATCTGGCCAGTCTCTTTGCCCTGTTGATCGGCGCCCTGTATTGGCGCGGGGCGAATAGCTGGGGCGCGATCTCGGCGATCGTCCTGGGCGCGGCAGGCCCGATCACCTTCTTGATCGTCAACGCCATCGTGGAGAAGGATTCGCCCTGGAGGATTCCGGGCGAAGTGAGCGGCCTGGCCGCTTTTGGATTTGCATTCGCGGGACTGGTGGTCGGGTCCCTGGTGGGCCGGGCCTACGGCCGCGGGCAGGCCGGCCCGATTCCCAATGCCCCGAAGACTGAGGAGACCGGACGATGAAAGACCCGTTCGCCTGGTTCTGGACGGCTATGATCTTCTCCTCGATCGCCTGGTACACCTTCCTGCTGTTCTACCTGGGGATCAAAGGAGGATTCGAGATTGCCCGGATGATCAAGGCCCTATCGAGGTAGCCTCAGCCGTCCGAGAAGACCTGACGGGCCGCCGATGCTATCCCGTGAGCAGTCCCAGTTGCCGAGGGTCGGGAACTGCAGGGGGCCATCGGCCGGAGATGTTGCATGACCCGGCCCGAATGTCAGGGTTCTTGCACGCGCAGACTCGGACTTCCAAGCCGTGGCGGCACGCGACGGAGCGGAGTCGATCCAGAATGTTGCGCCGGGCCTGCACGGGAAGTGCAAGCACGCGACTGTTGCCCGCATGGATCGCCAGATGCTCTCCGGCGGCAAACGAGCCCAACAGCCTATCGCGTGTCGGCTTGTCCGCGATGTGCCGCCGCAGCGATCCGATCACTGCCGGCCGGAGAAAGAGGACGCTGGCAGCAATCTTGCGCACGCTGATGCGAGCCAATGCCGCACAGAGCGGCTCCAAGCAGTCCGCACCGTCGGTCACGCCGGGCAAAACTGGGTCGAGCCTCGCCTCGACCGGGACGCCTGCGCCGATCAGCTCGGCCGCTTGCG
>CAYGZA010000002.1:0-78323 GCA_964354135.1 uncultured Planctomycetaceae bacterium
TGTGCGCTTCCGCGCTCGGATCAAGGTCGATTTGCCCAGCGGGCACTCGATCATGCCGGCGAGCCGGGACGTCTGCCCGCCGCCGCCGGGCTTCGACTACAACCTGTGGCTCGGCCAGGCCCCCGAGGCCCCCTATTGCCCCGCCCGCTGCCACTGGAACTTCCGCTGGATCCTCGACTACTCCGGCGGGATGCTCACCGATTGGGGGGCCCACCTCATCGATGTCGCCCAGTGGGGCAACAACACGGAGCTGACGGGGCCGATCGAGGTCGAGGGCACGGCCGAGTTCCCCAAGTCGGGCCTCTACAACACGGCCACGAAGTTCGACGTCCGCGCGAAGTACGCCAACGGCGTGGAGCTGAACATCGTCTCGCGCTCTCCGGCGATCCGCTTCGAAGGGAGCGAGGGCTGGATCGCCAGCCCCTCGTGGGGCGCCCCGCTGGTGGCCGAGCCCAGGTCGGTCCTCGACTCCGCGATCAAGCCCAACGAGGTCCACCTCTACACGGCGCCCGACGAGCACCGCAACTTCCTGGATTGCGTCAAGTCCCGCAAGCCGTGCTACGCCCCGGCGGAGATCGGCCACCGCACGATCTCGATCGCCCACATCGGCCATATTGCCATGCGCCTGGGCCGCAAGCTGAAGTGGGACCCGGACAAGGAGCGCTTCGCCGGCGACCCCGAGGCCGATAAGATGCTCTCGCGACCCATGCGGGCGCCGTGGACGCTTTCCTGAATCCGGTAGCGCAGGCGTCTCGCCCGCGTTACGGTTTCTCGCCGGGCTTAAGGAAGACGATCTCCCAGCGGGACTGGCCTTTCATGAAGAACCGGGCCACGCGGCCGGCCAGCTTGTCGGTCTCGCGCTGGGCCTTGTCCAGCCCGACCACCTGCGGATACCACGCGCCTTTGTCGTGGATCTTCTTCGGGGCGGTCCAGCCGGCCGGGTTGGAGACGTCCGGGTTGAACGTGATGTAAATGCCCTCCTGCGGCCACCCGGGCTTGTCCTTGGTGCGGTTGAGCAGGATTACGTATTGCGCCAGGTGCGTGTTCCAGTGGATCGAGGGGCCCCACAGGGCGTCGGCATCGGCCCGGGCCCAGTCGATGGCCGCGGGGAAGACGGGCGTGAGGCGCCCGCCGACCCCTTTCTCGCCCCACTGTCCGGCGTGCCACTTGAAGACCTTGCCCACCGGGGCGTCGCGATCCGCCCAACGCATCCGTGCCACGGCCACACCTTGCTCGGACACCTGGCCCGCATAGTTGCCGAAGAAGAAGTAGACCCACTCCTGCTTCGGATCGAGCATGATCGAGAAGTCGCCGTGCCCGCCGGCGAAGAAGCCGTTCTTGGCGTCGCAGCGCAAGGTGCCGGGCCGGGCCTCCATTACGATCCCCAGATCCTCAAAGGTCGCTCCATTGTCCTTGGAGCGGACGGCGCCGATCTTCGGGGCGGTCAGCGACGTGCCCGGGCACAAGCCGCCCGGCTCGTGGTGGTACCAGCCGTAGAGCGTGCCGTCGGCGGTCTTCCACGTACACTCGATCCAGCGGCCGCCGTTCATTTGGTTGTTGTACGGGCAGTCGATCGGCTTGCCGAGGTGGAACAGGTCGGGCCCGGAGCTCCGCTTGGGCTTTCCCGCCGAGTTGAACAGGTAGAACGTATCGCCGTCCCAATGGACCGGGCTATTGCAGTCCGTCTCGGCCGGGAACGCCACCGGCGGCGCATCCCGCAACACCACCGACGGCGTCTCGGTCGCCAGCGAGACTGCGGTCACAAGGAGCAAGACGGCCATTACGGCCAATCCAGTGCGTTTCATGGGAATCCTCCTCCAGTATTACAGGGCTCTCGCGCGGCCATAGCTTACCGGCCGCTTAAAGCGACGTCGACGCCGTGGCCAGTCGAAGGGCAAGACGGCACGCCTGGCGGAACTGGGCCAGGCCCAGCCGTTCCTGCGTCGTATGCGCACCGCTTGCCCCGGCGCCCATGCTGACCGTGGGGATCCCCCGGGCGGTCAGCCAATTGGCGTCCAGGCCGCCGTTGCTGATGGCCCGCTGCGGCTCGCCCCCGACACGGCGGACGGCGGCCTCCGCAGTCAGCACGCACGGGTGATCGTCCGGCAGCTTGAACGACTCGTAGTCGAGCTGCCCGCGGATTTCCACCTTGCCGCACTCCCCTTCCGTGTTCCGCACCGATTCGGCCGCCCTGCGAAACGCCTTCTCGATTGCCTCGACGATGCGTGTGCGGAACATCGGATCGTGGCTGCGGGCCTCGGCGTGGAGCTGGACCTCGGGCGTGACGACGTTGGTGGCCTCGCCGCCGCGGATGATCCCCACGTTGCTGGTGCCGCAGCGGCCGTCCTTGGTCACCAGCCCGTGCCAGCCCTCGCGGTGCAACTGGGCAATCGCGAGCGACGCAACGGCGATCGCGCTGACGCCCTTCTCCGGGGCCACGCCCGCATGGCTCGCCACGCCTCGGATGCGAACGTGCATCCGATACCCGCCGGTGGCCCCGATCGTCACCTCCTCGGGCGACGACCCGTCGAAGTTGAACGCCAGTCGCGGCTTCCCCAAGAGGCCGAGCTGTAGGTGCCGGGCCCCGAGAAGGCCCGATTCCTCTTGGACCGTCCAGAGGAAGCTAAGCGGCGGGTGGGGCAACCGGCGACGGAGAATCTCCAGGGCAGCCACGAGAATCGCCGTTGCCCCGGCCCGATCGTCCCCGCCCAAGGCAGTGTCCTTCGACGCCGGAACGATGGAGCCTCCTCGGGGCACGGGTTTCGCGCCCCGGCACAAAGGGACCGTGTCCATGTGGGCCAAGAGGAGCCTGCGGGGGCCGGCCGTTGTCCCCGGCAGCGTGAGGATCAGATTGCCGACTTCCCCTCCCTGGGGGATCCGGCGGTGGGCGCGATCGGTCCGGATCGCCGAGGCCGGCGCTCCTGCCCGGCGAAGCTGCTTGGTGATGAACTCCGCGACGGCCGCTTCCCGCCCGCTCCCGCCGGGAATCGAGAGCATCCGAAGAACGAGTCCTTCGGCCGCAGCCAGGTCCGGCTCCAAGGGTGACGGACCCCGCGTCTTCCGTTCCGGGCCTGCCGTACGTCGGGTCGCCGTGGTGGTTGTCGTGGTTCGCTTTCTCATTTCCTGCTTTCATTTTCCATCGCGTCCCGGGCCGGAAAAAGGGGACAGTCCCCATTTGCCGGAACGGCCCGAAGGGTGCTTCGCACAAATGGGGACTGTCCCCTTTTTCCTGCTGGCCGCGGGCCTACAATATCCTATCCGCTCTGTGTACCGTTTACACGCGCGACAACGCAAAAGGTGTCAGGAACCTTTTTCGTTGCAGGTCCCCTGTTGACTACGGCGCCTTGGTCGCGAAAAAGGTTCCTGACACCTTTTCCCGCTCGGGTTTGCCCCCCGTGCTCCACCTCCTCGATCAAACCCCCGAACAACTGCGAGCCTGGTTCGCCGGCCGCGGGCTTCCCGCATACCGGGCGGCACAGGTCCGCCGCTGGGCATTCGCCAGCCCGGGGATCGAGTTCCGCCAGATGACCGACCTGGCCAGGCCGCTCCGCGACGACCTGGCCGGTGCGTTCCGCATTTGGACCACGCGAGTCGCCGCTCACAAGAAGTCGGCCGACGAGACGGAGAAGCTCCTCCTGGAACTCGCCGACGAAGAGCGGATCGAGTGCGTCCTGTTGCGCGACGACCGGGAGCACCGCACCGTCTGCATCAGCACCCAGGTGGGCTGCGCGATGGGCTGCGCGTTCTGTGCCAGCGGGCTGGACGGCGTGGCCCGGAACCTCACCACCGGCGAGATCGTCGAGGAAATGCTGCAACTCAAGCGGCTCTTGCCCGAGGGGGAGCGGCTCAGCCACGTCGTGGTGATGGGCATGGGCGAGCCGCTGGCCAACCTGGATCGGCTCCTACCGGCCCTGGCGATGGCCGCGCACCGCGACGGCCTGGGGATCAGTGCCCGGCGGATCACGATCTCCACGGTCGGCCTGCCCAAGGGGATCCGCCGGCTGGCCGACATGGACTGCCAATACCACTTGGCGGTTTCGCTCCATGCCCCGGACGACGAGCTGCGGAGCCGGATCGTGCCCGCCAACCGCAAAATCGGGATTCGAGCGATCCTGGAGGCCGCCGACTACTACTTCGAGAAGACCGGCCGCCGCGTGACCTTCGAGTACGTGCTCCTGGCGGGCATCAACGACCAGCCCGAGCACGCGGCGAGACTCGTGGCGTTGCTCAAGGGCCGGCCGTCGCTGGTCAATCTCATTCCGTACAATCCCGTGGCGGGCCTCGCTTTTCGGACGCCCAGTCCGGCGGCCATACGGCGGTTTGCCGAGACCCTGGAGCATGGCGGCCTGACGGTGGCTATCCGCTACCGCAAGGGCGACCGGATCGACGCCGCTTGCGGCCAGCTCCGCCGCAGCCAGTCGGTTTCGTGAGGCCGGATTCCGCACCCTTCCGATTGGTGGTGAGGGAATCAAGCGGCGGGGCCAGTGCGATCTTCGTGCTCCCGGACCTTCGCGGGCGGTGAAGTCCCCGCTCCCCCTTCATCCTTCGTGCTTCCCCCCCCCGCTTTGGTCATTGGGAATTGGTCATTGGTCATTTCCCTCAACCGGGTTATTGCAAATCGCCCCCGCCCCGTCCATCCTAACCGGCACCGTGAACATCGGTATTATTTTCTTCTTTGCCGGGAGGGAAAAGCGATGTCTCGTTCGGTTCGTCGAAGCAGCGGTGCGTCTTCACGTCAAAGAGTGGTGTTGCTTTCACGCAGATTGTCTCTGGAAGCGTTAGAGCAGAGGCTTGCTCTCGCGCCTACCGTGTGGAGTGTTGCCGCAGGAGGCAACGGGCATGGCTACGAACCGGTTGCGGCGTCGGTGACGTGGTTTCAGGCAAATCAGGCCGCTAACGCCGCCGGGGGCCACTTGGCAACCATCCGATCAGCCGCGGAAAACGACTTTGTGTTTTCCCTGGTGAACTCGCCGGAGTTCTGGGTGCCAGACAGTCGATTCAACATGACCATGGGGCCGTGGCTTGGCGGCCTGCAGCCGCCCGGCTCGCCCGAGCCCGCGGGGAATTGGCAGTGGGTGACGGGCGAGGCGTTTTCCTATACCAATTGGCACGCAGGCGAGCCGAGCAACTCAGGACTTGGAGGCGTCGAAGATTATCTACATTTCTGGGCGACACCCGTTGGCGCGCGTGCGCCTACCTGGAATGACTGCAGTGGGTGGCTGACAACAGGTGGGTACGTAATCGAGTACGACACGCCTGAGGTAGTCGTGTGGAGTGTTGCCGAAGGAGGCAACGGGCATGGCTACCAAGCGTTTGTGGGGTCGGTGACGTGGTTTCAGGCAAATCAGGCCGCTAACGCCGCGGGGGGCCACTTGGCAACCATCGGGTCAGCCGCGGAAAACGACTTTGTGTTTTCCCTGGTGAACTCGCCGGAGTTCTGGGTGCCAGACAGTCGATTCAACATGACCATGGGGCCGTGGCTTGGCGGCCTGCAGCCGCCCGGCTCGCCCGAGCCTGCGGGGAATTGGCAGTGGGTGACGGGCGAGGGGTTTTCCTATACCAACTGGCACGCAGGCGAGCCGAGCAACTCAGGACTTGGAGGCGTCGAAGACTATCTACAGTTCTGGGCGACACCCGCTGGCGCGCGTGCGCCTACGTGGAATGACTGCAGTGGCTGGCTGACAACAGATGGGTACGTAATCGAGTACGAAACGCCCGACATCGTCGCCACCAGCCTTGCCTGGAACACGGCCCAAGGCGGCGTGGACTTTTCGTACGAGGTGACCGGGGTGGACCTGACGCAGGACACGAGGGCCGCTCTGTATTGGGCTAGCGGAACAACCTTCGCCAGCGCCATTGGGGCCCCGGTCTACTCGACGACAATCGAGCACACTGTGGGCCAGCATGGTCCGATCCAGGTCTCGAACACGGCGCTACGCATTCCCCCAAGCGGAGCCACACATCTCCTCGTTGTGGTTGACCCCGAAAACCTAATCCAAGAGTCCGACGAGCCAACGCGCGGTGACTTTGGCGACAACAATATCAAGTCCCTAAGACCATCAATTGCCGTCGTCACACACGGATGGCAACTTACCGGCGAATTTCCGCACGACTGGATCGATCCGATGGTAGCGTCCCTTGACCAGTCGGGTTACAGCTACGTGATGCCCTTTGACTGGGCCGATCGCAGCAGAGCTTGGGAGCCAGGTGTCGCCCTTGACGAAGGAATCCACCTTGCGCACGACATCGAACACCTGTTGCAGGTGGCCCCATATGCCGGCCCCATCGATCTTCATCTTATTGGGCACAGCCGGGGCGCAATCGTAATTAGCCAGGCAGCGATGAATTTGCCGGTGTCAGTTCTCCATGGTGGAAACGAGACGATGACGATGCTCGACCCACACCCGGCGAGTAACGCAAACGGCGTGTGGCTGAGCTTCAACCCTCTCAGCGATCTCGCATGGCTGCTGACCGAAGGGACTATCACGTTTCAGGCCATTGCTCAAGACCCCGCGCCCGTCGTTCCGCAATACTGTGAGACAGAAGTGTACTATCAGAACACCGGCTGGTACGACACGCCGCTATTTGCTCCGGACGGCTTGCCTAACGTCGAGCGCCTGATGAATCTGTGGGGTCAGGCTCCAGTCGCGGACGCGACGAATTACCCCCCATTAGGCGCCGGCTACGGCCACAGCGAGGTTGTCTGGTACTACCAGGCGCAAATCGCGGCGAACTTAACGTCGTCAGCCGCGACCACTTCCATCGGCGGACTTCGGATGGCGCTCGCAGGCGCAGATTCCTCGTCGTCATCAGGAGCGACCGGTAGCGCTGGGGAGAGCATCCGTGCCACATCTCCGAAAGCCGGCGACGCGCAGGAATCCTTTTCCGACGTGGATTTCCTGTACCCGTACTACGTTGACGATCGATCGGTCGCGGAGATGCTCGTCGCGGACCTGCATGCGGTCAGGGCGGCGTATGAAGATGGAACGCTCCGAGCCGTGCTTTCCGCGCTGGATGAATTCCTCGCGACGATTCAAGCGGAGGGAGGAGTTCACATTGTCCCCGAATTCGCCGAGTACTTCACGGCGATGGGCCAGGTTGTCGCGAACGAGGTTCAGACGACGTTCGAGACGCAGTCGCCGGTAATCGCCCCTGTCGACGATAAGACAGTCAATGAGGGGAGCGCGCTGACGGTCGCCGCGGCGGCGATAGACCCGAATGCGGGCGAAACGCTGACGTTTGGCTTGGACGCGGCTCCGGCTGGAGCCATGATCGACCCAGCCACCGGCGTCTTTACATGGACTCCAGCGGACGGGCCGGCAAGCGCGGAGGTGACCGTCCGGGTGACGGATAGCGGCACGCCGCCGCTGAGCGACGTTGCGAGCTTCACCATCACGGTGAACAACCTGCCGCCGGTGATTACCGAGGTTGTGACGAGTTCGCCGGACGGAGGGGGGGCGGCCGAAGGGCAGACGGTGAGCGTGGCGGCCAGTTTCACCGACCCGGGCGTGTTGGATACGCACACCGCAATCATCGACTGGGGCGACGGCACGACAAGCCCCGGTGAGGTGGTCGAATTGGACGGCTCCGGCACCGTCGCCGCCTCGCACGTGTACCAGACCGGCGGCATCTACACGGTCACGGTGACCGTCACGGACGACGACGGCGATAGCGACACCGAGACCGCCGCCGCCGTGGTGACCGGCGTCGGCCTGCACGACGGCGTGCTCCAGATCATCGGCACCAACCATGACGATCACGCCTTTGTCCAGAAGGTCTCTGGCGACGAGCTTCAGGTCTTCGCCAGTTTTCTTCCGGGAGAGCGGGTGCGGCGTTTCAACGCTTCGGACGTGGACCGAATCGAGGTCCGGCTCTATGGCGGAGACGACCGGGGTTCCATTGGCGTCCACGTGGAAATCCCCGCCTACGTGGATGGCGGGCCCGGAAGCGACATCCTCGACGGCGGCTCCGGCAACGACATCCTGCTGGGTGGCCCGGGCTACGATCTATTGTTCGGCGGCGCCGGCCGCGACCTGATCATCGGCGGCCTCGGATCGGACATCCTCATGGGCAGCTTTGGAGACGACCTGCTTGTGTCCGGGAGAACTGCCTTCGACGCTCACGATCAGGCCCTGCGAAAGATCATGGATGAATGGGCCTCGGGGCGCGAGTACGGGATTCGCGTCCAGAATCTCCGCGGAGAGCCCAACCCATACTTCTCGGACCGCCTGAATGCCGACTACTTCCTGGTGGCAGACGGGGACCATCGCACCGTCTTCGACGACGATGCCCCGGACCTCCTGTTCGGCGCCCAGGGCATCGACTGGTTCTTTGCCAACTGGCAGAGCGACGACGAGGGCAAGCGGGACCGAATCCTCGGCCGTGACGCAGGTGAATATGCCGACGACCTGGATCTGATGCTTCTGCCCTGATGTATGCAAAAGGGAACTGGCTCCGGCGCAAGCAGGACTTGTGGCCGTTTTGGAGTGCGGCGACTGGTCGCCGCTTTCGATGGCGCCCATTCGCGTCCCCAGCGGCTATAGGAGGCACCTGCGTCCAGCCCTACGACCAGAAAGCGGCGACCAGTCGCCGCACTCCAAGGGCATTGTCGCGCATGCCTCAGCTCCGGTTTTTGTTCGCCTGCCGCATCCAAGACGCTTGCTTCCCAGCCCGATTGCGCGTATGCTGACGAGTTGGGAAGCGCGGGCCTGGGAGCCGCACCTCTCGCGGGATCGTCCGGAGAACACCGCCAGAGTCCATGCCGGAGCCGACCGCCAACCCTTCCAGGGGAATCTTCTTCCGAAATGACAACGGCCAACCGCCGCCGACGTCTAGGCCAAGGGCTGATCCTGCTGGCGTTCGCCGGGGTTCCGGCGGTTCTGTGCCAATTCCTGTCCGAAGCGCCGCAACATCGCCACGTCCACGTGGAGGCCTTCCGCTACGGGAAAGAGCCGTCGGTCATCCGCTGCAACCGCGGTGACTGGCTGCACCTGACCTTCTCCACGCGAGACACCGGCCATTCCTTCTTTCTCGAGGAATTCGATATCGATGCCAAGATCATTTCCGGCGATCGCAACGTCACGGTGTTTCGCACGAGCAAGCCGGATGCACAGTCCCCGAGCCAGCGGGAGGTGGTCTTCCGGGCGGAACATCCCGGCTGGCTGCGGTTCCTCGTTTCCAAGAGTCAGTATCGCTGCCACACCTGGTGTGGGCCGATGCACGCCTTCGAGCACGGCAATTTGATAATCTGGCCCAACACCTTGCTTTCTGCCGGACTGGGCCTTGTCCTCGGTATTCCCGTCGTCGGGTTGATCGCCCTACGGGGCCGGTTACGGAACGACGGGGCGGTTTCCGAGTCAGCCTCGCCCGGGGGTGGTTGGAACGTCCTCCGACATCTGCCCGCGCTCAGGCGGCTCTTGAAGCGGCGAGGGTTCCAGGCCGTTTTCCTCGTGGTGACGATGGCTTTCCTGTACCTGATTCTCCTCACGATGCTTTTCGGCACCAAAGTGGCCGGGCGGAATCTCGGCGCCATGATGACGTGGGTCGTCTGGCTGTTTGTCCTGGTGGTGGTGCTGGTGCCTTTCGGCGGACGAATCTGGTGCCTGGTTTGCCCGCTGCCCATGTTCGGCGACATCCTCCAGCGTCGCGCGGTCGTCGGCGTGCGACGCGGCTCGGGCTTCGGCTTCAACAACCGGTTCTTCGGCCTGAACCTCCCCTGGCCCAAGCGGCTGGCCAACGATTGGCCGAAGACGATCGGGTTCCTCGCCCTGGGAACGTTCTCGACGGCCCTGGTGGCCGTTCCCCGCATTTCCGGCTTTGTGATCCTCGGCCTTGTTCTTGTGGCTACGGGGATGGCGCTGGTTTGGGAGCTGCGGGCGTTCTGCCGTTATCTGTGTCCGGTCGCCGGCTTCATGGGACTGTATGCCAGATCGGGAAAACTGGCCCTGCGGGCGGAAAACCCCGAGATCTGCCGGAAGTGTCGTCACCACTCTTGCCAAAAGGGGAGCGATCAAGGCTGGGCATGCCCGTTCGGGCTCTGCGTTCGGGACATCGACGAGAACGCCGACTGCGGGATGTGTACCGAATGCCTCAAGACCTGCCCCTACGACAATGTAACGCTCCGCTGGCGAGCGTTCGCCGAGGAAACGGCCCTCCGCTCCGTCGGCGAGGCTTGGCTGGCGATGGCGATGCTGGTGCTGGGCACCACGTACTGCCTTGTCCACCTGGGTCATTGGCCGTTCTTGCGCGATTGCGTCAACATCCTCGACAAGAAGAACTGGGGGTTGTTTACCGCTTTCGCCGCCGCACTTTGGCTCGCTGCGCTGGTGGGCCTGCCCGCCGTGATGCTCGCCATCGCCTATGCCGGCAAGCGCCTCGCCAGGGCACCGCAACGGACTTGGACGGTCTTAAGGGCTTGCAGCGGATCGCTGGTGCCGATCGGGCTGACGGTGTGGATCGCCTTCGTCGTGCCGATGTTCATGGTCAACGTCTCGTTTGTCCGCCAGTCGCTTTCGGACCCGTTCGGGTGGGGCTGGGATTTCTTGGGCACGGCGAGTACCCCGTGGCACCAGCTCTGGCCTCGCGCGATCCCTTGGATCCAGGTCGTCGCCGTCTTGATCGGCCTGTTCTACAGTCTTCGCAATGCGTGGCGAATCTGGCTGGACCTCACCCGGCAACCGCGTGCGGCCCTGGCCGGCATGTTCCCTATGTCCCTGTTCCTGATGTTGTACTGTGGCTGGCTCGTATGGTTCCTTGCCAACTGACCGGGAAGAGAGGTCCGCGATGCGTAGGTTGATGGGCATCGGGCTTGCCCTGCTGATCCTGCTGATCTTGGTGGGCGTTCCGCTCGGCATCCTGAGCTACCAGTCCCGTCGTACGGGAATGACCAGATCCCAGATTGTTCGCCAAGCGACCAGTCGCGCCGCGGGCCAGAGGACCGGCCTGGAGGACATGCCCAGGGCGATTCTGCCTCGAGGGGAGAAACTGGATTGCTTCCGCGCCCGGCCGATTGGCAGCGGCTTCCAGGCCCCGCCGAGAATCTCCCACGTGGCCGCTGTGGACCTGGACAAGGACGGGCTGCTCGACGTGCTCGTCTGCGACTGCCAACTCGATTCGGTAAGCTGGATCCGCCAATATCCCCGGGGCGTCTTCACGGAACACGTGATTGCCACCAGGCTCTTCGCACCGGCTCACGTCCAAGCGGTGGATTTCGACGGGGACGGCGATCTGGACCTCCTGGTGGCCTGCCTGGGGCAGATCTCCCCCTGCAACGATCCCATCGGCTCGGTGGTGATTCTGGAAAACATCGGCCCCGGGCCGGACGGACTCCCGAAATTCAAGACGCACGTCGTCGCGGAGTACATCGCGCGGGTGGCCGACGTCGAGGCCGGCGACCTCAATGGGGACGGCAAACTCGACTTGGCCGTGGCCCAGTTCGGCTACGACGACGGGGAGACGCGGTGGATCGAGAACCTCGGCAACTGGCAGTTCAAGAGCCACATCCTCCAGAGACTCTCGGGCCCGATCCACTGCCCGATCGCCGACATGAATGGCGACGGCAAACTGGACATCGTGTGTCTGGTCAGCCAGGAATGGGAGCAGATCTACGTTTATGAAAACGACGGCAAGGGCAATTTCACCCCGCACCAGATTTTCGGGTCGGACAACGAAGACTTCGGCTCCAGCGGGATCTTCCTCTGCGACCTCAATCGGGACGGCAAGCTCGACATCCTCTACACCAACGGCGACGCCTTCGATTACCTGCCCCCCGATCCCCGGCCGTGGCACGGCGTCCAGTGGGTGGAGAACTTGGGAAACCTCCAGTTCCGCGTGACGCGCATCGCCGATATTCCCGGGGCGTACAGTGCCCGAGCGGTCGACTTCCATCATGACGGCCATCTCGACATATTCGTTTGCAGTGCCTTCAACTTCTGGAACCAGCCGAGCGCCCGAAGCCTCTTCTTGCTCGAGAATGACGGTCGCATGCAGTTTCGCCTGCGCGAGATCGCCGACAAGCCGACGCACATCCTGGCGCTGGACGTCGGCGATTTTGACGGCGACGGCCAAATCGACCTGGTCAGCGGAGGCATGCACATCTGCGAGCCCTTCGATCGCATGTCGCGCGTGATGCTCTGGGAGAACCATTGCCGGCCGGCTCCTTGATCCGGAGAAAAGCCCCGACAGCCGACTCCGGCGGAGCCAGGCTTAGCGGCCGGCACAGGCGGACCCTACGGGGAAAACGCTTTCCGCAATAGGGCCAGGCTCTTGGGAATTGCCGTCTGCGGGTCTTCGCGCCCTTCGAACTCCAGCGAAACATAGCCGCGGTAGCGGTGCCGGCGAAGGATCCCCGCGATGCGGGCGTAGTCCAGGTCGAGCGTGTACCAGATGCCGCCGCCGTAGTAGGTCTTGGCCTGCACGAAAACCGTCCTCGGGGCCAGTTGCTCCAGTTGCGTGTAGGTCTCTTCGAGGAAGTTGCCGGTATCCATCATGACCTGAAGCCACGGCGAGTTGACGGCCTCGACGATCCGCAGCACGCCCTTGGCCGTGCGGCCCAGGCCCCAGTGGTTTTCGAGGGCCAAGAGGACGCCGCACTTGGCGGCCGTGGGAAGGCACTTCTCGAAGCAGTCGATCACCCAGGGGAACCCCTGCTCCTCGGTGTATCCGGCAAGCGGCGTCTCGATGCCGCGGTTGGCCATCAGTTCGTCGAAGTTCTTGCTCGTGCCCCAGCGGCCCGTGTTGACCCGCATCACCGGAATCCCCAGCTTGTAGGCCAGCTCGATGCTGGCGACCGTCTTCTCGACGTTCTCTTTTCGCTTGGCCGGATCGGGGAACACGAAGCCCTGGTGGGTCGAAAGGCTGCACAGCGCGAGCCCGCCGGCCACGGCCCGCCGCTTGAGCGACTGGAGATAGTCGTTGTCCTTGCGGTGCATCTGCATTTCGAGGATCTCAACCGCGTCGAAGCCCATCTCGGCGGCCCGGTCGATGCAATCCTCGATCGCCAGCTTCGCGTCGTCTCGGAACCGCCAGAACGAGTAGGTGGAGACGGCGATCGGGTTTCCGCGGCGGGCGCCGCTCGGCGGGGAGGCAGGCGGCTCTGCCGGCGTCGCCTGGGAAGCCGGCCCGCCCAGGGCGGCCGTCGCCACAGCAGCACCGGTCAAAAGGAACTCACGGCGTTTCATGGAAGTGGGACCTCGTGGTTTCGGTCAGCCCGTGGTGAGCCCCGGCAGGCAAGCCGCCGCCTTGCCGGCAACGGGCGGCTTGTCCTTCCGCTGCGGCTTGGCCGCGGCGCGGAAACGCCACAGCGGCGAGTCGGTGTGCTCGCTTGCCATGACCCGTTCGATCCTCGCGACGATCTCCGGGTGCTGGGCGGCCACGTCGCGTCCTTCGGCCGGGTCGGTCTTGAGGTCGTAGAGCTGGATGGGCCCCTTGGGGTCCTTGTGGCAGTTCAGGCGGATGCCCTTCCAGTCGCCCAGGCGCACGGCCTGCTGCCCGCCGTAACCGTAGAACTCCCAGACGAGGAACTCGTGCCGCTTCTGCCCGCCGGTGCCCAGGAGCGTGGGCAGGAAGCTGACGCCGTCGATGCGCGGCGGCGGCTTGGCCCCGGCGACCTCGGCCACCGTCGGCAGTACGTCCCAAAAGGCGGAGACGTGCTCGGTCCTGCTGCCGGCCTTGATCTTGCCCGGCCAGCGGGCGATCATCGGCACGCGGATGCCGCCTTCGTACACCGTCCCCTTCAGGCCCCGCAGCGGCCCGGCGCTCTTGAAGAACTCCGCGTCCGAGCCGCCGACCCCGTCGTGTACCGGCCCGTTGTCCGAGGAGAAGATCACCAGGGTCTTGTCGTCCAGCCCCAGTTGCCGGAGCAGGGCGAAGATGCGGCCGATGTCGCGGTCCATGCGGGTGATCATCGCCGCGTAGCCGGCCCGCGGCGCCGGGTGCGGCTGGTAGCCCTTGCCGCCGGTGTAGGGCGGGTCGGGCCACCTCCCCCGATACTCCGCAAGCGAGTCTTCCGGCACCTGGATCGCCACGTGCGGGATCGTGTAGGGAAGGTAGAGGAAGAACGGCCGGTCCTTGTTCTCGCGTATGAATCGCAGGGCTTCGGCGGTACACAAGTCGGTCGAATACTGCTTGCCGGTCACGCCGGCGTCGTTGCCCTCCAGCTCCACGCGCCGATCGTTCCGCCAAAGGTATCGCGGGTAGTAGTTGTGCGCGTGGCGCTGGCAGTTGTAGCCGAAGAAGAGGTCGAAGCCCTGGCGGTTCGGATCGCCGGAGCTGCCCGGCGGACCGAGGCCCCACTTGCCGATCGCCGCCGTGGCGTAGCCCCGCTCCTTGAGGAGCTTGGCGATGGTCACGGTCTCGGCGGGGATCGGCTGCTGCCCCTCGGGCTTCACCTCGCTGTTGTCGCGGATGTAGGCGTGCCCGGTGTGCAAGCCGGTCATGAGGACACACCGCGAGGGCGCACAGACCGGCGCCCCCGAGTAGTGCTGCGTGAAGCGCATCCCTTCGGCCGCCATGCGGTCGAGGCTCGGCGTGCGGATCTTCTCTTGGCCGTAGCAGCCGAGGTCGCCGTAGCCCAGGTCGTCCGCGAGGATGAAGACGACGTTCGGACGGCGCGGGACCTCAGCGGCCCGAGAGCCGGCGGAAAGAAGGCTCCAGCCCGCCAATGCCCACGCGAAGAGGAGTTTCGGTTTCACGGCGTTGAATCTCCTTGTTCAAGCAGGAGGCGGTAAACGGCCTTTTCACGGGCGGCTCCTTCCGCCGGCTCGGATCTTCTGCAGCAGCTCTGTCATTTCCTTCACCATCTCCGGATGCTGCGCAGCGAGGTTCGTGGTTTCGCCGAGGTCGTTTGCCAGGTTGTACAACTCGGCGACAGCCGGGCCGCGTTTGCCCGGCTTGGCTTTAGCACCGGGCGCGGACACTGCCGGAATGAGTTTCCACGGGCCCTTGCGGAGCGCGAGCCTGTTGCCATGCTCGACCAGATGGTCGCGGCAGGGCTTCTCCCGCCTCTCACCAAGCAATGCGGGCAGGACGTTGAAGCTGTCGGGACCGGCGGCGGCCGGCAACGCCTGACCGGTGATCGCCGCGAAGGTCGCCAGCATGTCCGCGTGGCAGATAAGCTCGTGCGAGACGCCTGCCGCGATGCGGCCCGGCCAGCGCGCCACCAGCGGCACGCGCGTGCCTCCTTCGTAGGCACTGCCCTTGCCGGCGCGCAGCGGGCCGTTGTAGGCGTGGCCGTTGTTCGTCTCAACGGTTCCGCTGTTGACAGAGTCGGGGCCGTTGGTGTCGAGCACGCCCCCGTTGTCGCTGGTGACGATGATGAGCGTGTTGTCGGTCAGCTTGAGCCGGTCGATCGCGGCCATCACTTCGCCGACGGACCAGTCGAACTCCTGGACAACGTCGCCGCGGACCCCGGCCTGGCTGGTGCCGCGGAATCGGGCGTGCGGCACGCGCGGCACGTGGATGTCGTGCGTGGCAAAGTAGAGGAAGAACGGCCGGTCCGCGTGCCGTTCGATGAACGCGACCGCCTTGCGGGTCAATACCTCGGCGATTTCGTCGTCCTTCCAGAGCGCGGCCTTGCCGCCGGTCTGCTTGCCGATGCGCGGAATGCCGTTGACGTAGGACTCCGGGTGGCCGCGCTGGATGGAATAGTCGAGCTTGATCGGGTCGGCGGGATCGAGTCCGACGACTCGATGGTTCTCGATCCACACGCAGGGCGTGCGGTCGCCGGTCGCCGGCAACAGCCAGGCGTAGTCGAAGCCGACTTCCAGCGGACCGGGCTTGACATTGCCGTTATAGTCCGTGGGCGCGCTGGGGCCGAGGCCCAGATGCCATTTGCCGACCACGCCGGTGGCGTAGCCGGCCCGCTTCAAGAGCGCCGGCACCGTGAGGCGGCCCGGCTCGATCACAAGCGCGGCGGTGCCCGGCAGGATGCCCGTGCCCGGTTTGCGCCAGGCGTACTGGCCGGTCATGAACGCATACCGGGTCGGCGTGCAGACGGCCGAGGGCGAGTGTGCGTCGGTGAATCGCCGCCCCGCGGCGGCGAGCCGGTCGATGTTCGGCGTTTTGACTTTGACCGCGCCGTAGCAGCCGAAGTCCCCATAGCCGATGTCGTCGGCCAGGATGAAGATGATGTTGGGGGTGCTTGCGGCCTTCGGCGCACCAGCGGCGTCAAGCGCGGCCCGCGGAGCCAGCAGCATGGCGGCAGTGAAGGCTGCGAGAGTGTGTCTTATCGCTTTGTTCATCGGGCGGATTCTCCTTCACACGAACGTCGGCCGCCATTTGGCTCACGGCACAACCGGCTGCCGCGCCACGCCCCTTATTGTAACGGTTTCCAGCGCGGTGTCAGCATACCTTCCTTTCCTGCGTCCGTCAGCCGGTCACCGGCCAAGGAACCTCGGTGACACGCGGCAGATTCGGTCTGGGGTAAAGGACTCTTCCCCGGCGCTCGCTTCGTCTGGTAGAATGCAGCATGCGGACCGTCACGTGTCCCGGAGTGATTCGTGGCACCCCTGGATGAGGTCATGATCATGACACTGGAGCAATTGGAACAACGAGTGAGTGACTTGGAACGGGAAGTCGCTGAGCTGCGGCGCGAACTAAGACCGTTGCGTCCCCTGAGCAGCGTAGCCGAGACCTTCGGCATGTTTCGCGAAGATACCGAGTTCGAAGAGATCGTTCGGCTGGGCCGCGAGTACCGTGACCAGGTCAACTCCGAGGACAGGTGATGTTGCTTCTGGACACCGACCACTTGACGGAGTACCAGAAGGGCTCGTCGGCGGAAGCACGGCGATTGAAGGAGCGGCTCGACCGTACGACGGAGCCTTATGCCACCACGATCATCAGCGTAGAAGAAATCATGCGAGGTTGGATGGCCGCCGTTCGCCGCATGACCGACCCGCGTCGCCAGATCAATGCTTACGCCAGGTTACAGCGGCTTTTCCGTTTCTTTGCCACTTGGAACGTTCTCGAGTGGAACGATGAGGCCGTCGATCAGTTTGACTCGTTGAAGCAGGCGAAGACGAGAGTGGGGACGATGGACTTGAAAATCGCCAGCATCACTTTGGCCAACGACGCGACGTTGTTGACTCGGAATACCAGCGATTTCAACAAGGTTCCCGGCCTTCGGGTGGAAGATTGGCTTTCGTGACGGAGCCGGCGACGGGCATGGTGCATTCCGAAACCCCGTGGATCCCTCGTGCAAATGCGATTGGCGAGAAGCGTGTTGGTTGTTTTTTCACTCGGCCTGTTGTGGCTCGGCGGCACAGCGATCGCAGACGAGCGCGCCCAAGACATTCGTCCAGCGGAGAAACCAGTGGTCTTCCCCGGGAAAGACTGGGCGAAGGCCGGCCCGGAATCGCAGGGAGTCGATCCGGCGAGACTCGAAGCGGCGGTGGATTATCTCGCCCGCGCGGCCGAAGCGGTTGCCCGTTAACCTGCAATACCTGATTCGAGGTGCCTGGTGCAGAATTCAATACTCATCCTGGTTTTCGGCGCGCTGGTCTGTAACGATGCCCCGGCTGGGCCTCAGGCCGGGCACGTCGCCCCCCTGCTGGACGACTCGCTCCAGGGCTCCACGACCGGCACTCGCTCCGGCGGCAGATTCGTGGCCGGCGGGTGGCAGGTCACCGAGAAGAACGACACGATCTACTGGCACGTGCCGACCATTGCCAAAGGCGCGGCCGAGTTCGACGTGCGCGGGCTCGAACCGAAGGAGCGCCGTGCGGGCATGGAAGACAAGAGCGAGCTGTTCCACATGTACGACCACGCCGCCGGCAGCGCAGACGACAAGTACAGCGGCGGCTACCGCGAGAACCCTTTCAAGCATTTCATCCGCAAGATCGGCTCCCTCGACGCGGCGAAGGCGGACGCGATGGAAATCGTCTGGCAAATCCAGCCCAACTACAAGGAACCGGACACGGCGCGGCTCTCGTGGGCCTCCAGCGCGACCTATCACTTCCGCGAGGAGTGGGGGCCCGACGGCGCGGGCAACACGGTGCTCAAGCTTTACCGCAACGGCGTGCTCCTGCTCACCACGTCCGTGCCGGGCCCTTGGAAGCCGGGCGGCCACAGTGTGCGCATCGGTGCGAGCCCTCGTCGCGACCCGGCCGCGGGCGCGCCGGTCGGCGCCGTCTTCAGCAACGTCAAGGTGTGGAACCTGGCGAGCGGCACGGGCCTCGTCCGGTTGAAGGGCAATTCTCTTTGTGACGACTCCGGGCCGTTTCTCGGCCTGGGGGCGTCTTACTTTCAGGCCTTGCGCCACGCGAAATACGACCGCACGCGGTTGAACGGCAACCTGGCTCTGCTGGCCTCGAAAGGCTTCAACTACGTGCGCATCTTGAGCATGGTCAGTTGGGACGGGCTTGAGATTGCCCCGGTGAGCTTCACCAACCGCAGCGGGCGCGTGGTTGGAGCCTGGGCGGATTACTGGCAGCAGTTCCGCGACCTGCTCGACCTGGCCGGCCGGCACGGGCTTCGCGTCGAGGTGACCATCTTCGCCGATGCGCAATACGTGATGCCGGCCCAGGCGACCCGGTTGGCGCATGTGGACGGCATCCTGGCGAGCATCGCCGGGCGCGAGCATCAGATTCTTCACCTGGAAGTGGCAAACGAGGCCTGGCAAAACGGATTTCCCGGCGCGCAAGGCGTCGCGGACTTGCGCAAGTTCACGCAGCACCTCGCCGACCGAACGAGCGTGCCGGTGGCCATCACGTCGAACGACGACACGAGCAACCAGGGGATCGTCTCGCTCTACCGCGGCAGCGCGGCCGACCTGGCCACCGTCCATTTCAGCCGGGACATCAGGACGGCGGAAGGCGGCTGGCTGCCGGTGCGCGACCCCTATCGGGCCGGCAACTTGCCGGGAGTGCCGCCCGTGAGCAGCAACGAGCCGATTGGCCCTGGCTCGTCCGTCAACTCGGAGAGCGACCCCATCAAGCTTTGCTCGGCGGCGGTGTTCGCCTACCTCGCCAACCTGCCTGCGTACGTCTATCACTCGCGCGCGGGCGTGTACGGGTACGTTCGTTGTTGTCCGCCCGCGGGAGGCGAGGACCGCTTCGAGAACACGGCCGGAATTAACGCATATCGGTTCATCCGCCGGATCCTGCCGCCGGACCTGGCCAGTTGGGTGCGCAACGACGGACTCGAGCCCGGCGCGCCGCTGACCGTCTTCTGCAACGACCAGCCCAACCGATACTGGCCGGAAGCAGGTCGAGCGACCGACGGATGCGTCCGCAACGTCGGCAGCGTCAAGGGCAGCCAGTTTGTGTGCCTCCCCATGGGGATTCTCGGCGGCGGCGTGACGCTCCAGGCGCGGCGCCCGGTGCGATTCCAGGTTTTCAATCCGTTAACTGGCGCGGTGGTTTCGAGCCTGACGCTCAGCGCGGGAAACCGATTCACTCTCCCGCAGGGACCGGGCGCCTACATTTGCAGAGGCGTCTTTCTGGATGTGCCTCCGCCTGGCCTGAACAGGCCATCTTTCGAGCAGTATCTGAAAGAAAGCGCCGTCTCACGAGAGGTGATCGACGGGTTTCTGCGGGGCCCCAGTTGGGCGCAGTAGGACTCGGAGCTGGGCTACATCCTGGGGAACTATCTGCCGTCGGACGGCAAGGACAATACCATCTGCTTCCCGTCGCGAAGCAGCTTCCACCCGTCCGCTCGGAACGGTCCGGGGCCCACCGCAGGCGTTGGCTCTCCCAAAGCCGCGACGGGCACGCAGATTTCTGGGACCTTCCCGCACGAAAACCGGAGCTCGCTTTTGTCGGGGTCGAACGCCGCTTGCATCGGCGCTTCCACCGATCGCTTGTCCTGGCCAAAGACCCTCTGCCACGTGTCGAGGCGTGGTTTGGGTTGGGGCGAGGGGGCCTGGATGTCGAACAGCCCGCCCTTGTCGCCGGCGTCGTACAGATTGCCGTCGCACACATTAGTGTCGTTGCGGCCGAGGTAGATCCGCTGCGGGCAGGCGAAGAAGACGTTGTTGAGCACTCGATTCCCGCGGCAATCGCCCTTGCGCCCGCCCACGACCCGGTCTGCCTGCAAATTGTTCATGGACACGGCGAACCCGGGGATCTTTCCGAAGAAGTTGTAGGCGGCGACGGTGTGATCGGAGCTGTCGGCGCACACTGCCGAGCCGTCTTTCCCGTTCGTCGGGCTCCCGACCGACGGCCGTATGTCCCAGAAGAAGTTGCGGTCCAGCACGTTCGCCGCGTGGCTGACTTCCACGAACAGCGCCCCGTTGGCGGACGAGATGTTGTAGAAGACGTTTCCCGTGATCCGGCAATTCTCGTTGAGGTAGTCCAGCCAGACCCCGGCGGCGCGATGAAGGTCGCGGAAGGTGTTGCGCCGGATCAGCACGTTCTTGGCCGTGTGGAACTTCAGCCCGGCGACCTCCCACATGCGCTCGATGTCCAGGCCGCCGACGCGCTGGACGAGGTTGTCTTCCACGAGGGTCCCATCCACCGCGGAGCAGCCGGCGATGCCGCAAACGCCGCAGTCGCTTACCCGGTTGCCGCGGATGATGTGCCGGCCGAGCTGGGAGGGCGGGCTCGCCTTCCAGTCCTGGTTCCCCACGTCCATGCCGCACGCGTTGGCCCACCGGAGCCGGTTCTTCTCGAGGATCCAGTGATGGCCGCGGCTGGTGCTCAGCATTGCCCGCTGCGGGACCGGGACGCCGTCGGCCGCGCGCTCGAGCTGGAACCCGCTCACGCGGATGTAACCCAGCCCGCGCTCCCGCGGGGCGAAGACCTGTTCTCGCGCGGTGACCTCAAACGCCGCCTTCCCGGGCTCCGCATCGCCGGCTAGCCGGAAGTGGATCCGCAGCCCCGGCTCCTCCACCCAGAACGCGCCATCCTGTCCGGCGAGCTCGGAGAAGCGGAAGACCTGCTTGAGCGGCCGGCCGTCCACGAAGACCATCCCCCGCCGCAGCAGGTACTTGGGGACGTCGTCCAGGTTCCGATAGATGACGAACTCCTCGTGAATGTTTCTGGCCAGGAAGGGGTTGTAGCCGACAAAGGCCTCCGCCGGCAGATCGGCCATCCAGACGGTATTCGCGCCTTGGGACCGTCCCCAACCGGAACTCGGCCGGCAGAGCGGTTTCCACTCGACGGCCCCGCTGACGATCACCTGCTGGCCCTCCGCGGCCTCGTAGGCGATCATGCTCTCCGGCCCGTTGCCGCCCCGCCGCGGGCTGACGCATTCGCGATAGACCCCCTCGTGGACGATGACCTTCTCGCCGGGCCCGACGATCTCCGCCGCCCGGCCAATGGTCTTCCACGGTTTCTCCTCGGTCCCAGGATTGGCATCCGAGGCCTGAGGATTCCGGCCCGCGACGTGGTAGGTCTTCCGGTACACCGTCTGATCGTCCCAGAACGGGAAGAACGTCCCGTCGGGGAGGACCACCTTCTCCGGGCCCGCGGCCGGCGCCGTCGCCGCGGGCGCCGTGCCGCAAAGCAGCAGGACCACAATCGACAAGAGCGTGACAAGGCTAGTCTTCATGGCGATCTCCCGTCTCCCAAGAACCGAGTCGCTCCTCGGTTGCGACTCCAAGCCGCCATTGTAGCCGCTGATGGGTTCTGGGAAAGAACCTGTTTCGTGTACTTTGTGTGCTTCAAGGTGCAGGATGCAGTTCAGTGCACCGAGCAGGAAATACAGGGATCGTACGAGCGTACCAGCATCGAGCACAGGAGCGTGAGTTGTTCGTCGGTCATGCCGTCCGTCGCAAAGTGCCTGGCCAGAACCGGCATGTCGAGATGGATATTGGCATTATTCTGGGTCGTGGGAATAATGCAGTTGGCGCGCACGACATAGCCGTCCTTGTCGTACTCGTAGTTGTGGTAGAGAATGCCGCGCGGCACTTCGACCGCGCCCACGCCCTCGCCGGCCCTCGGCGTCACTTCGACCAACGTCTGCGCCGGCCCGGCCTCAACCAGTTCATTGATTAGCCGCATTGCCTCGTGGGTTACGTGGATGCACTCCACGAGCCGTGCGACGTTGTTCATGAACGGGTTGTGGCAAACGGGAGCAAGCCCGAAGTCCGCAGCCGTCTTGGCCGCCTCAGGATGCAGCAGCTTGTAGTTGTTGTTGAATCGCGCCAACGCGCCGACGGCAAAGGACGACCGGGACAACTTGCACCACTTCGAGGTGTTGTTCTTGTCCACGTACTCGTTGGTCATTTTGCGGTAGTCCCGCTCGGCATGTTCGACGCCATCGGTAGAGATCAGGCGGCCGCCGATCCAGGGATACTCACTCTCACCTTTGAGCGCCACGAACTCGGTTTCGCGCACGAAGGAGGGAATCTTGAAAGTGCCGACCAGCGCCGCGGTCGCCTTGATATCCTCGAACGAGCGCTCGAGCGCATCGCGCATCGCGAGTAACTTCTCCCGCGGAGGCATGGCGGCGACACCACCAACCTGCAACGATACGGGATGGGTCGTGCGTCCGGCAACCAGGTCGCAAATACGGTTGCCCAGGCCTTTGAGCCGGCGCGCGATGTGCACAACCTCGGGTTTGATTTCAAGCAGCGGCAACGCGCTCGGAAGCCCGACAAAGTCGGGAGCGGCCAGGAAAAACAGGTGCAGCCAGTGGCTCTGCAAGGTTTCGCCGTGCTTCGCCAGCAGGCGCAGCTTCCGGGCAGCTTCGGGAATTGTCACTCCCAGGGCCTCTTCGGTGGCGCGCAGGCTGGCCAGGCAATGCCCGATCGAGCAGATACCGCAAATCCGGGCAGTCAGGATGCCGGCAGTGGAGTAGTGCTTCCCCTTGAGCATCACTTCGAAGAAGCGGGGCGTTTCGACTACATCCCAGCGGGCCTCCTTCACCTCGCCGTTCTTAACCACGACGCGAATGTTGCCGTGCCCTTCAACACGGGTCAGATGATGAACGTCCACATTAAGGTTGATTTTCATTTCGCCACCTCAAAGGCGCCAAAAAAGCTCATCCGTTCAGAGATCTCCCTCTTGCCGAAGCCCCGGGCTTCGGCAAGCGCGAAGAACTCCTCGTAGTTCGGATCCGAGGCCGGGCCGCGGCATCCCCAGCATCCCAATCCCCCTGCGGGGCAGGGCGCGTCGCAGCCTCCCTTAGTGATCGAGCCCAGGCAGAGCTGTCCGTGCTCAAACCGGCACACCGTATAGCGCTGCTTGCATTCCAGGCACACGGGGTAGGCGGGATACTTGTAAGGGACGTCCCAGATCACATGCTGGACGATCCGTTCCACCTCGGCCTTGGAAACCGGGCATCCCGGAATCTCCATGTCGACAGGCACGACCTCCTTGATCGGGCGGACGGGAAGCGTTTCCTTCGGAAGATCGCCGTACACCTCGCGATTCGCCTCTTCAAGATTGTAGGCGTTCTTCTGTTTGTTCACGCCGCCGAAGCAGGCGCAACTCCCCATGGCAACCAGCACTTTGGCGCGGGCGCGAATGAAGCGGATGCGCTCCACTTCGTCGCTGCGCGAAATCGCCCCTTCGATCAGCGCAATGTCATAGTCGCCTTCATCCGCTGACGAAACCTCGCGAAAACTCACGATCTTGATGGCACTCAGGAATTCGGCCAGCGTTTCTTCTTTGTTGGCCAACTGGAGCTCGCAGCCCTCGCAACTGGTAAAATCGAAAACGGCGATCCGCGGCCGATGGGGTTCTATACCTAGATATTTCATTATTCCACCTCTCAGATCGCTTCCTTGAGGTTCATCACCGTCCAGAAGTCGAAAACGGGACCGTCCATGCAGACATACGTAGATCCCACGTTGCACCGGCAGCACTTGCCCATTCCGCAGTGCATGCGTCGCTCCAGAGATACAAACATCCGGTCTCGCGGCATGCCCATCTTGCCCAACATGTTGCACACGAACTTGAACATCACCGGTGGGCCGCAGACAATGGCGAAGGTGTCGTCCATCGGCACGTCGATGTTTTCGAGCAGCTTGGTCACCAGGCCGACGGGGCCTTTCCATTCCGCATCAGGCTTCTCGACAATGATCGACAGATTGACGCCGTCCACGCGCCGCCATTGCTCGTACTGGTAGTCGAACAACAACTGGCTCGGATCCGTCGTCCCGTACAGGATGTGCACTTTCCGGAAGTCGGACCGGTTTTCGGTGACGTAGAAAATCGGCGCGCGCAACGGCGCCACGCCCAGCCCGCCCGCAATCAGCAGGATGCTGTGACCCTTCATCTTCTCCATCGGGAAGCAGGTGCCGAATGGCCCGCGAATGCCGACCTTGGCTCCGGGTTTGGCCTTGTGCAAAACGTTCGTCACCACCCCTGCCTGCCGGATACACAGTTCGATAAATCCTTTTTGTGAATTCGAACCGGAGATCGAGATCGGCACCTCGCCAAATCCCGGCAACTCCAGCATCACGAACTGTCCCGGCTGGAACGAGAACCGCTCTCTTTCGACATTGTCGAGGATCCGGATATGGTACAGCTTCTCCTTGTCGGTCAGACGGATCACGCTGGAGATCTCGGATTTGAAGGTCTGATCAACGTGCTTCAGATGGGCCTTGATATTAAAATTCAACGGCTCGTTGATCTCCTTTTCGCGCGTTACATCATAAGGATGCAGCAAGGTTTTCATATTCGCTCCTCCTCCTCCGCCAGCAGGTCCCGGATAATGTCAGGCGGGTTGATCCCCGCCAGGCAGACTCGGCCGCAGCGCCCGCACCCGACACACTTGGGTTCGTCGTACTCCTCAACGAAGCCCCGGTGCTGATGATAATAGCGGTATTTGAGGCGGGTCTCCCGCTTGGGCCTGAAATTGTGGCCTCCCGCAACCTCGGCGAAATCGACCACGTTGCAGGAATAGAGCTGCTTCACCTTGGCTCCTTCCCGGAAGTCCATCGAGACGCGCTCGCTGACGCCGTAGCAGTAGCAGGTCGGGCACACCATGGCGCAGCTCCCGCAACTGAGGCACTTCCCGCCCCATTTCTTCCAGACATCGGACTCAAACGCGATATCCAACAGCTTTGGCAACTGCCGGATGTCAAGGTTTGGCCCGAAGCCGGCGGCGAGCCGCTTGCGCACGGCGAGGTAGTCCGCGGTATCCTGCTCTTGCACGTCACGCACCTGGACCTTGTGCAGAGCAGCGAAGCCGCGGTCCGAATCGATCGCAACGAAGTAGCGGTCGCCCAGGTCCGTGAGGAACAGGTCGAATCCGCGGTTGACCGTGTCGGTTCCCAGCGACCGGCAAAACGCGCCTTCGCAGGGCTCATGGTCAATCCCGACGATAAACGTGTTCTTGCGCCGCGAGATGTAATAGGGGCTGGGGAAGAATTCTCTCGCCATCACCTTGTCCAGCTTGAGCAACGCATTGATGTCGCAAGCGTGGAGTCCGATGATCGCCCGGGGCTGGAGCCGGTAGGAGATCTTCTGCGTCCAGTCATGATCGTCGAAGCGGTATGTGGACAGATTCTCCTTATAGGGAAGGAAATAGGTCTTGGCGGAAAACTCGGTCGTCTCGTAATTCAGGTCGAGTTCCGCGAAGTCTCTGATGGGCAAGTATTGATGAATCGGTTTGCCGTTCTTGTTGGTGTCAATCTTCTTGGGACCGATCACTTCATTTGATTCCAGGATGATATCCACCAAACGGTGAAACTGGTTCTTATCAAGAATTCTAAATAACATAATCACTCCTCTTTACGTCCGAGAACAGCCCGGCCACGTGCTCCCAGACGTGCTCCAAGGAAAGGCATACTACCAAAAGACTTACAACCAGTCAACCTCAAGATGCAGCAAAGTAATCGTGTCGACGTCAATAGTCTCTTTCCAAGCCCTCGCCGAAGCACACCACAAGTCCGTCCGAAAGCGTCACCACGCACTGCTTCCCGGTTAGCGCTACACCCCACCGCACCGGGGGCGCTGGGAGCGGGGCCGTCCACAGCGACCGGCCGTCCGTGGAGACGCCTTCCACGCTCTTCTGGTGGAGGACCACCAGCCCGTCGGCGCCGACGGCCAGGCCGCACACGTCCGCCGTGTTGCCCGCCCAGACGGTGCGATCGCTTGCGGGAACTTTCATCACGTCCCGGACGTTCCCACGGGTCTTCACATCCTTGTTCACCAGGTCGACGATGCGGTCCAGCGCCCGCGGATCGCGGGCGGAGAAAAGGCGGCCGTCGACCAGGGCAATGTGCCGGCCGGACGTCTGGAAATACTCGCGACCCTGGTGGCGTTTGAAGATGGTCGTCCTGGCCCACTCGTGGGAGAACAACTCGGGACCGCCGCACGACGGCTTGCCGTCCGGCTCCAGAAACATCTCCATTCCCGCCTCGAGTCGGGCGACCACTCGAGGATTCTTGCCGGAAAGCGCGTCCAGTGCCACGATCCCCACCGGGGCGCCGCCGTTGATGTAGAGCGTGTTGTCCTTCAGGAGGACGTTTCCCTGAACGCCGAAGCTCAGTTTCGGCTCGCTCCGATCCAGCGTGTATGCCTGCCGCCAGCGGAATCTTCCGGTGGCCACGTCCACCGCAGCGGCTACGGCGCCGTCGGCGGCGGTGCTTCCGGCCGCGGTGTAGGCGATTCCGTCGTCGCTCAGGACAACCCCGCCGCCCAGAGGCCACGCCGACATGAGCCGGCCCATGATGTTGACAAATCGCTTTTCGGGCGCCAGCTCAATCCGTCCCAGCACGCGGCCGTCGGACGCGTCCACGCAGTAGAGAAAACCGTCGCACGAGCCGAAGACAACCCGTCCGTTCCAATAGGCCGGTGGGCATAGCACGGCGGCATGGGAAGACGCCTGCCAAAGGGTCTTTCCGCTGGTGGCATCGAGGGCCCGCACCGTACCGTCCGTCCCGCCCACGAAGACGCGCCCCTTGGCGCACACGGGCGCACTCAGGCCGCTGCCCGGCAGGCGCCGCCGCCACAACTCCCTCGCCTTCTGTGGAACGGGGGTGGGAACCGTGGCCGTCCCGGCGGAGTTGGCCCGAAACATCGGCCAGTCGTCCCGGGCCGCGGGCGCATTGGAGACGGGCGAGGCCCACGCGGGCGATTCCGCGGGCGCGCTCGGTTCCTTCAATGCCGAGCGGGGGGCCATGGAGAAGGTGCCGTGAACCTGCCAGCAATCGCAAGCCAGCGGCATCCAATAGAGCCGCCCGTTGGCCGGCACCACCCCGTCAAAGCACCCGGGACGGACGACGCCCTCGTAGTCGGCGAGCTTTCGCGTGCTCATGTCCACGTAGACCGTCCTCCCCTCCCCGCCTCCGGGACGATAGAAGAACTGGTTGGGAGTCGCCGTCAGGCGGGTGCAGGAGCCGATCACTCCGAGACTGAACTCACCAAGAACCTTGCCGGTGAGCGGTTCGACTTGCCGGCAGGCGGCCGCGGGTGCGGCCACGCGCGGCACGACGTAGAGAACGTCGTTGAAGAAGAACGGATGGGGAGACTCGAAGTTCGACGCCCAGAGGAGATCGCCTTTCTCGAAGCCGACGCCGATCGTCTTCTTGAACGGCGGCCCCGCGATGCACACCACGTCGCTCGTGGCCCGCGCGCAACAGTAGGTAGCCCATCCCAAACCCCAACCCTGGCGCTTGAGCGCGCTGCCGATGGCGTCGAAGAGCTTTTGGGATGTCTCGGGGGTGCTGCGCCACAATTGCTTTCCCGTGGCGGAGTCGCGAGCGGCCAGGTACTTGAGCGGCGCCAACTCGAAGATGCGTCCCCCTTTCATGCACAAGGCCCGGGCGTCAAACGGCTCCGGCTCGCCGATGCTCCAAAGCAGCTTCATCTGGGGATACTGATAGGCTGAGAGCCTTCGTGCCGTCCCGAAATTGTCGACGATGCTCTTGTATTGCGCGTCGGCCACGTCCCAGGGCCAGTGGCCCATTTGCCTTTTCTGCCGATGGGGAGCGATGCGGGCATCCGGCGGGCCGAACGCCGCCCAGAGCTTGTCCTTCTCCTGCGCGATCCATTTCCAGTCCGTGTCCCCGGCGGCTGCCGCACTGGCCGGAACCTTGAATTTGCCGCGCTCCTGCCCGGTCGCCGCATCGAGCATCCAGAGGGTGCCTCCCTCGGCAAAAACCACCTCGCTGCCGGTCGCCAGCTTGGCGACGTCGTGGACGACGTAGTTCGGGTCCAACGGGCGGCTCCAGAGGCGCAGGCCGTTGTACGCGTTGAGGACCGTCAGCGTGTTCAAGAGCGGTTCTTCGCGCTCGTGGAAAGCGATGTGCCCGGAGAAGAAGAAAATCCGCCCGCCGGCAAAAAGCGTCTGATTGGGCATCGCGGCGAATACCGGATGCGTCTGGAAACGCAGCTCTCCCGGCAATCGCGCGACGCGGTCTTGCGACACCACGTTGTTGTCCGGCTCATGGTACGGATGGCGCCACTCGTCCACGCCGCTTTGAGCAGGCTTCATAACGACTCTTCCCGAAACGGCGCCGACACCGCCGGGACGCAACACGCGCAGGATCTCTTTCTCGGACGGCGGATCGCCAACGCCCGGCGCTACCCACACGGCGTCGGCCAGGTCCCCCGCCAGCCAGAGCGACGCGCCAGGGTCGTCCACGACGCAAACGCGTCCTCCCAAGAGCCCTTTCTCTCTCGCCCAATCGCGAATCTTGTCCATCCCAGGGGATGCGGCGCCCCGACAGAGAACCGTCCAGGGGGTTTGCTCGACGAGCCCGGCAATCGTCGGCAAATCTCTCTCATCCCCTCTGCAAACTACGACGACCAAGGCAGGCGTCCGCCCAAGGTGCTTGGACAACTCGAGGACGGCGTCGTCGGCCGTCGCCGGGCAGCAGCAAACCAGCGCGCTCAGCGCTGCGAACCACGTTTTCATCTCGTTTCTCCCATAAGACAGCTTGCGAAGCACTCGGTTATGAAGATGAACGGCCGCCCGCACCGGCTTGGCCGGCGTTCCGTTCCTGCGACTCACGACCGCGGCCCCGACGGCTAACCCCGCCACCCTGACGAATTCCCTCCGCGTGACTTCGGGACCCGATCGCATCTCAGCTCCTACGACTTCAAGTGGAGGATCGCCTCACTTCGAGAGTCTTCCGTGGATTGTAGCGTGGCCGGCCGGGGCTGCAATATCCTCGACCGTGAACCGCAAAGTCCAAGCCCGTCCACCAAGGTGGGACAGGCAGAACGAGTACTACCACCAACTGTTCAACCTGGCCACCGTGCTCACCGACAAGGGCCAGCTCTGCTACGATCCCGGCGGAAAGCGCTCCTGGCGCTGGGGCCTGCCGCCGATGCTCTATCCCACCCATTCGCTCGGCTACCTTGTGGGCGTCACCAGGGAGCGGGTCACCAGAATCTCGTGCCTGGGTTGGCGCGGGAACCGGCAGTGCGGCCCGAAGACCCCGGGGCAGGTCCGGGTGTCGAAGAAGGTCACGGCAAAGTCGATGGCGGCCCGGAATCCTGAGCACAACCTTCGATAAGCATCTGGATCTCCGTCAGGTACTTCTTGGGGTTTCCTTTGAGAATCATCCCCGGCCCCTTGAGATAGACTTCGCGGGACGGGAGGATCGCCTGGTACCCGTGTTCCTTGACGTACGCAAGGATCTTGGAGTAGGCCCGCCCAAGCTGCTCGTAGGGGCCCCGGTGCATGAGCGCGACGCAGCGTCCGCCCGGCAGCTCGCGGACGGAGATCCCCTCGACTTCCTTGCGCTTGCGAATCGGCATGCACGCCTCCAGGTCGGCATCCTCCTCGCGGTATTCCCCGTCGTAGTAAAGGTTCAGCGGCGGGCCGCAGATCTGGCGGCCAAAGGCCCTGCCGATCTTCGCAAACCCTTTGCCGCAATCCGAGTACTTGCCCCTCATGCGCACGCCCGCGACGAGCATCGGCTCCAACACCTTTTCCAGGACTTCAAACGTCGAGTCTTGCATGGCGATCTTCGCCTCCCTCTCGGTCGAGATAACGTGGTCCAGCGAGACGGCGATGTTCCGGTATTGGCGCATCTTCCCTTCGAGCAACTGCTTCTGACGCTCCAGGTAATCGAGAATATCGGCCTTCAGTCTTGAGATCGCAACGGGTTTCCCTGGAACCACTTAGGAAACATTGTATCCTCCGAGAACCTGCACCTGAAGACCTCTGGGGAGGGCGCCATGCCCGGCGATTGCAGGGGGCGGCGGCGAGTGCTACGATGGCCCTGCCGCAGGGGAAGGCCGTAGCAAAGGAGCCTCGGGCATGGGAACAACCAGGGAGTATCGCTACCACCGGTTGACGTGGGAGGAGATGAACGAAGCCATCGCGGCGCAGAAGGTGGTCGTCTTGCCGACCGGCTCGACCGAGCAGCACGGCCCTCATCTTCCGCTGGAGGTCGACGCGTTTCTGGTGGAATCGGTCTGTCTTGAGCTGGGCCGCAGGGCGCCGGATCGCGTGCTGGTCCTGCCCACCGTTTCCTTCGGCCTGAATCGGCACCATATCGACTTTCCCGGCACGATCCACATCGAGCCCGAGGTGTTCATCGCGTTCTGCCTCAACGTCACCAAGAGCGTGGCCTACCACGGGTTCGAGAAGATCCTGATCGTCAACGGCCACGGGTCCAATACGCCGCTCGTGGACCTGGTGGCCCGGAAGACGGTGCTGGCCACGAGCTCCCTCTGCGCCGCGGTGAACTACTACAGTCTCGGCGTGGAGGCATTCAACCGGGTCCGCCAGACGCCGGTGATGGCCCACGCCGACGAGTTCGAGACGTCGCTCTATCTCCACCTGGCGCCGGACCGGGTGCGGATGGACAAGGCCGTCGCCGACAACGACGTGGCGGGCAAGTACATGAGCTCGGACAGCACGTCCCCGTACGTGCGCTTCAACGACTACTGGGCCCGCTGGACCGAGGTCGGCGTCCACGGAGACCCGACCGCCGCGACGGCGGAAAAGGGGAAGATCATCTGGGAAGCCGCGCTGGCGGGCTTGATCGAGCTGGTCGACGAGTTCCGCGCCTGGCCGATCGCCCGGCGCAACGACCGGCACAAGAACCCCGTCCAGTCGCAAATCCAATGGTGACGGGCGTGAGAATACGCGGGTGGTGACCATGCGAATACGCGAGATTCGAGCCGCCGGACTGCGGGGCGCGACGCCGCAGGGAGGATGGGACGAGGAATTGCAGCCGGACGACTGCGTACACACGCTGGTCGCCGTGATCACCGACGAGGGGTTGACGGGACTGGGGAGCGTGTTCACCACGGACCACCTGGTTCGCGGGGCCTTGGCCCTTCTGGAGCCGCTGTTGCGTGGAGAGAACGCACTGGAGCCGGAACGGGTGAGCGAGAAGCTCCACCAGAACACGTTCTGGCTCGGCCGGGGCGGCGCCGTGACCCACACCATCAGCGGCATCGACATCGCCCTCTGGGACTTGCTGGGAAAGGCCACCGGCCAACCCGTCGGACGCCTGCTGGGAGGACGCTATCGGGACCGCGTAAGGCCCTACGCATCCTTGCTCATGGAGGAGCCCGGCCCCTTGGCCGACCGCCTCGTGGCCCTCAAGAAGCAGGGTTTCCGGGCGTTCAAGATCGGCTGGGGGCCGTTCGGGCGCTCCAGCGACGCGCTCGACGAGGCGATCGTGCGGAGAGCGCGAGACGCGATCGGCTCGGAGTCGCTCCTGATGGTGGACGCGGGCGGGAGCGACGCTTTCTGGAGCCGGGGCTACAAATGGGCCTTGCGGACCTCGCACATGCTGGCCGCCTTCGACGTGGCCTGGTTCGAGGAGCCCTTGAGGCCCGATGCCATGAAGGACTACGTCCTCCTGAGGCGGAGATCGCGGGTGCCCATTGCCGGCGGGGAGGTGCTGACGCGCCGGCAGTCCTTCCAGCCCTGGCTGGAGGCGGGGGCCTTCGACGTAGTCCAGCCGGACGTGACCAAGGTAGGAGGCATCAGCGAGGAGCGGCGCATTGCCTGGATGGCCCAGGAAAGCGGCGTCCGTTTCATTCCCCACGGCTGGAACACGGCGGTCGGTCTGGCCGCCGATTTGCAGTTGGCGTCGGCGTTTCCCGATACCGATCTGGTCGAGTACCTCACGGGGTCGCCCTACGTGGACGACATCGTTGCCGGCGGTTGGAGACTCGATGCCGACGGCATGTTGCCGATTCCCGATCAGCCCGGCCTGGGCCTCGAGCTGGATAGGGATGCTCTAGCCAGATACACCCGCGGAGAGGCCCTATTGCCGCCGTCCCTGCGGAGGCCGCCGCAATCTTAGGCCGCCAAGCACCGCCCGAGGATTCCCACTCCCCCGGGGATTCCCGCTACGCCCCGGGGACCCCAGGTTGGGGTGCAAGGAATCGACCGGTGCGAAACGGGTTGCCAGGCTCAATGATTGGGCGAAACGGCCGGTTCAATGCTCCAGGCCACGTGTTGCTTGCCTACGCTGCACGGTGTAGGATTGGTCGTCGGTGCCGTGCAAACGTTTCCTGCAATTCCGGTCTTGCCCGAATTGACCTCCCTTTTCGGAACTTTGCGCGCATGAACAGGCGATAACCGGTTCGCTCGCCGATGACTCTCCGAAGACTCCAATATGTCGCTCTTGTGCTCTCCTTTACCGGATGCTCCTCCAGTGCTCCTATCCCGGTGAACATTTCCCCGGAACACCGAGGAATAGCGCACCAGTTGGCCAGATTGAACGCGCGTATCGACACACACAGGGATGGTCGAATCAAATGGGTTGGCTTCTTCTACGATCCCGACGCCCAGAATCCCACCGTCTCAGATCGAGATATCGCATGCCTCGCTGGGCTATCCAGTCTGGAGGGGCTCAGCTTGGATTGGACTGGTGTAACCGATGAAGGGTTCAAGGTAGTGGAGTCGCTCTCCGGACTGCGTACCTTGGCCGTGCCGCCAGGCGTCACGGACCGTGGCATCGCCAGCATCAGCCAACTGACGTCGTTGAGGTTCCTCAATCTGAGCTGGTCCATTACCAACGATGGTTTGTCGCAACTGAAAGACCTCGTGAACGTGGAGACGCTGTACCTCAACAACACAGACGTAACTGGGCAAGGCTTGCGACACCTGTCGCACATGAAGCGATTGAAGTGCCTGCGCCTGCATGGCACTCCTGTGGGGGACGACGGGCTCGAATCATTGAACGGCTTGCCATCGCTCCGCGAGCTCGATCTCGGCTTCACTCGTGTCACAGATCAGGGACTGGAGAGGATACGACCGACGATCGCCCGGCTTGAGATTCTTTTGCTTCACTCAACGCCGATCACAGACCGGGGGATGAGGCATTTGCAGGAGTCGATGCACCTGTGCAAGCTGTGGCTCATGCACACGAAGGTCACGGATGCAGGCGTCGAGATCGTGGCGGGCCTTCCGAGGCTTGAGGAACTTGTCCTGAACGGCACGGCTGTCACGGATGCTGGCATCGCCAGAGTCCGTACTCTCACCGCTCTGAAGGAGCTGTTCCTTTACAACACTTCTGTTTCGGAGGATGCCGTCGAAGAACTGAGAGGTCAGCTACCCGGACTGAAGGTGCGTCGCTGAGTGGCGGCAGTCAACGGGGTCGACCGGGCGCAAGTCGCAGCGTGCTCGTTGCACGACGACCACCCTTCGGTCGCGTACGATTGTTGCCATCGGGGGCGCGAGCGATCCGTGCCCGCTATTTCGCACCCGGCTGCTTCTGGATGATCTGGTCGTACTCCTTGCGGATCTCCTCGGCGGTTCGGGCCCGCTGGTAAACCTTGACTTCGTCCACCAGCCCGTTGACCTCGTAGGGCTTCCCGTCCAGGGTGTAGCGGCCGACGTAGAACGGCCCGACCCACGGCGCGAAGTCCACCTCCGGGGCATGGCGGCGGGCAACCTCCTGCCCGTTGAGATAGACCCGCATCTCCTGCATGTCGTAGGTGCAGACGACGTAGTACCACTTGCCGGGCTCCAGGCGGCCGCCGTCGCAGTCGTTCAAGCCGCCGAGCGAATAGCGGATGCCGCCGCCGATCGCCTGGACGAAGAAGCCCCGCTCGCGCCACTGGCCGTGCGAGAGGAAGACGGGCATGCCTTCCAGGGTGTTGAACTTGACCCAGGCCTCCAGCGTCAGCTCGCCGGCGAGATCGAAGACGTCGTTGTGCGGGAAGGTGACCCAGCCGCCGCCGGATAGGTCGAGGGCCTTGCCCACCACGCCGGACGAGAAGGCGGCTTTGCCGGCGAGCGCGCCTTTCATGCCCTTTTCGGCGTCCGACGAGCCTTCAAAATGGGCCGCGAAGACCGGGCCTTCCATCCGGGGCAGGGCGGCAACGGTCACGATGGCCGAGTCGCCGCTCTCCTGCCCCCCGCGATCTACCGCGCGGACGGTATAGGCGTAGGGGGTTGCGTCTCTGAGCCCCGCGTCGATGCAGGTTGCCTCGCGGACCAGGCCCTTGGCGTTCATCGGGACCGGCTTGCTCTCCGCCTTGGCCGGGTCGGCGCGGTAGACGTTGTAGCCCATCACCGGCAGGTCCATCGCGTCCCAGGAGAGCTTGATCTTTCCGCGGCCGGCCACGGCCTTGACGTTCTTCGGCGGCGCCGGCGGCGGATACTTCGGGACGTTGACGGAGACCTCCTGCGCGGGACCGACGTTTCCGGCGGCGTCCTTCGCCCGGACAACGTACCAGTACGTCTCGCCCGCACGGACCTTCAGGTCGCAGCATTCCGTCTTGAAGGTGCTTGCGAGCAGGGCATCCTGGCCGAGGGAGAAGCCGCGTGAGGGGCCGCGGTAGACTTCATAAGCCGCGACCGCGACATTGTCCTTCGCTTTGCCCCAGGCGAGTTGGACTTCGTAGGGGGCCGCAACTTCCGCCTTGAGGCCCGCCACGGCACCGGGCGGTGCGGTATCGGGCACGTTTCTCCGCGGGTCGGTGAAGAATGCCGCAGGGGGGCCCTTTGCGTCCGTGGCCGCCTCGACGAAGTACTCGATTCCACTGGACGTGACCTCCCGGCCGGGGATGGTTGCCTCGAACGAGTCGTAAAACGGGTTCCTCATCGGCAGCGGCCTGAAATCGCCCTTGTCGCCCGCGGGACACCACTTGAGGCTCACTTTAGCATCCGGCGCCCGGTCGAGCACCAGGGCTCGTATGCAATAGTCCTGGCCGACCTTGGGCAGCGACCCGCACTGCGTGATGAAGACGGCCCGCTTGGCCGGCAAGACGGTCGCCGAATACGTGACCGCCGGGAATCCCTGCGGCGCACGGGCCACGTTGCCCGCGGTGTCCTTGGCCTCGATGAAGAACTCGATTCCGTCTTTGGCCACGGCGACGCCCGGGATGACGCCCTCGTAGGTCTTGCGGAAAACCGCTTTCATCGGCAGGAAGCGGAAGTCCTTTTCGCCGGGCTTGCGATAGCCGAGCCTGACCTGGGCCGTGCCGCTGGGAGCGATCACCGCCGCGCGCACGACGATCGGCCGTCCTTGCGGTACGATGCTGGGCGGCGTCTTGACCACGACGTGGAGCGGCTCCGCGGCCGTCGGCTTTGTCGCCGCGGCGGCCGCCGGCTTCTCGCTGCCCGCAGGCAACAGTGCCCGGATCTGCTCCTCGAGCTTCAGATAGCTCGCGTAGGCCTTCACGTTGATCGTGGCCAGGGCGCCGAACTCGCCGCGGGTGGTCATCTTTCGGGCAAAGGCCCGCATCGCGCTTCCGAGCTCGCAGGACTCCAGCACGTCGAGGGCCTCGCGCGCCTTCTTGGCGGCCCCCGGGGCGTCGCCCTGGCGCTTGAGTGCCTCGGCCTCGGCAATCAGCTTGGGCACGGTGCCGCCGGGATAGAGCTTCAGCGCGGCGGCGTCGAAGTGCGCGACGAAGTCGATCGTGGCCACGAGATGGTTGATCCGCTCCAGGCCCTCGCGCTTGTTGCCCGACTCCATCTGGCTGCGGATCGCAATCAAGCGCTCGCGGAGATGAGCAAGGGCCTTCAGGTTGTCCTCTTTCGGGAGCTGGTTGCCCTCGAACCAGCCAAAGTAGCCGCACTCGACCTGCCCGCCGCCGCCGGTCCAGCGCGGGCCGAGGGCTTCGAGCTGCCGCAGGATCGCGCCCATTTCCTCGGCGAGCTCACGGCCGAAACACTTGGCGGCAAAGCGGCGATAGAAGTCCTCGTACGCGAGCTTCGGCTCCCAGGCGAACTGGGCGCAGTAGGCCGCCACTTCCTCGACGTCGCGAGAGCGCCAGTGGATCGCCAGCAGGCCCTGGCAGCCCTTGGCCTGGGCATCGCGACAGAGGGCCGTGAAGGGTTTTGCGTTGCACTGCGGGCCGAACTGGTCGCGGCGCGTGCCGCCGCCGTCCGACTCGTACCACGGAATGGGCCACCGCTCGCGCCGCGGCGAGACCTTGCCGTAGACCGCGCCCACGTTCGGCTCGGCGCCGGGGTCGATGTTGTCCAGCGCGGCGAAGATCACGTCCGGCGGCAGCGTTTTGTCGAGACCCTCGTAGAACTGGTTAAATCCCATCCAGCGGTCGCCGCCCCAGCCGCTGACAATCAGCCGCATCTGCGGGGCAATCCGCCTGAGGATCGAGTGGCCAAGCCGGACGTACTCGCTCACCCGCACTGCCTCGGCCACGCGCCGCGGGTCCTTGAGATACTCGAAGTGCCTCCGCTCCTTGCGCACGAGGACATCGAGCGGCGAGTCCCGCGCCGGCAAGTCGGCCCCCATCCCCAGGCTCTCCGACTGCCAGAGCCAGACGTAGTCGAGCATCGGGTAGGCCCGGACCAGCTCGCGCAACCGGGCCTCAAGCCCGGCCTGGGAGGCCGGCTGCGTCGGATCGCCGGTCACCTCGAAACCCATGCACACCCTCACGCCGCGGCTCTTGCCGTAGTGCAGTCCGGCCGCCAGCAGGGCCTGGGCCCGGCGGATGGCATCGTCCCGGCCCTTCGACTCGGTGATCGCCCGGGACCCCAAGGCCTCCTGATCGAAGTAGTCGCCGGTCGAGAACCCGAACTGGTCGGTCCGCAGGCCGCGGACCGCGCCCCAGCCGTAGTTGAGCGACGTGACCAGCGGCTCGGCGTAGACCAGCTTCCCGTTGTCTTCATAGGGGGCGAAGGGCTCGCTGTCGTAGGTGTGAAAGCCCACGAAGTTGTTCTTCATCTTCCCCATCTGGTCGAAGAAGTACTTGAAGTCGTCCAGGTCCCAGGTGGTCGGGCTGTTGAGGAAGTTGTACCACGGCAGCGAGCCGCGGACGGCGAAGACCGGCTTCTGCTGGATGTTCAGACTGGCGGGGACGTCCAGCGGCAGGTTGTGCCCGGGGAGCGTGTCGCCGCCCAGGTAGAAGCCGACCCCCATCTGCTCCAGGAACGTGTACGCGCCGTAGAGCACGCCCACGGGCGTTGCCGCGGCGATGACCACCACGCGGCGGCCCTCCACTTCGAGGGCCTTGACCGCAAAGCCCTGGTCCCCGAGCACCTCTTGGCCGGCGGCGATGCTCCCACCGGCGGCCCACTGGGCAACCAGCTTGTTGCTCTCGCGCGTTCCCAGGACGATCAGCGGCCTTTGCGGCTGGCCCTTCGACGCGGCCAGCGGCAAGAGGGTTCCCGAGATGCGATAGAGATACCGCTGCACTTCCCGGGCCGCGAGCTTCTCCAGGTCGGTCGCTTTGTCCCCCGGCACGATGGCCGCGGCGGCAAAGGCCCCGCGACCGCCGGCCGCTTGGTTTACCTCCGCCCCCCATGCCGTGGCAACCGCCTCTGTGGCAGCCACGAAGAACAGGAATACGGCGGCGACGAGAATGGTCTGTCTCATGATCCGGCTCCCAGGCTGGTGAGATCGAAAACGCTCCTGTCTACTGCGTGCGGCCTTTTCTCCGGCCGCGTGCATCCCCATGTTATCGCGGGGCGCAAGGCGCTGCCAGCTAGCCCCTGGCCGGCGTTGGCGTATTTCTGCTCCAGTGCCGCCCTTCGACGATCGCTTGACAAGCGGTGGGCTTGTCGACATGCTGACGATGATGGAGGACTGGGGGCATGAAGAATCGGATGCCCGGTGAGAACCATGTCCGTTGACCCCGATCGGGCACCAACAGCCAGTCGGTCCGAAGCCGACCGTGCGATTCGGCCTGGTGTCTTCGCACGAGTGGCGACGGGCGTCCTGCTGTTCGCTGCGGTTTTTGTTCTCTTGGTACCCGTGGCAAGCGATGACCGGGAAAGACTTCTTGAACGCCGTAGGTAACGGAAGCATCGATCTGGTGCAGGTCTTGCTGAGCCTCCTGGAGGAGACCGGGGCCTCGTATTGCGTGATCGGCGGGCTGGCAGTCAATGCCTATGCAGAGCCGGTGGTCAGTCTCGACCTGGACCTGGTGGTCGTCACCGACGAGATCGAGGCCCTGTGCAGGGCGGCACAGGCCAGGGGGCTCCAGATCCAGGAATTCGAGCACAGCATCAACATGTCTTTGGCGGGTTCGGACTTGCGCATCCAACTCCAGACCGATCCGCGGTACCAGCCCTTCGTTGCCAGGGCGGAGCGGAAGCAAGTGCTCGGTTATACGATGCGCGTCGCAGCAATCGAGGACGTGCTTCAAGGCAAGCTCTGGGCCTATGCCGACCCCCAGCGACGCAAAAGCAAACGGCAGAAGGACCTGGCCGACATCTTTCGTCTGGCGGAGACGCACCCGTCGCTCAGAGACCGGCTTCCTCCGTCCATCCGCCAGGAACTTCAGTAGCGTCCGCAAGCGCAGCGCCATCGCCTTGACGCCGCTTTCGCCCCCAGGATATACTGCTCGGTGAAATCACGCTTATCGGCCCAGGAGGACACCTCATGCCGGCTGACTTGCCTATCGACATCGGGGACTGTGCAAACAAGCCGTCCGGCGGCGGCCGCCGGGGATTCCTCAAGCAAGTCGGGGCCGTGCCGGTGGCCTTGATGGCCGCCCGGTGCGGCACGGTTGCGACGGCCGCCTCCGCGGCACCGGCCGAAAACGGAAAACTGCCGCAGATCCGCCTCGGGCCGCACTCCGTCTCGCGGCTGATCTGCGGGGCCAATCCGTTCAACGCCGGGTCGCACCTCTCGGTCTTCGTCAACCACCAGATGCGGGAGTATTTCACGCAGGAGCAGATCCTCAAGACGTTGCGCCGCTGTCAGGATGTGGGCGTCAACTGCTGGCAGTCGGGCGGCGGCAACTTCGAGCTCTATCGCCGCTACATCGATCAGGGCGGCAAGATGCACTTCCTCTCCATCGAGGCCGGGAAGGCCAAGATCCCGCCCACGCTGGCCAAAGGCGGCTGCATCGGCGTGGCCCATCACGGCGAAGTGACCGACCAGTTGTTCAAGACCGGGCGGATCGACGAGGTCCACGACTTCCTCAAGCGGGTCCGCGATTCGGGCATGCAGGTCGGCGTCTCCACGCACATGCCCGCAGTCGTCGATACCATCGAGTCCAAGGGCTGGGACCTCGACTACTACATGACCTGCGTCTACGAGCGGCATCGCAGCGCGGCCGATTTGGAGAAGCTCCTCGGGCAGGCCCCGATCCCGGTCGGCGAGGTCTACCTGCCCAAGGACCCGCCGCGGATGTTCGAGGCGATGCGGAAGGCGAAGCGGCCGTGCCTGGCCTTCAAGATCCTCGCCGCCGGGCGGCTCTCGGAGCGCAAGGAGTGGGTCGAGCAGGCCTTCCGCGAGACGCTCTCCGGCATCAAGCCCAACGACGGGATCATCATCGGCATTTACGATCAGTACAGCGACCAGCCGGCCGAAGACGCCGAGCTGGTCCGCCGCTACGGGGCGGTTGGGAGAAGTTAGCCGTCAGCTATTAGCTATCAGAAAGCAAATTCGCCAGCCTCTCGCGAGCCCGAACCGCTTGCCGTTGGCGGTCATTGGTTTTCTCCAGTACAGGTTTGGCTTCGTCATGCTTCGGCGCTCGGTGTCGGCGTCCGCAAGACGTGATTCACCTGGCGAACTCGAACGGACAGGATGGGCAGCCGTGTGGAGCGGGTCGAGTTTGCCGGGGAGCGGGGAAAGGTTGCCGGGCAGTAACGACACGGATGACCGGGCGGCGCGGCTCCCGGACCAAACCAACCATTCCATTCAACCCCGAACCGCCGGAAGACCGCCGCTCCGGTCCATCCGCTAGTTCGATTGCCCGTCACTTCTTGCGATACAAATCCTTGTAATACTTGTACTGCTCGGGATACCGAAGAATGGTCTGGGCGACACGGGCCAGATTCGGATCCCGGGACTTCGCGTCCAGTTGAATTTGTTTGTCCGTCCCGTGACAGAGAAGGCGGGCCAACGACGTGAACATGCGCCTGGGTTTCGTGTCGAATTTCATTAGCGCACTGAAAAGTGGAATCGCTCGCCGATCACCGATTGCGACGAGTATGTCCACGGGACACCGAAGTTCATTCCCGAAATCTTGGCTCTTCCCGAGCACGAGTGGGTCGGTATTGGCCGCCTTCTGTGCCATAGCGATCAACGTGGCAACGGCATTTGTACCCTTGGCAACGATAGTCTGGTCAATCTCCTTCGTTCGGTTCAGATCTTGGGTTTCTCCGCTCGTCTTTGCGATACGCTCCACGACGAGTGCCCTGATTTCAGGATCAATGACCGATTCGTCGACATTCGGAAAGGGAACATCGGCGAAAATCGGCGATCCTGGCAGCAGCAACCAAGCGACTGTGAGAGCGGTGAGTGTTTTCACAATTGCCGAAGTCCAATCGAATTCGTTAATAGAAAGTTTCCACCTATCACCTGTGAACCGCAAATGTGCGGCCTATCCTGCCAGTCGTCGTGGATCGCAAATCGTATTGTAGTATGTGGTTGCGGACCTGTCATCTGGTTCTTGGCGTGATAGGCCGTTTCTGCCTAGCGCTCCTCGGGCTGGCGAGCCAGAACGTCGGTCGAACTGCGAACGCCGCGACTTCCACGGTTCAAAACGTGAGTGCAAATCATCGTCGTTTTCACGTCGCTGTGGCCCAGCAGTTCCTGCACCGTGCGGATGTCGTAGCCGTCGGCCAGCAGGTGCGTGGCCTTCGCACCCGCAGCGTCGAACACGAGGAAGCCGCCCGCCGCTCCCACCTTCTCACCCCTTGGCGGCGTCTGCTGCTCGGGGGTAAGCTTGCTTTTGGCTGCCTGTTGCGACAAGACCTGGAAGCGGCGTTCGACAAGTTCGTTGTATTGCGCCGCCGTGGGCTCGTCGCCTGCTCCACGAGTTTGTACAGAGGAAACATTAGCCATGCGGTCAGTCTTTTCCATCGTCCCTGATCGACTATTCAACCTTCCGTAACTCATCCGGCGGCTGTCCTGAGGACTTCGTAATGGACATTTCTCCTTTTGATTTCTGACGGACCTTCCATTCCTCCGGTTTCTTATGATGAGGCTGGATAGTTTCCTGCCCATCGACAAGACGCGACAACCAGGTCACGGTCCAAACGCCCTCTGCGGTCTGCCGATACTCGTACTCACACAAAGGGCCCCGAGACTCAATCATCCGTTTTGGGTCATTTCTCGACGGACTCCAACTCTTCCCCTGCCAAGAGAACCGATCTGCACCCTTGAAGGTAACTTCGGCAATCCCATCCTTCCCGTACTTACAAGTCCACTTCCCAGAAAGACTTGCGGGATTGGACGCCGGCTCGGCCGCTTTTCCCGCGTCTGCGGGCGCTCCAGGCCCCGAACGGCTTGCGGGATTAGCGGGCTCTTGTGCGGGCTTGCTAGCCGTCCCACACCCGCCGAAAAGAAACAACGGCAGAAAAGCGATCGTGTAGAAGCCCAATCTCATATCATTCTCCTTTGGTCTTGACTGATACAACGAAAGCCGCAGCCGGCACCGCAGCGTCCAACAAAGCACGGGGCGTGTCACCAACCACTTCACGAGGCTCTCAACCTTGTTCTTAAGCTTTCAACGTCTACCTTGCGCGATGAAAGACCAAGCCAAGCAGACTCCAGACGCACCCAACCAGAGCGCCTGTCGCCAGATCTCTCCAAAGGGGTCGAACCGACGAACAACGCGGGCGAGCGGTCGCTGCGCCATGCGGTGATCTGACGGAAGCTCTCGTTTGGCACGCAAAGCGCCAGCGGCAGCCGCTTCGTCGAGACCATACTGACCGTGATCGAGACCTGCCGCCAGCAGGGTCGCAACGTCTTCTCCTTCCTCACCGCCGCTGTCGAAGCTCATCTCGCCCACCAACCGGCACCTTCATTGCTTTCCGAGGTATGAACGCTCGGACCGTCGGGCCATTACCCTTTCTTCGCGAGTTCTTTCCTTAACAGCTTCTTCAGCTTGGGAATTTCCTCCTCGTAACCGCCGGCCCATTGGTAGACGATGATTCCTTGACGCGATATGAGATAGGTGCGCGGAATAGACTGGGAGGCGAACTTGGCGTAGATCGACGCATCTCGATCAGAGGCCATCGGAAAGGTGAATCCGTGGTCCTGTTGAAAGGCTTTGACACTCTCGGCAGTTTCCTCGCGCCCAACCACGAGCATGGTGAAATGGTCCTCGTTTCGGAACTCGTTCCAAATGGCCTGCAACTGCGGCAGTTCCTTTTGGCAAGGGCCGCACCAGGTTGCGAAGAAATTCAGGACGATCACCTGCCCTCGCAAATCCGCTGTATGAAACGGCGTTCCGTCAATCCTTGCCAGGTCGAAGCCTGGAGCAGGGTCGCCAACCCGCGTAAGCGTGCCTGGAAGATTGGTATGGTCCTCGGCGGATATGATCGGCATGAGCAACGCTGCGGTATGTGGTGCGACGCCCACCCCGAAGACAAATACCCCCACGAGGGATCTCAACAACATTTGCCTGCGTTCTTTTCCGGTTCTCCGCAGAATTGCGCGAGCCGCATAGGCGATTGACGCAATCAGGCCGACGAGCATGACTACAACCGGCAGAGCAAACAAGACTATGAGCAGCGGCGTCCATTCTTTATTAAAGAATGCAACCGTTACCGACGCTTGCGTTCCCCAGAACATTGCGATCACCAGAAAGCTCATCAATGCCCTTAGCAGTACTCGCCTGCGTCGGCCCTTGTTCCTGGGGAAAATCGCATAGATGCCCCAGCCGATCGACGCGCTAAGCGCAGCAAGTCCCGCGATCAGCATCGCCCAATCGGCGTACACAAAGAGACGGAATGCCTGCTGTGGAGTCATCATCGAAAGGCAAATTCAATCCTTGCTCTTTCCATGGTGGTGCGATGGGCGACGGGGAACGAAATCGCGACCAACGGCGGGGGCTGCTGATGAGCAGTCCAGGACTACGCGTGGCGACGGTTGGGCTACTTTAACTTCGTCAACTCCTCGTCAGCGGTCCTCTTGAAAAGCTTACCGAGCGCCCCGACGAAAAGCGTGAAATCCTGGCTGTCCAGGGCCTCGCCGCACCGCTTTAGCGCCATGAAATCCCGTCGCGCTTCGGCCGTGTCACCTTTCGCCGCTGCGTTGCGCCCCGCTTGCACTACCTCCCTATACAGGTCCTTCAACCGTGGGACCTGCGACAGGAGCTCGCCATTCTTCGCGGTGCGCTCGCTCTGCGAAAGCGACCTAAACTGGTCTTCGCTGAGATTCAAGGGCGAGTCGGCCGCGAACAGAGGTCGCGCGCTCCAATCGACTTGAACGAATTGGCTGACCGCGGCGGACTTGTCGCCGTTCTGCCAGGACGTGAGCACTTGCTGCATCCCGGGTGCCGAACTCGTCGGAGGCTTCGTCGCTTCCGCGGCTGGAGACGCGGTGGGAGCGGCTGGAGACGCGGTGGGAACAGGGCGTTCGTTCCGTCCGCAGCCGGCCAGAGCAAAGCCCACGAAGGGCATTGCTGCACAGCACACAACTCTTGCCCAATTCATAGATTTGGCCTCCTGATTGGGGTCGACGCGAACGACAGTGAACGGCCCGAGATCGGGGCCTCTGCGTACGAGCATAGTGGCTCCTCACCCCGTGTCAAGATAGCCCCGAGGATACAAGTTTGGCACTCGTGACATCCCCTCGCCGTAGTCGTGCCAGTGCTTGAACGGGTTGTAGATCATCCCCCCGGAGGTCGCTCCCAAGACGGCTGACCTGACCATTGCCGGCGTCGATCAGCGTTTCACACAGCCAGGTCCCGCCAAGACTTGCCTCCGACTTGTGAACGCTTGCGGTGTCTGCTGATCCCCGGCCCCCGATCCCTGGCCCCCGCCATCCGCGGGAGGTCACTTCGCAGGCTTGTCGGCCTTGGCAGCAGGCGGCCCGAAGCCGTAGTCCTTGGGCTTGGAGCGTGAGGAGTCAATGTCGCCGCCGTTGTCCTCAAGATCCTCGCCGACGGAGTACACCAGCCACCCGACCGGCAGCTTCTTGACCACGAGCGGCTTGCCGGTGAAGGGATCGGTCGTCGCCTCGGCGGGTAGCCCGAGTTCGGCGAGCTTCGGCACCGTGTCGCTCCCTGGTGCGACGTGGGCCTGGAGGGCATTGATCACCCGCAGGCATCGGGCCTGGGCCCGGGTTCGCAACGCGGCATCGCAGGCGGCCTGGAGCGCCGGGAAGACTAGCTTCGCTAAGTTGCAGAAGCGGCTCTGAAGACCGGCGGCCATCCTCTGCCGGGTTGCGTTGACGTCCGCGTAGGAAAGGGATACGGACTTCAGGGACTCGTCCATAGCCCACAGGTACTTGGACTCATCGTAATTCCACATCGCCCGGATGGGCCACACGTTGCGGGCGGGGATGGCCGCGTATTGCTGCAACCCGTAGATCCGCTCGGTTTGCATGGCCCAGCGATAGCCGTCAAGGTTATCCTGGCGGGCCAGCTCGGCGTCCAGCTCTTTGCGGAGTTCTTTGGAGACAGGCCCGGCCTGGAGCACGTCGTGTGCTGCTTGCTGAGCCATGCCCTTGCAGGCCACGGCCACAAGATAGCCGACCATCATCGGCTCCCGCTCGAAATGCCGCGTCAGGCGCATGAGCAGGATCGAGTCCCGCAGGGCTTCTTCGTACTGCTTCTTAGAGAGGAGGTAATACACCCGCACATAGAGCACCCGCGCCACCACGCGATGCTTCGAGGTCCGTTCCATATCGGACGCCATGGCGGCATAATCGACCTCGCGATCGTACTCCTCGCAAGCGGCCGCCTGTTCCAAGAGCGGCATCACCTTAGGGTAGGCGTCGAAGGCGGCGTTCACGCTCTTTTGCTCTTCCGCGCTCAGCGGGCGGTCAAAACGGTCCGGCCTGTCCCAGATCGGGCCAAGCTCCTTGAAGATCGCCTCCAGGTCCGACTCCGCCCGGCGCAGCAACACCGCGGCGTTCTTCTCCGGCGGAATGGGCTTGGCCGCCAGCTCGCTCCAGGAGAGCGGCTCGCCCGCCGCCCGCAAGGCCGCCAGTTGCGACTCCAGCCGCTGGTCGGTGCTCCAGACCAGATAGGCCAGTACGACAAGAAGAATCGCAACGCCCGCTGCACCCACGATTCCGGTCCACTTGAGGATGGTCATGGGGACTTCCTTCCATTCATACTCGATCGAGACTCTTGGTAACGCAGGGGACTCTTGGGAGTGCGGTGATTCATCACCGCTTTTCAGCCGGCCGGAACAGGCGCCGACACGGCTTCCAGGGCAACTCCTGCATCGCCTTCGGCTCCGAAAACACTTCGAAAGCGGCGATGAATCGCCGCACTCCAAAACCTACTGGTTGTGCGTTCGCACGCCGGATGGCCCGAACGGATCGCGCGGCCGGCAAGCTGCCGCCAGGCGCTCGTAGGCCCAGCGTCCGGTTGCCTCGTCGGTCACCGCGGCGATGTCCGCCGCCAGTTCCGCCGCCTGCTTGGACACCGCAGGCCGACCCATCACCTGTGCCAGTTGCTCACTTCCCCGCTTGGCCACCCAGTAGTTCAGCAAGATCCCGAGCAGGATCGCCGCAGCCGCAGCCCGCCAGAAAACCCGCTCCCATCGCGGCCTTGAGCCGGCACGCAACTCCCGCGCGACGGCCGCCAGGACCCGCGGGCGCAACGCCGCGCCGGCCCCGCGAGACGTCACTTGGCCGAGGACCTGCTCCATCTCCTCGTCGTGCGAACCGTTGTTCCTGTCGATTTCGGGATTCATGACTCTTCCCTCACGAACCAGGCTCGCATCTTTGCCAGTGCGGCACGGTACCGGGTGGCCACAGTGCCCTGGGGCAGGCCGGTCACCTCTGCGATCTCGCGGAACGTGAGGCCCGCGTAGACCTTCAGTTCGACAATTTCTCGCAGAGGGTCCTCCAGGCGTGCGAGCGCCCCGGCCACCGACTCGGCCGCCTCCCTGGCCCGGAGGTCCCCGCCGCCAGCCTCGCAGAACAAGTCCTCGGCCCGCGGCGCCCGCTCCTGCCTCGGCGAGCGTCCCTTGCGGCCGGCAAGTCGGGCGGCCTCGTTCCGTGCGGCGGCAAAGACGTAGGCCACGAGGTTCTCGACGGCCGCCAGCCGGTTGCGCGTGCGGGCCAGGCGGACGAACGTCTCTTGGAGCATATCGTCAGCGTCTTCCCGGGACCCAAGCCGGACCACCAGGTAGTGGTGGACCCGGTCCGCGCAGGCGTCGTACAGGGCGGCAAACGCTTCCCGGTCGCCGTGGGCCAATCGCTGGCTCAGACTCTCCATCGCCACTCCGCACGTCGCTGCCGGGGCCCCAGATAAAGACCCACCGACCTGCCCGGTTTATTGCGGAATCTCTCCGCCTACCCCGAATCGGTGGGCTCGTAAGCTATAGTACCATGATGCCGCTCGGCATTCCCCTGGCCCCTCGTGTTGGGGGAGGACAAGTCGCAGGAACTGAGATCGAGAGGAGGAGAGGTGAAGCAAGGTCCGACCGAGGAGCCGGCGCTCAAGACCGCGGCAATCGCCGTGGTCCTGGCCGCAGGCAAGGGAACCCGGATGAAATCCGACCTGCCCAAAGTCCTTGTGCCCGTCCGCGGGCGGCCGATGATCCACTACGTAATCGACGCCCTGGCCGGCGCCGGCGTCGACCGCGCGATCGTCGTGGTCGGCTACCGGGCCGAGGACGTGAAGGCAACCCTCAACGGCCGCGTGCGGATCGAGTTCGCCGTTCAGGCCGAGCAGCTCGGCACGGGCCATGCCGTGATGTCTGCGCGGGACCTGCTGGCCGATCATCAGGGACCCGTGCTCGTGGTCGCCGGCGATTCGCCGATGATACAAAGCCGGTCGATCGAGCGGCTGCTGGCTGAGTACGAGCGGCGGCCCGCGGCGTGCATCCTGGGAACGGCCCACAAGGAAGACCCCGCCGGACTCGGCCGGGTCCTCCGCGACGCCGACGGGCGATTCCTCGGCATCGTCGAAGAGAAAGACGCGACCCCCGACCAACGGCGGATCACGGAAGTCAACATGAGCTACTACGTGTTCCGCTGCCCGGACCTGCTCGAATCGCTCCGGCACGTCCGCGCCGACAATGCCCAGCGGGAATACTACCTGACCGATTGCCCCGGCGTGCTTCTGAAGGCCGGCAAGGAGGTGCGGGCCCTGCCGGTGCTCGACCCGATCGAGTCGATGAGCATCAACACGCTCGACGAGCTGGCCGCCGTCGAGGCCGCGATGGAGCAAAGGGCCGGGCGGCCGGCTATTGCTTCGAGCCGGCCTTCGGACCTGCCGGTTCGGCCTTAACGGCATAGCCCTCGGGGACTGCGAGCTTGAACAAGCCGGGATCGAGCGGCGGGTTCCAGGCGAACTGGTCGAAGTCGAGAAACGAGCGGTCCGTCCCACCCTGGCTGAACGCGCCCTCGATGCGAATGCGGACCGGCAAGCCGGTCTTCCGGTCGACCCAGACCTTCATTTCCTCGCCCGGGCCCAGGTCCTTCGTGCTCGCCTCGATTCCTACAACGTCGATCTTGGTCAGCCGGTAAACATCGAGCGTGCGGCCGTCTCGTTCCTCTTGGCCGATCCGTTCCGCGTTCTCCGGTTTGACACTGCGGAGTTGCCTGATCGGATCCGCCTTCGTGAACTCCGCCGCGACCCTATCGTGGATTGTCTCTCTCTTTGCCGTTTTGCGGAAATGGTCGAGCTCCAGCGCCTGCCTGTGCGTGAGATCTCCAACGACAGAAAGAAGGATCGGGACCGGCGGTTTCTCCAACTGTTTGACCCCCTGCACTCCCACGATATCTATCCGCAGCTTGTCTCCTTGCACGTACATCTTCTGCGCGATGACCGGCTGCGTGCCAAGCTTCTGCTTCACGACAAAACTGACCGACTCGGCCTGCTTGACTTTCGCGAGAACGTCGGCAAACGCCGTGCCGGCCCCGCGGCCGCTCAGAATCAACCATCCGGCCAACACGGCCACCAACGCCACTGCCGCAGCGGCACCGCTGTAGCGAACGATTCGGGACATGAGTTTTATCCTTTTGCGAAGCCGGACAAGGTCCGGCGAGTTCTCTGGGGACTTTAGGGCCTCGACGGTCGAGGCCACGAGTTGACGCGGCGGCCCGTCGGGGATCGGCGCGTCTCGCAGCGCTTCAGTCGCTTGATCGAGGAAGTCTGTGGGCCGATGGTCGTCGCGATCGATCATGGCTGAGCCTCCCGTTTGGCACACTCCGCGCGGGGTGCTGGGCTGTGTGCCTGCAACCGCTCCCGTAAACCGGATCTTGCCCGGTTCAATAGCACGCCTACGTGGTTCACCGTCACTCCGAGGTGCTTGGCCACCTCGCCGTAACTGAGGCCTTCCAGGCACGCCAGGCAGAACACTTGCGCCTGCCGAGCATCCAACTCGGCCAACGCAACCCGCAGATGCTCGGCCAATTCCCTGCTCTCCGCAGCGCGGCTCGGCGCGACGGCCTTTGCATCCACGAGCGGGCGGTCGGCCAGCGTGACGAGCCGGGTCGAGTCGCGGCACCGCTGCCGCAGTCGCTCCAGCGCCCTGGCGGTCGCCAGCCGCGCTAGCAGCGCCGGCCAATTGCGGATTTCCTCCCTGCGCGACAGCTCCAGGGCCGAGAGAAAGGCATTTTGGAAGCAGTCGGCCGCGTCGGCCTCGTGGTTTAGCAGACGGCAGACCGTCTTCCAGACGATCGGCCCGTACTGTTCCACCACCTGGGACCAGTCCGTCATGTGGGGTACCCTTGATAACGGTTAGTCGGTCACCGATATAGTCGATGAAAGTGACCGGTTTCTTACAGCGGTCCTACCATTTCCCACCAGACGCCATGCCATGGGGCGAAGGGGACGGGTCACCGCGTCAGGTGTACGTGAACTGGGCCGTCCCCGTACACGGTTTGGAGGCTGTCAAGCGCGCCCAATGGGCACTGAAGCCGGCGGAGAATCCGTGGTCCCCGTACTCGTGAACCGGCAAGACGTGGTATCGTCGCCACGCGCCGTCGCCGAGCGAACGATTCGGTGCAGTATACCACCGTAGCGGGCCGGGAGCGATCACCCCTTTGTCCCTCCGCGCTTGCGGCGCTTTCGGCGGTAACCTCTTGTGGGAACACCGCCTGCGCAGCTAACATGAGGGACGGGCGGGCAAACCAGTCCAGACAGGTGGCGATTGCTGCGAGGAGTCCTGCGGTGAAGCACGCTTATCGTGTGGCGACGTTGGCCGCGCTGGCGGCCTGGTGGGCATTGGGCCCGGCCGAGCGGCTCGGTTTCGGCGACCAGGCAAAGCTGCAGGCGGAGAAGCCGGCCATCACCAGCGGGCAGATCGAGGCCGACTGGCTGCACCAGGACGCGATGCGCGTGCCGATGGCAATCCCCGGCGTCGGTCCCGGCGGCGTGACCCGCGAGGAGGACGCGGCCGGAGGCGTCGACGGCGTCAAGAACGGCAAGTGGGGCTTTCACACCGAGAACGAGCCCGACCCCTGGTGGCAGTTGGATCTCGGGCGGCCGACCGCCATCGAGCGCGTCGTGCTCTACAACCGCTGCGACCTGGCCCAGCGCAACGACCGGATCGTCATCCGGGTCTCCGACGACGGCAAGACCTTGCGCCAGGTCTACCAGCACGACGGCACGACCTTCTACGGACAGACCGACCAGAAGCCGCTGGCCGTGAAGCTCCAGGGCGTCAACGGCCGCTACGTGCGGCTCGGATTGAAGGGCACGAGCTACTTCCACCTGGACGAGGTCGAGGTCTACGCGCCGGGCTCCAAAGACAACGTCGCCCTCGGCAAACCAGCCACGCAATCGAGCACGAGCCAGTGGTCCGCCAGGGCGCCGCGCCCCGGGCACCAGCCGCCCAGAGAATACCCGATCGCGCGGGCGATCGAGCGCGGGCTGAAGCTGGCCGAGAGTCAACGGCGGCTCGGCGCGAAGGTGGATGCCGAGGCGGCGATCCTCCGCCAGGCGGCCGAGCAACTCAAGACCCTGCCGCAGGACGCCCCGGAGCAGGCGAAGCAGGAGTTGCACCTCCGCGTCCACCGGGCAATCCGCAAGATGGCCCTGGCCAACCCGCTCTTGGACTTCGACGCGATCCTCTTCTGCAAGTCGGCCCCGACGCGGTTCCCGCACATGTCGGACCAGTTCATGGGCTGGTGGTCGCGGCCGGGCGGGGGCATTTTCGTGCTGGAAGGTTTCAAGGGCGAGCGGCCGAAGGCGCGGTGCCTGACCGGCGGCTGGGCCCCGGGGACCTTCCTGCGGCCGGACCTGTCCTACGACGGCAAGAGGGTCTTGTTCGCCTACTGCAAGTTCCACCCGCACGTGCCGGACCTGCCCAATAAGGCCAACAAAGCGAACCTGCCGGAGGACGCCTTCTTTCACATCTTCGAGATGAGCCTCGACGGCTCGGGCGTGCGGCAGCTTACCCGCGGCCGCTACGACGACTTCGACGCCCGTTACCTCCCCAGCGGCGAGATCGCGTTCCTCTCGACCCGCAAAGGGGTGTTCCTCCAGACCAGCAAGGCCAACAGCTCGGCGACGCTCGCGGCCGATCTGCCGGATAGCTACGTCCGCTGCGGCGGCGACAATTACCGCCCCGTGCCGGTGTTCACGCTGCACTCGATGGACGCCCAGGGAAGAAGTTTGCGGCCGATCTCGGCCTTTGAGAACTTCGAGTGGACCCCGGCCGTGGCCAACGACGGCCGAGTGCTCTACACCCGCTGGGATTACATCGACCGCTTCAACGGCCCCTTCTTCAGCCTCTGGTCGACCAATCCCGACGGCACCCACCCGCAGTTGGTCTACGGCAACTACACGGTCCGGCCGCAGGTCATCTGCGAGGCAGTGCCGATCCCCGGCTCGCAGAAGTTACTGTGCACGGCCGCGGCCCACCACTCGATCCTCGGCGGGTCGATGATCCTGGTGGACCGCACCCGCGGCACCGAGGAGGCCGCTCCCCTGGTGCGGCTCACGCCGGAAGTGCCCTTCCCCGAGACCGAGGCCTGGGCGGAGCACTATTACGCCAACCCGTGGGCCCTCTCGGAAGAGTACTACCTGGTGGGCTGGGCCGATCACAAGCTGCCGCCCCACACCCGCGTCGAGACCCAGGAGCAGAACCCCGTCAATGCCATGGGCCTGTACCTGTACGACGCCTTCGGCAACCAAGAGCTACTGTACCGCGACCCCGAGATATCTTCGGGCAACCCCATTCCCGTGCGTCCGCGGCCCAAGCCGCCGGCATACGCGGGCCTGGTTGCCGACGACCCGCACGAAGGCCGGTTCCTCGTGCAAGACGTGTACCTGGGGTTAAGCGGCGTCCCCCGCGGCGCGATCAAGCGGCTCAGGATCGTGGCCGTGCCGCCGAAGGTCCAGCCGCACATGAACACCCCGAACCTCGGCGTCTCCGCCGAAGACCCGGGGAAGTACGTGCTCGGCACGGTTCCGGTCGAGGCCGACGGGTCGGCGCATTTCCGCGTGCCGTCGGGCATTCCGGTCTTCTTCCAGGCCCTCGACCAAAGCGGCCTGGCGGTGCAGACGATGCGGAGCCTGACCTACGTGCAACCGAAGCAGACCCTCTCCTGCATTGGGTGCCACGAGCCGCGGGAATCGGCCCCGCCGGCAACGAAGGCCCCGCTGGCGGCGCTGCGGGAGCCCTCGAAGCTGACCCTGGGCCCCAGCGGCTCCTGGCCGCTGCGCTTCGACCGGCTCGTGCAGCCGGTCTTGGACCGGCACTGCGCGGAGTGCCACGACCCGAAGAGCAGTCACGCCCGCAAGTCGAAACTGGACCTCACCGCGGCGGCCGCCTACCAGAGCCTGCTATCGTTCGGCGGCGAGGATCTCAAGAAGAAGGCCTTCGAGCGGGACCGCTCGATTCCCGGCCAGGGCACCGCCGCCAACAGCAAACTCTTCGTGCTACTCAGCCAGGCCGGCGGGCACGAAGGCGCGCGGCTGGACCCGGAGGGCTTCGAGCGCCTCATCACCTGGATGGACACCTACGCCCAGCGCCAGGGCCATTTCAGCGAGGCCCAGGAGCAAGAGCTGACGAAGGCCCGCCAGGCGTGGGCCGACCTGTTCGTGGCCGACCCGGCGGTCAAGGACTGACAAGTTGATCGCAGTATACTGCTTCGCGTGACCGCGGCTTTAGCGTAGTCCACCTATAGTCGATATAATCCCAAGGGCGGTTGCCTGTGGGGTTCCCCGTATGCCAGCAGAGAGTTTCACGGTTGATGTCAACCCGGCCGTGCTGCGATGGGCACGTCAGAGCGCCGGCTACAGTCTGCCTGAGGTCGCAGAGCGCTGCGGGGTGTCTGAAAACGCGGTCGCAGGGTGGGAGTCCGGAAAGCCGCAGCCCACATGGTCCGAACTAAGCAGACTGGCCAAGGTATACAAGCGTCCCGTGAGCGCCTTGTTGCTGGCAGATCCGCCCGAGGAAACGCCTCCGCCGACGGACTACCGTACGTTGCCGGACGCGAAGAAAGATCTATCGCCCAAGACGCGACTGGCTATTCGCACCGCTAGATGGCTCGTGCGGAGAGCGTGCGAACTGGAACGGCAACTCGGAATCAGCAACGGATTCCAAATGATGCGGGCTGCTCTTTCGGACGATCCCGAAACGGTAGCGCGTGAGTTCCGCGAACGGCTGGGAGTGGCGGTTTTGGAGCAGACTGGCTGGAAGTCGATTCGACAGGCGCTGCGTCAATGGCGTGCCGCAGTCGAGGCCCAGCACGTGTTTGTCTTCCAGTTTAGGATGCCGCTTGCGGAAGTCCGCGGGTTCTCTTTCGTGGAGGAAGATCGTCCGTCCATCGTGCTCAACGAGGCGGACGCCGTCAGAGCAAGGATCTTCACTCTATTTCATGAGTACGCTCATTTGCTGACCGCGCGGCCTGGCATGTGCATCCCCGAGGAGGGACCGTCCGAGGAGTCGAAGCCGGTCGAGATCTTCTGCAACCGCGTCGCAGCCGCCTTCTTGATACCGAGTGCTGATTTTAGGCCTCGGCTTCCTGAAGTGCCGACGGATGAGGCAATCGCAGAGCTTGCAATGCGTTATCGGGTAAGCCGCTATGTTGTGCTCGGGCGGATGCGCACCCTCGGAGCGGTCTCCGAACAAGCGTATCAGCAGACCAGGCGACGATGGGAGATGCAGGCGGGGGTGGCACCAGGCCCGAGCCGGCAGCAGAAGGGCGGTCCGACCAGGGCTGAGCGGTGTTTGGAGGCACGTGGCCGCCGATTCGTTTCGGTGGTTCTTGAAGCCACAGAACGTGGATTCATCCCCACAAGCGACGCAACCAGGTATCTGAGCATACAGGTGATGGATCTTTCTGGACTCGCCTCGAAGGCCAAGTAGTGGGCCACAGTCAATTCGCAGTTTATTGCATCGACACGTCGTCTCTTGTCGCCCTCTGGCATTGGCATCCGATCAGGGCAAATTCTGGGGTCTGGGAGCGACTCGACGAACTGATCGAGCAGCACCGGCTCGTTGCGCCGAGAATAGTCTTGGAGGAGATCCACAGGCAAGACGACGCACTCCTTGTCTGGGCGCGATCGCGTAAGCAGAAGCTGTTCGCTAGGACGTCGCCTGAGATGGTCCGGCTAACCAAACAGATCGTCAACAGATTCGACGGGCTCGTTGACAAAGATCAGCCGTTCAACAGTGCCGACCCATTCGTGGTGGCCTTGGCATTACAGGAGCCCGAGTCGAGGGCGTTGTTCGGCAAGGAGGTGATTGTCGTTACAGAGGAGAAGTACGCTCCAGGGCGGCCCAGGATTCCACACGTGTGTGAAGCTTACGGCCTGAAGTATCTGACAATCCACCAGATGTTCTTGTTCGAGGGTTGGAGTTTCTAACCGACCTTGCGCGATCGGGACGGCGGCGCCCAAGACGGTCGGCTGATGTTCCGTGGCCGCCGATAGCGCGCAACGCGCGCCCGTAAGTGGCTGCCGGGGAAAATCGTCCCGATTTACGACCGCGTCCTGGCGGTGTTGAAGGGGAAGAAGTTACGCGGCCCGGTCGATTCGGCGGGGGAGCCGGGCGCCCTTGCCCACGGAGCGGATCACTTTGACGATCCGCTGGCGGTCCGCGTCGGTGAGGCTGGAGCCGCTGGGCAGGCAGAGGCCGCGGCGGAAGAGGTCCTCGGCCACGGCGCCGCCGCGGGACCGGCAACCGGAAAAGACGGGCTGCAAGTGCATCGGCTTCCAGACCGGCCGCGACTCGATGTCCTCGGCCGCAAGGGCTTGTAGAACGTCGTCCCGGCTCGCCCCAAAGGCTTCGGGATCGACCGTGACGCAGGTGAGCCAGCGAGTAGAATGCCCTTCGGGGTGCTCGGCAGTGAAGTCGATCCCGGGCAGGTCCCCCAGGGCGCGGCGATAGAAAGCATAGTTGGCGCGGCGCTGGCGGACGCGGGTCTGGAGGACTTGGAGCTGCCCGCGGCCGACCGCCGCCAAGAGGTTGTTCATCCGGTAGTTGTAGCCGATCTCGGAGTGCTCGTAGTGCGGGGCGGGATCGCGGGCCTGGGTGGCGAGGAAGCGGGCCCGCCGGCACAATTCCCGGTCATCGGAGACGAGCATTCCCCCCCCGCCGGTCGTGACAATCTTGTTCCCGTTGAACGAGAAACAGCCGACGGCCCCGAACCTCCCGGCCGGCTTGCCCCGGTAGGTTGCCCCGAGGGCCTCGGCCGCGTCTTCGATCATGGGGATGTCGTGCCGCCGGCACGCCTCGAGGATGGGAGCGTAGTCGGCGCACTGGCCGTAGAGATCCGCGACCAGGACCGCTTTGGGTGGCTGGCCGCGGCGGACGCAGGCATCAAGCTCCTCGGCCAGCAGGGCCGGGTCCATGTTCCAGGTCCGCCGGTCGCTGTCGATGAAGACGGGCCTGGCCCCGACGTAGGAGATGGCGTTGGCCGTCGCCGCGAAGGTAAGGGTTGAGGTAATCACCTCGTCACCCCGCCCGACGCCAAGCACCAGCAGGGCGAGATGGAGCGCCGCCGTGCCGGACGAAACGGCCACGGCTTCCGCCACGCCGAGCTTCTCGGCAAATTCCCTCTCCAGCGCATCGACGTGCGGCCCGAGCGGGGCGATCCAATTCGAGTCGAAGGCGTCCAGCAGCAGTTGCCGCTCGCGCCCGGACATGTGAGGCGGGGAAAGGTATACGCGGCTGGGAGCCCCGGTTGGCCGCGCGTCGCGGGAGACTCGATCCGGCGCGGCGTCTGCTCGCGTCACCCGCGCGGGCACGCCCTTCGCTACCACGTTGGACGGCAAGTCGCGGACCACAGCCGCCCCGGCACCGACGGTTGTCCAGGAGCCGATGCGTATCCCGGGAGTCGTCGTCGAGTTGATCCCCAGAAGCGAGCCTTCCCCCACCGAGACCCCGCCCGCCAAGTGGACCCCCGGGGCGATGTGGGCGTAGTCGCCGATCACGCAATCGTGGTCAACCGATGCCGCCGTATTGACGATCGTGTGACCGCCCAGCCAAGAGTCGACTTGGACGATGGCGCCCGGCAAGATGACGGTTCCCTCACCGAGGTGGACCGAGCGATCCACCAACGCCCGCGGATCGATAACCGTCAACCACTGGCGGTCATACTTCTCCGCGAAAAGCCGCCGCATGGCATTGTCCCCAAGCGCAATCACGGCCGGCAGTGGAGGATATTCCTCGATCTGCGCCACGGGACCGACAATGGGGATTTCCATGAGGTGTTGGCCCCAGCGATCGGGATCGTCGTCGAACACGGCAACGACGCGATACCCCAGCAACTCGAGACTCCGGATGACGACCTTGGCATGGCCTCCCGAGCCGATGACGTGGACTTCTTCCGGCGTGCTCATGCGGTTTGTGCTCGGAAAAGTTCAGGCAGCGCGGGCAACGCCGCGGTACTCGGGAAAAAAGTCCGGGGGGGGCTCGGCCGGGCGGCCTTGCTGTCGCCGCTTGCCGGTGAGATGTTCGTACTTTTCGGCATCCAGGACGAGTCGATAGGTGTGGAAATCGGCCGCGAGCTTGGAGAAGCCGGCCTTGAAATGGAACAGACTCTCTTTGACGCCCCCGAATCCGCCGCCGAGATGGAACCAGCGAAAGCCCCGATCTTTCGCCCACCACCGCACAAAGTCGAGCATCAGCTTGTTGGGGGCGAACCGGCAGAACTGGTCGGCCGTCCCGGAGAGATGGTACTGGACGATGCCGCCCACGGCGGTGAACGTCGCCGCGGCAGCCACCTCCCCGCCGGGAGCCAGGACGCTGCAGAGGTGGAGCGCACCGTCGGCCACCTCGCGGCATCCCCGGAAGTAGTCGTCGTTGAAGAAGTAGAAATCGCCGGCCCCCAGGCGGTGCATGGTCTCGGTGTAGATCGAGACGAACCGCCCGTACCGAGTCCAATCGTCCATGACCGGAACGAAGCCCAGTCGCTCCAGCTTGTGGAAATCGGTCCGGTACCGGCTTCGGGTCTGCCGCCAGAGTTCTTCCCTGCTGAGGGAGAGGTCGAGGTAGACGGTTTGCCCGTGCATGACGAGCCGGCCGACGGACGCCAACGCGTCAGACGGAAGAGGGAAGAGCGGGTGCAAGCGGAAGAAGGCCGACACCAGCCCATGCCGGCGTCCCAGCTCCGCGAACGCGCGCAGGAATCGTTCCAAACAAGCCGGATCGCAGGCCGGAGTGACCAACGGGCAAGCGTAGCCGTACGGAGTCGTGGCGTCGTACCAGCGGTCGTTGGCGCCGAGGTCTTGCGGAAGCCTGTTTTTGAGGAGCGGGGCGAGCATTCTTCGCGGGCCGTCCTCGGCGTAGAAGGCCAGCGGTTCGCCCCCCTCGCAGCGCGCCGACAGGTCGAGGTACGTCGGCAGGTGATAAAAATCGTGCGGCACTTGTTCGAGGAACTCCGTCCATCGCGGGTCCTTGGTGCCGATGAAGCAAGCGTTCATCATGGGCCTCTCATTGCCGGCGTGTTCCATTTCGCTCTGCGGCGGCCGAGGCCGCCTTCATGGCCACGAACGCCAGCCGATTCGGGGGCGGGTCCCAGCGGGCCTCCGTGGTCCACGCCGACGCGGCATAGGGCAGCAGTCGCTGGTCCTCCTGGAAGGCCATTCCGCGAAGGGCCCAGCACTCGTGGGCGGGCAAGGACCCAAGCGCGTCCGCCAGCTCCCGGGCGCCCGGCGGGGCGTAGTGGCCTCCGAACTTGGACATCGTCTTCCGGACGATGCCGTCGTCCCTGTTCGGCACCACCCCGACCAACCTTCCACCGGGCCGGAGCCGTTTCCAGAGAATCTGAAGGGTCCGATCGACGGCCACGTACTCCAGGACTTCCAGCAAGAAGATCCGGTCGAAATCGCCGAGCGACTCAACAAACGGCTCGTTCTCGGGGGTGCCGATTTCCCAGCGGACCCGGGGATGCTCGCGGCGGCAGGCCTCGATGGACTCGGCGATGATGTCGATCCCCACCACCTCGCCGGCCTCTAGCGCGGCCAGGCACAGCGCCAACTGGCCGCGGCCGCAGCCCACGTCCAGACAACGGCAGCCGGCCAGCGGGCCGGCCGCCTCGATGGCCAGGGCAAACGTCTGCGCCTGCACGCGCTCGTTGGAGTAGTCGAGCCAACCTGCGGATTCCTGAAAGACGCGCCGATAGTAATCGGCCCAGAACTCAGTCTGTTTGCTGCTCACGGCTTTCGGCTCACTCCCTGGAAAGCGTCACCGTACTCGTTTTCCTCGACGGGAAACGCCTTGGGGCCCTGCGACGGCGCCCCGAGCGGGCCCCAAAACTCGTCCAGCTCCGCGCCGCCGCGTGCGCGGACGCCGCTCCGTCGCAGCACTCTCACAACCGTCAAGACGAGTATCTTCAGGTCCAGCCGCAGCGACGGGTGCTCCACGTACCAGAGATCCCGCTCGAACCGGGATTCCCAGTCCAGGTCGTTGCGGCCGGCGACCTGGGCCAAGCCGGTGATTCCTGGCCGAACCGCATGCCGCTGCCGTTGCCGCGCGGTGTACCGCGTCAGGTAGCGCACCGGCAGCGGCCGCGGGCCTACCAACGACATCGTCCCGACCAGCACGTTCCAAAGCTGCGGCAGCTCGTCGAGGCTGAAGCTCCGCAGGAAGCGGCCGAAGCGGCCCAGACGCAGCGCGTCGGGTAGAAGCTTCCCATCCGCGCCGCGGTCGTTGGTCATGGTGCGGAACTTGTACAGGGTGAATGGCCTCTCGCCCAGCCCGGGACGCACTTGGCGGAAGAGGACCGGCCGGCCCAGTCTGACGCGCACGGCGACCGCCACCAGAAGCAAGAGCGGCGAGAGGGCAAGCAAACCGACCCCCGCCGCCACTATGTCCATGGTACGTTTCAAGACGCGATATCCCCAACCCGCCTTTCCGGCACAGCTTGCAGAACTCCAAGGCTGATCCGGCATGGCGACCATTGGCCCCAAGCCTACGTTCCTTCGTTTCTCACCAGGAGAATCGCTCACGCTGCCATCCGTTTGTCTTTAAGGTACGGCTCCGGCTGCGCGTCGGTACGGCCCGGGACGGGCATCGGCCGCCCGTTTTCCCGCAGGAGGCGTTCGTACTCCCGACAAAGGGCTTTCCAGATCGCCTCCGGCTGGAAATCCCGAAGGACCCATTGGCGCCCGGCGCGGCCGTGCCTTTGGCGCAGCTCGGGGTCCTTCAGATACCTGGCGATGGCCTCCACCAGGGCCGGCACATCGTAGGGCGGGACGAGCGTCCCGGTGGTTCCGTCGCGCACCGCATCGACACATCCCGGGATGCGCGTCGCCACTACGGGAATCTGCATGGCCGACGCTTCCAGGGGCACGTTGGGCAGGCCCTCCCGGTAGCTGGGCAAGACACACACGTCGACAATCGAAAGAAGCGGGGAGGTGTCCGAAACCATCCCGACCAAGTGGACGCGACGGTCACGGCGAAGGGCGATCTCAGTCTGCGGCGGCAACGGGTCCCGTGCCTCGAAAGGGCCAACCAGCACCAGATGCGACTTGGGAAACTCTTCCCGCAGCCTCTGCCACGCCGCCGTCAACTCGACGACTCCCTTATCGCGGACGACGCGCCCGACAAATCCAATGACGGGTGCGGATGGACAGATACCCAAGGAAGCGCGCAGTTCCCGCCGGGTCTGTTCGGGAATTCGGGTTGGATTGAAGCGGTTTTCGCAGTCAACCCCGTTGCAGCTCCCCGCCAAGAGGACCTTGACCTTGTCGGCAGGGCAAAGGCCCTCGGCAAGGGTTACCTCTCGAATCGAAGGGCTGACGCAGAAGACCTGGTGACTCAGCCGGCAGGACAGTTTCTCCGTCCAGCGATGGATCGAGAGCTTGATTCCTCGGGCGGTCATCAGCGGCAAGCCGTGGATCGTGTAGACGCGAACGGGTACGCCTGCCAGCCGGGCGGCCAGCATTCCCAATAGCCCTGCTTTGGGAGTGTGGGCATGGACAATCTGCGGACGGAGCTTGCGAAGCCGCCTCCAGAGGCGGCCTAGCGACACAAGATCGCGAAACGGGGTGATGCGGCGGGACATCTCCACGGCATGGACCGGGATCTGCTCTCGTTCTGCAAACCGTCGCAAGTACTCGCCGGGCGACGAGCATGCATGGACTTCGAATCCCCGTTGCTTCAGGAACCCGATCTGACCGCAGAAAAACGCCCAAAGAGTGGCCGGGACGCTCGTGACGTGGACAAGAATCATGATCTCGCGACTCCGGCGCACCCTCGGGCCTCGGTGCGGGCGCGGAGTGCTCGGCTGCTGCGATGACGGTCGTCGGGGGGAGCCAATTCGAGGTATAGCTGTGTGATTTCCCGGGCCATCCGTTCGATGCTCAAACGGTCGCGAACGTGTCTTTGTGCGGTGGCGACCCAAGGGTTTCGCCCCGCCTTGGCCGCCTCCGCTTGCTCAAGAATCAAGTTGGCTGCGGCAGCATAGTTGGGCAGAGGGAACAAGAACCGCTGCTGCTGCGGGGCGACCGATTCGTGATGCGCCGGGATATCTGAAGCGACGACGGGCAGCCCCGCGCCTTGGCTCTCCACCAACACGTTGCCGAATCCTTCCGTAACTGAGGGGAAGACGAAGACGTCCGCCGCCGCATAGTACGGCCAACAGTCGCTTTGCAGCCCTTCGCAGCGGACGTGCCTTTCCAGCCCGCTTTTCCGGCATTGCCGGGCCACTTCGGGGCGAAGGGGACCATCGCCGACCAAGAGCAAAACGGCGGCCGGCCGCTGCCGCACGACTTCCTCGAGAATGGACAGAAGGCCGAGATGGTTCTTCGGCGCCGAGAAATTGCCGACGTGCAACAGCACCAGAACGCCGTCGTCCAGTCCCAACCGCCGCCGCGCCTCGCTCCTGCACGGCAGTTCGGTGGGGAACTCCGCGCCGTTGGTGATCACCCGATATCGGGCCGGGTTCCGTTCCCAGTGCGGGGCAAACGCTCGAAGATTCTCCTTCGAGTGTCCCACAAAAACCTGCACGTGCTTGTCCATCAGATACCGGTGCCAGCGCAGCCAAACCTTCCGGACCTGGGCCAACAGCGGGAGCTTCCGCCAATGATACAGCGCCATCGGCATTGCGCTGTGCAGGGAAACGACGACGGGAACGCCCGTGCGTGCGGCCCCCAGGGCGAAGCCGCCGGAAACGTGGCCGAGATGGGAATGAACCAGGGCATAATCCCTTTCCGCGAGGATACGCTGGATGTCCGTTGCGGTGCGGCAGCAGTTGGGACTCTTGGGGATTCGCCGGATGGCACATCCCAGGGCGGCGAAGTCGGCGTCCAGCACACCCGGACCGAGGCAGCAGAAGTCCGTATGGATGCCTTCGCGAATCAGCCGCGGAAGCAAGCGAAGCCTGGTGACTTCGATGCCTCCGCGGTTGAGCCAGTTCACGACGCAGAGGATTCGCATCGGCTGAAGTCCAATCGTTTGTCGAAGGCCGCGGCACTGAAGATGCCGTAGAGAAACAGCAGGGCAAAATCCCATCCCCCGGACATGCTGGCCAGGGCAAGGTACGCGAGCAACCCTGCCCGGCCCGCTTGCCGGATCTTGCTCCGCCGCTTCAGCAGCAATCCCGAGAGCGCCGCCAAGCCGGGCAGCAGGATCATTAGGGCAAACGCCGGCACTCCCCCTTTGAACCAGGGGGCCAGGACGCCGACGTGCGGGGCGACGGCAAGTCCGTCAAGGTGCGCTTGCACGTTCGAGTCAAACCGGCTGCCGAAACCCCGCCCCAGCCACCTCTCGTCCGCGCTGGCCAGGTCGTGAAACATCATCTCCAGCTCCACGTAACGCGCTTCGTCCGCCATCGTTGTCCCCACTAAGCGATCGAAGAGCAAGCTGCGCTGCAGGGTTTCCAGGGCACCTGTCTGACCTGCCGCCAGCACCACGACTACGGCAAGCACCAGGACGAGTGCAGAAAAAAGCGGGTCTCTGACGACTGCCCAATAGGCCAGCAAGATGCTCGCGATTCCCGCGATTAGCAGCGATCGGGTGGCGGAAATGTAGGCCGCAAACAGCACGCCGGTGATCCCCAGGCACGCCGGGAGGGCTTTGCATAAGCCGTCCAGTCCCGGGCATCCGCCGCGGGCCGAAGCGAACCAGAACGGAAAGGCCACGACGACGAACCCGGCGGTGTAGAATAGCGCCGAGCAATACCTTCGATCGCTCTCAACCACCGGCGGAACGAAGCCCGAGACCAATCCGATCAAGTTCACCGCCAAGAGGACTGCGGCGATCGAGCCCCACAGATGAACGGTCCGGACCGCTGCGGCGGCAGAGCGGCGCTCGCTCCAGGCCAACCCCAAGAGGAACCCGCAATACACGGACGCATCGACGACCCACCACTTCGTTTCCGCTTCCCGCCGGAAGCCAACGGCCGCCATGAACAGGCCGAGGAGGATCGCCGCCGCAAGCCGCCGGGAGAGCCGCTGCCGGTTGGCGCTCACCACAACCTCAATCAACATGCTGGCCGCGGCCGCATAGAACAGGGCGAATGCCAGCGGAACCTCGCCCACGTACATCTTCTCGAAAACGGTCTCCGGCAGCCCGATCACGACGAGCATGGCCGCCAGCAGGAGATCGGTCAGTCTGGACGCCGTGCCCCAGGTGAACGAGCCGGTTCGGCCGGGGTATCCCGCGCGAGAGAGGGTGGCTTGCGTCACGACTGAGAACGCAAATGGACTTGAAGGGACGGAAACTCGACCATTCCCAGGGCCCGCTGCGACCACCGCCAGGCCTTCACCGAAAGGCTCGGCAGGCGGTATCGCCAATAGAGGAGCTTTCTTAGCAGGACCGGATAACGGTCGCCCCCAAACCGTTCCGCAAACCGGATCGCTTCGTTGTGGCGGACGTCCTGAATCCGCGCCGACTTGGCTTCCCCGTGGATGCGGAAGCAGGCCAACAGTTCGGGAAGCCGGCCAAGCGGCCGGCGCTGAGCCAGCCGCGTGAAGAGGTCCCGGTCCATGATGAACTGGAGGGAGCGGTCGATCCCGCCCACCGCCTCGTATGCTGCGCGGCGCCAGAACGTGGCCGGCTGGAAGACGCCGTCCTGCTCGTAGAACCGAAAGCGGTTGAATGTCGCCCGCACGCCCAACGTGTACGTTCCGGGACCGCGGAGCGGCCGGTCGAACTCATCGATGCAGTAGGCCCCGCCGCTGATTGCCTCTGCGCCGGGATGGGATGCGAAGTACCGCGCGACCTTCGACAAAGCCCCCGGGAGAAACAGATCGTCCGAGTTCAGCCAGCAAAGGATATCCCCGGTGCTCCGCTCAAACCCCTTGGCGATCGCGTCCGCCTGGCCGTTGTCTCTCTCCGAACACCAATGGGCCAGGCGGTCGGCGTGCTTGCGGATGATCTCCACGCTGCCGTCCGTGCTCCCCCCGTCGATCACGAGGTATTCCACGTGCGGATGGTCCTGGGCAAGGACCGAGCGGATCGTGGCTTCCAGGTACCGGGCCTGGTTGAAGCTCGGGGTCACTACCGAGACGAGAAGGTCCGTCGGGGGCATCGTCAATTGCGAACGATCCAGAAAGAACCGGGCTCACGCTCGGGCTGCCGCGCAAGAACGGGGCAGCGGCCGGCCCTCCGAGGAATGCCGGCCACGAGGATGCTTCTTGCGTCCGGGGCGGATAGCCAGTCGAAGGACTTCATGGTAAGTTGGTCGTCGTTTTGGGTCCGGGGCCGCGAGCAAGTCCCTTTCGACAGAGAGCAAGCATGAAAGTCCTGGGAATACACATCGGCCACGACAGCAGCGCGGCCTTGGTGGTGGACGGACGCATCGTAGCGGACGTGGCCGAGGAGAGATTCACCCGCACGAAGCACTACTGCGGGCTGCCCCTGCACTCGATCGCCTATTGCCTGAAATCCCAAGGGCTGGCGATCGGCGATGTCGACGCGGTGGCGGTGCCGTCGAAGCACGGCGTGCCGAGCCTGAACTTCCTGCTCGATTTGAAGGGGCCGAAGCGGGAGCGCACGGCCAAGATGCACCGGGCCCTGGAGTTCGTGCGGGAGATCCTGAAGAAGCCCGACGCCAAGCCGCCGCTTTACGTCAAGAACTTCCCGCTCCAGGCCCGCACGGAGATCGTACACGTCGAGCATCACCTGGCGCACGCCGCCTCGGCCTACTACACCAGCGGCACGCGCGAGAAGCAGTTGATCGCGACCCTGGACGGGGCTGGAGACGGGGTGTCGGTCGCCCTTTGGCGAGGGGAGAGGGGCAAGATCACCCGCCTGCAGGTGTTTCCCACATCGGCCTCGCTCGGCTGGTTCTACAGCAACGTGACCGAGGCGCTGGGCTGGTGGCACGGCGACGGCGAGGGGAAGACCATGGGCCTGGCCCCCTACGGCGATCATACGGGGTGCCAAGGCGTGCTCGACAAGTTCACGCCCAAGTTCTCGCGCGGGGAGGTGCTGGAGCACCACGATTTCGGCCAGAACTACTATTGGAACGAGAACGGCGCCCTCCAGTGGCACTTCGACGAGGCCTGCGAGATCCGCGACTTGGTCGACCGATACGGACGCGAGCACGTCGCCGCCGAAGCCCAGCGCGTGCTGGAGGAGCAGGTCCAGCAGATCGTCTTCCCCTGGATGGAGTCGGAGCAGACCCGCAACCTCTCTACGGCCGGCGGCGTGATGCTCAACGTCAAGCTCAACCAGCGCCTCTGGGAATCCGGCCGCATCGACCGGCATCACACCTTCCCCAACGCGGGCGACTCGGGGCTCGCGGTGGGCGCGGCGCTTTACGTCTATTACCAGGCCAACCGCGGCGCACCGATCCACCCGATCGAGGACTTGTATTGGGGCCCCGCCTACACCGACCGGGAAATCGAGGAGGCACTCAAGCTGCGGCACATCCCCTATCGCCGCGTGGACGACGCGGAGCAGTGGGCGGCCGCGCAATTGGCCGACGACAAGATCGTGGCCTGGTTCCAGGGCCGCATGGAAAGCGGTCCCCGCGCCCTCGGCGCACGCTCCATTCTGATGAGCGCCAACCGGCCCGAAAACAAGGACGTCATCAATGCCCGCGTGAAGTTCCGCGAGGCCTTTCGCCCTTTCTGCCCGTCGCTGCTTTGGGAGCGCAAGGCGGAATACCTGGAGAAGCCCCGCGACGAGTTCTTCATGATCACCTCGTTCACCTGCACGCCCCAAAAACGCCAGAAGGTGCCGGCCGTGGTCCACGCCGATCACACCTTGCGCCCCCAGACGGTGAAAAAGGAATTCGCCCCGAAGTTCTGGCGGTTGCTTCACGAATTCGAGAAGATCACGGGCGAGGGTCTGCTATTGAACACGTCCTTCAACGTCATGGGCGAGCCCATCGTCACCCACCCGCGCGACGCCATCCGCTGCTTCTTCGACAACGGGCTGGACTGCCTCGTGTTGGAGGATTTCGTTCTGGAGAAATCCGCGATCGGCTCTCAGGTCATGCGACAAGCCTGAGTCTTCGCTCGGGCCAAGATCGGATCACGCGAAGCTTGATGAACCGGCACGGGTTGCCGCCCCAAACCGTCATCGGCGGCAGGTCGTTGACCACCACGCTGCCGGCCGCGGCCACGGCGCCTTCGTGCAGGGTCACTCCCGGCCCGACAAAACAACCCGCGCAAACCCAGCACCCGTCCTTCAGATGAATCTCTCCCGTGATGAGCCCGAAGGCGGGGTCCGAAATGTCGTGGCTTCCCGTGCAAAGCACGGCCCCCTGGCTGACGCAGACGTTGTTGCCGATCACGATTGGCACCAGGGCGTACAGATCGGCACCCTCTCCGATCCACACGTGGTTGCCGATTCGGAGATTCCACGGACCAAGGATCCTGCACGGCTGCACCGTGGCGCCGCGGCCCACGCGGGCCCCGAACAGCCGCAGGAGCCCGACGCGGAGGGCATTGAAAAGCCGGCCGCCGGTAATTCCCGTGGGCAGGTGCCGCAAGAGGGGCAACCCGAAGAGCCGCCAGAGATTGGCCGCCCAACGATGCCGTCCCAGGTCGAGCGAGCTGCGGAACGTCGACAGATCAATGTCGCGCCAGTCCATGTTACGGAACGTCGGCGCGACGTCAGGGGACCCTTCACGGAAATCGGCATTTCGCCCAAATTACCCAACGGGTTGTGGTGTACGTGACTCATACCCCCAAGCGATGCCACATGCGGGCCGTGTCGAGGCACCAAGCACGCCTTCTCTCACGTGGGGTGCAAAGCAACCCTCGGCTCCGAGGCGGGCAGATTGCCTGGTGAATGTCCATTGCCGACCCGCGCTTTCTTGGTCGATCTCGTGCGGCAGCCGCGGCTACGCCGCGCGACGCGGCGGAGCGGCCGCAGGAAGAAGCCGCGCCTCGGCCAGCCGCCTGTGCGAAATCGCATTGAAGAAAAACACATTGGGCGGCAGCGTTCCCTCCTTGAGCCTTCGACGGGCCTGTTGATCCACCGCCGCCAGGCCACCCGGTCCGGCCATCCAGTAGGCTCGGAAACCCCATGACTCCGAGAGCGACAACGTTTCCAGGGTGGAATGGCCGCACTGCCGGGCGGCGGGCTCGTAGAGCTCCACCATTAAGGCCAAATCGTTGCCCAGGCGTAGAAGACCTTGCCCGCCCTGAAGCACCTGGTGTTCGAAACCTTCTACGTCGATCTTCACGAAGCAGCCGCCGTCAAGGGGCACACCGGCAAGGCACCGGTCCATGGTCGTCGTGGGAACGTCGATCGCGCCGGCCGCCTCCACCTTGCCGAGCGCCAACGGCGCGGCGAGCGAGTTGTACACGTCGCTCCCTTCGGGGTAGACGTACATCGAGGCCGTTCCCTCTTTCTCGGCCAGGGCACAGCAGCGGCACTCGACGGTCTGTTGCAGCCGGTTCAGGCGGACGTTCTCTTCCAAGAGGGCGAACGTCGCAGGGGTCGGCTCGAAGGCAAGCACGCGGCCGCGGGGGCCGACCCTGCGCGCGAAGAGACAGGTATACAGGCCGAGATTCGCTCCCACGTCGAGGATGGTCATGCCCGGGCGGATCAGCCGGTCGAGAATCGTGCGCTCCGTGTGCTCGAAGGCGTTGGCGTAGATATCCTCACCGAGGCGGCCGCGGGAGCCGAATCGCAGCCGCACGCCCGCGCAGCGGGACTCAACGAGGTGCGGAGGCCGCCACGCGTGCAACGCGCGGTAGAGCCCCCGCTTGAGAATCCGCAGCCAGCGCGGATCCGGCCGCATGGGCGTTCTCCTTGAGGGACCTGATGAGCACGAGGAACAAGGCTCCGGAAAGGGCGCAAGAGACCGCCGCTCCCGCGAGCACGGCCCACGCCCCGCCTTGGAGGCCGAAGCGGGGGATCAGCCACGCCGACGAGACCGCGGTGGCCGCCGTGCCGGCCAGGGTCGCCCCCGCCACCTGATGGAAACGTCGCGTTGTGTTCAAGAAGTAGCTCAGGGCCCCGGCAATGCACTGGACAACCGAGATTGCCGCGAGCCACTGGAATACGGCCACGTGCCGGGCGAATTCGTGCGAATAGACGACCTCCAACAGCCAAGCCCCGCCAAGCATCGCCACGGCGACGGCCGCCAGACCACTTGCGGTGCCCAGACCCAGGATGAAGCCCGACAGACGAAGGTATCTGCGGACCATCCCCGCCGCGTGATATTGCGACAGCCGGGGCAGGGCGGCCTGTCCGATCGCGGTCTGGACGAAGTAGATCGCCCCGAACATGCTCGTGAAGCCGGCGAATATCCCAAGCTCCGCCTCGCCGACGCACTGCCGGATGAAGTAGCGGGGCACGTTGACGTTGAGCGAGGCGAGGAGCGTGACCGCTCCCAGAGGCAGCGCCAGCCAGGCGAGCCGCCGGAGGGTGGGCAGATGGAACCGGGGCCGAAGGACACCGAGGCTTCGGCCTCCGAGTGCTTCCACCCCGGCAGGCAAGCTGCCAGTGCCACCCGTCGTCGCACGGAGCAACAAGACGGTTTGCGGCAAGTCGTAAACGAGCAACACCGCCGCCCAGGAAGCGGCCATCGCCAGCACGCCCCCAACGAGGCTCCCCCCTGCCAGCACCACGGCCGGCACGACGGCCAAGGGGAGAACGCCCCGGAGAATCATCGACCGGGCCACGCGGTCCAATCGCTCGTGCTGCTGCGCGAGCCCGTGGGAAACGTCGCTCAGGGATTCAAACGTTCTGGCCAGCGCCATGGCTAGAATCACCCGGGAGGCACCGTCTTGCAGCCCAAGGCCGAGAACGATCCCCGCGATCGCGAACTGGGCCAAGAGCGTCGTCACAAGCCGCAGCCCCAGGTAGTCGGCGAAGGCGTACTCCCGCTTTGCGTCGGTGGCCTGCAGCGCGCGGAGCTGCAGGTTGGCCAGCATGAAGACCGGGGCGGTCACGGCAAGCCCCAGGGCAAACTGGCCGACCATCCGCGCCGAGCCCACCTTGGCCAGGACCATCAGGATGGCCCATTGGCATCCGGCGTAGACGGCGTTCCCGCAGCTCGTCCACGCGAGGTTCTTGCGCAGGGAAATCGGCGGGAAGGCCGCCGGACGCTCTGTGGGCGGCGATTCCCCCCCGGCTCCTTCCGCGCGCACTCCGTTCCCGTGGGTGGCATCCACCCGGAGAAACTTGCGGATTCTGGTTGTTCGGCCGTTGTTCACCGGCTCAGGCAGCGGCCCGTCGCGCGCCGGCGACGGGATAGGAAGGACTACGGTATTCCGGAACGATTCTCTGCAACTGGAGGGCGATTTGTTCGGCGCTCGCGTCGGCGAGGAGATCGAGCTGGTCGATTCCCGCGACGACCTGCTCGAAGCCGGCCGGCTTGTGGTCGACGACGATGATCTTGGGGTGGCACGTGGGCAGATGGCTCTCGCCGGCGGTGTGGAGCTCTTCAAAGAGCTTCTCGCCCGGCCGCGGGCCGACGAACTCGATGGCGACGTCCTCGCCCGCCTTCAGTCCGGACAATCGGATCATGTCGGCGGCGAGATCGACGATGCGGATCGGCTCGCCCATGTCGAGCAGGAGGACGTGCCCTCCGCTGCCGATGGCCCCGGCCTGGATCACCAGGCGAGCGGCCTCGGGAATGGTCATGAAGTAGCGCCGCATGGCCGGATCGGTGACGGTCACGGGCCCGCCCCCCGCGATCTGCCGGCGGAAGATCTGCACCACGCTCCCGGCGGAATCAAGGACGTTGCCGAAGCGGACCGTCACGAAGCGGCACGGCGACCGGCCGGCCATCGCCTGCACGTACAGCTCGGCCACGCGCTTGCAGGCGCCCATCATGCTGGTCGGGTTGACCGCCTTGTCGGTGGAAATGAGGACGAAGGAGTCGGTGCCGCACTCCACGGCCAGATCGGCCAGTTGCCGCGTGGCCAGGACGATGTTCTTGACCGCTTCGCCGGGGTGAGTCTCCATCAGCGGGACGTGCTTGTAGGCGGCCGCGTGGAAGATGACGTGGGGCCGGTTCCGCCGCAGGATGTCGCGCATCCGGGGCCGGTCCAATACGTCGGCCAGGCAGACGTCGATCTCGGCGTCCGCGCGGAGCTCGCGCAGCTCCCGCTCCAGGAAGAACTGGCCCGTCTCCGAGCGGTCGACCATCACGATCCGCCGCGGCGCGAATTGCAGGAGCTGCCGGCAGATCTCCGACCCGATGCTGCCGGCGCTCCCCGTCACCAGGAGCACCCGGTGGTCGATCCAGCGGCGGATGCTCTCCAGGTCCAAGGCGACCGGATCGCGGCGCAAGAGGTCGTCGATGGCGACCGGCTGCGGCTGGATCGCCACGCGGCCGCTGAGCATCTGCTCGAGGCTCGGAAGCACGCGGACCTCGATGCCGTGCTGCCGCGCCTCGTCCACAAGCTGCCGGATCTGCCGGCCGGAGAGCCCTTCCCGCACCACGAGGACTTCCTGCACCCCGTGCCGCTCCGCCAGACGGGACGTCTCCTCCAAGATCCCGATGACCGGAACGCCGGCAATCCGCGTTCCCAACCGCTGCGCCGTGCCGTCGATGAAGCCGACGACGCGGTACGTGCGATTGCCGTTGCGGATGATCGCCCGCAGGAGGAATTCCCCGGTGTCGTTCGCTCCCACGATGAAGGCGGGGATCTGGTCGGAAGGGAGAAACATCGCCCAGTTGTACTCGCGGAATCCGCGCCAAAGGGACCTCGTCCCGCCGATGACCACGATCGTGGCCCCCCAGTCCAGGAGAAAAATGCTCCGTGGAATCACCGCCCCGCGGAGCATGAAGTGGTTCACCAGGACGAGCACGAGCATGCCGGCCGTGGTGGCCCGAATCAGGGCCACCAGGTCGTAGAACGTGACCAGCCGGCGCCATCCCCGGTAAATCCCGAACCAGGTGAAGACCGCCAGCTTGACCAGCACCACCAACCCCACCGTGGAAGTGAAGCGGAGGTGATCCTCCGGCCCGATCTGGCCCTCAAACCGCAGCCAGTAGGCCAGGTAGTAGACGCCGAGAAACACCGGGGCCAATAGCGCCGCGCCCCAAAGCTGCTTCGTCATCAGGGAAAGGCGGGAGCCCCCATCCGCGTGCGACGCCGCGGAGGCGGACGGGCTGGCGTGCCGTTTGCTCGGATGGATGGAATTCACCGTCGGCCTCCCTGTCCCCTGCTGCGAATGGGCGGCGTCTCGCCGTCCTTGCGGGCCACCGCGTCGCGCTGCCCGGCGAGCCGGCCTTGGAGGACTTCCTTGTACATCCTTTCCAGGGCCCGGTTGTCGGGCCGCCGCTTGAGGCACCAGGAGAGATGGGGCTCCGCCTCGGCGAACAACCCCTGCCGGAGCAATCGTGCCGCCAGCGCGTACCGGACGTCGTAGTTGTCCGGGTCGCAGGTCTGGGCTTGCCGGGCGCAGTCGAGGGCCCGATCGTCGTCGCCCAGGAGGGCGTGAACCCCGTGAGCCTCCGTCCACAAGCGGGCCGCTTCAGGGCCGCGGGAAGCCCGGGCTTGGGCCTCAGCCTGCTCGGCGTAGTAGCGGCGGAAGAGGACGAGTTCTTCCGGCCGGCCGTAGTGGGAAGCAACGCCCTGCAGGAAACGCAGGTCCTCGAGCCCCGGCTCGAACGCCGCCACAAGGAACCGGAGCGTCCCCTCCAATGCCTCGGGCAGCGCGTGCGCCACCAGCTCCTGCATCACCCGCTGCCGGTAGATGGGCCCGCACTGGAAGCACCGCTTCAGGTAATCGATGCCCTGCTCCACGTCGCCGGCGACGAGGGCCTCCTTCCCCGCCGCGTAGAGCACTTCGCCGTCGAACGGCCGGACCCGAAGCGCCTGGTCGAGGTAGGCAGTCTTGGCCGCCTCGCCCATTCCCTCCAAGAAGGCCATCTCGGCCAGAAAGACGTAGGCTTCGCCCTGCAGCGGGCAAAGCGACAGCCCCTCCCGCGCGTGCCACAAGGCCCGTTCCAGGTGCAACCAGTGTTCTCCCACGGCCCGTCGGAGCCAGGCCGTCAACTCACTTCGCGACGAAAAGCCGGCTGCGATGACCGCCTCGCGGAGGTGGGCGAGCGGCATGGGATTCTCTGCCGAGATCTGGAGCAGGTCGAAAAGCCGCAGGTAGCGCTCGGCCAGCTCGACGTGGGCCCGGGCGTGCTCCGGCTGCCAGCGGGTGACCTCTTCCAGCCAGGCGATGTGTTTCCGCTCGGTCTCCACGGCCGTCTGCTTGGCCTTCTCGTCCGCGGCCGGACCGCCGGGATTGGCCGCGAGCGGGTGGGCTTCGCCGGCCAGCCGGGAAAGCTGATATCGCATCCAATCCGGCTCGGCCAGGACCGGCCCGAAGCGGCCGGCAATCATCCCCGCGCCGACCGCGGCAAGGGCCACCGTCGCGGCGACGGCCGCAAACCGGGGAAGGATCCGCGGTGCGCTGCGCCCGCCCGCACCTTCTTCCGCAAGCTGCCGGGACCGCCACGCGCAGGCCGCCAACAGGACCACGACGGTCATGCACCCCGGAACGTACCACACGAAATCGACCGCCGCGTGCAGCGCGCATGCGGCCAGGCTCGCCGCGATCGCGCCCACGCAGACCAGCAGACGTTGCGACCGGGCCCTCCGCAAACCGGCGAGGCACCACCGGGCACAGAGGGCCACGCCGCCCAGGGCAAGAGCAAGCCCCGCGACGCCGGTTTCCAGGGCGACCTGCAAATAGCTGCTCTCCGCGTGCGTGTACGTGATCCGGGGATCGAGCGGCACGCGGAGATGCACGGGATAGATTTCCGGATGGCTTCCCACGCCGCTGCCCAAGAGCCAGTAGTTGGGGATGGCATGGGCCACGGCGCCCCAAATGCCGCGGCGTCCTTGCCCCCGGTCGAGCTGCTCCACGGAGCCCGAGGTGATCTCTTGCACCCGCCGGCTCACCCGCTCGGAGCCGAAGATCAAAAGCGCGACGCCCATCAGGAGTCCCGCGGCGCCGATCGCGGCGACCAGCTTTCTCTCCAAGAGCGCGGCCCGGTAGCAGACCGTCGTGGCAATCGCCGCGGCCAGGAGGATGGCGATCATCCCTGCCCGGGAGAGCGAGAGAAGCCCGGCAAACAGGACGATTCCCAGCCCCAGCACCAGGAAATTGGCTTTCAGGTCGAGTCCAGGCCCGTGCCGGCCCGATGCTCTTGGGGCAAAAGCACTCTGAATCCACCAGAGGAGCGGCCCGATCCCCAGGGCAAGGAACTGGGCGAAATGGTTGTGATTGGTGAAGCTCCCCTTCGCCGTCCCCAAGGTGTTCGAGAAGGGGTGTTCGTAGATCCAGAAGAACTTGCCGTTGCCGGTCAGCAATTGCACCAGCCCGAACCCCGCCATCATCAAGGCGGCCGCGGCACACCAGCGCAACAGCCGCTCGACGTCGTCGATGGCGCGGATCCGCTGCACGGCCGTCACATACAGGAGCGCGTAAGCCAGGAACAAGACCAACCCCGCGCGGGTGGCAGCGGGAGTGAAGGAAATGGTCCGCCAAGGTCCCAGGTGGGCCGGCGAATCTCCCGCCGAGTTCCACAAGGGGAGGATCTCCGCGGTGCGGGGGGCAATGCGATCCAGAACCGCTCTGGGCAGCGGCGTCACTTGGAGAATCACCAGGGCTGCGCCGGCCACGAGCAATCCGGTCGCCCCGGTCGGCCTCCACGTGAAGCGGTCTTTGAGGCAGCGGCGAACGGCCCACGCCAAGGCAGCCGCCACAGCCAAGGCGACCAGCACCAGTTGCCCCAGGGCTTGACGCCCGCCCAGCAGGAGCGGCACCACGAAGATCGCACCGGCCAGCCCGCCGTCGACCGTCCGCAGGAGCAGCGTCTCCAGCTTGCCCTCGCGACGGCCGCCTGACGCAGCCGATGTCGATCCTTTGAACCCGAGATGACTTTCCATGATGGATCAGCGCATTCACGCAACCCGGCGAGGAACGATGGCCGCCGGCGGCTCCGCATCGGCCTCGGGCGCCGGGCCGGCCCTCCGGGAGGGCGTCAGGGGCACGCGGAGCATCTTCGCATCGCCGTGGGGGTCTTCGTCGCTCGAATAGGCCGGCACGTAGCCGTAGTCGTAGCCGGAAGAGTAGGCGTAACCGCCGTGGTAGCCGTAGTATCCCCGCTCGCGGTCCGAGCCGACGCGGTTGATGACCACGCCCAGCACGGAAATCTTCAGCAGATGGAGGTTCTCCACCAGCCGCAGGACGAGGCGGCGGCGGTTCTTCGCCGGCTGCACGACGAGGATCACCCCGTCCACCAGCCGCCCCGTCAGGGCGGCGTCGCTGGTGGCGAGAGCCGGCGGGCTGTCGATCAGAATCTGGTCGTAGATCGTCTCCGCCCAGGCCAGAAGCTGCGAGAACCGCGGGCTGCCGAGCAGCTCCGCGGGATTGCTGGGCCGCGGGCCGGAGGGGAGGATGTCCAGCCCGTTGAGGCCGGAGGCCCGAACGTGGGCTGCCGCCAGCGAGACGATGTCGCCGTCCAGGCGGAGGATCTCCGAAAGCCCGTAGGTTCCCCGCATGTTCATCATGTTCGTCAGGCCGGGGCGGCGGAGGTCGGCGTCGATGATCAGGGTCTTCTTGTCGGACTGCGCGAACGCGACGGCGAGGTTGGCGAGGATCGTGGTCTTTCCGTCTCCCGGCTCGGGGCTCGAGATGACAATCCGCCGCGAATCGGGGTGCGTCAGGGCCAGCGCCGTCCGCAAGGTCCGGAAGGCCTCGCTCTCCGCGGACGTGGGGGCCGCGTACATCGACAGCCCGTCCAGCCCGACGGCTTCCGTGCTCTTCATCTTTTGGACCACCGTGAGCACGGAGACGCCCAAGCGGTGCTGCAATTCCTCCAGCGAGCGGAAGCGGTCGTCCAGCGCATCCAGCAGGTGGACCAGCACCAGGCCGACGGCAAAACCGCCGGCCAGGCTGATGAAGGCCACGTAGCCTAGCCGCGGCGAAATCGGCCTGGGCACGACCACCGGCTCCTGGGTCACGTGGGCGCGGACCTCTTGCCCGCTTTGCCGGAGATCCAGCGAGGCGATCTGGTTCAAGAGCACGTCGTTCCGGTCGCTGAGCCGTTTTATCTCCCGCTCCAAGAGTTCGATCTCGCCAGTCTGGCCGCTCAGCGCGATCGCCTGGTCTCGCGTTTCCTCGAACTTGGACAGGAGCGTCTCTTCCTCGTACCGGGCTTGGTACAGCTTCTGCTTGACCATCTGCACCAGCCAGGGGCCGAGCTGGCTCTCCCGCATTTCCGATGCCCGCTCCGCGATGCGGCTCTGCGACCCCTGGAGGAACTCGTCGGTGAGGCGCACCTTTTCCTTCAGCGCAACCACCTCCGGGTGGGCCGGGCCGAGGTTCTGCTGGATCGTGTTGAGCTGGGCCCGGTCGCTCACGAGAAGCTGCTCCAGGCTGGCCTGCGTGGCGCTGTCCCGGCTGCTCACGCCGAGGGCGGCCAGCAGGACCTCACGCCCCACGACGTCGCCGATCGCCAGCAAGTGCTGCCCCAGGTCTTCGCCGTTGCGCACCGCCGCTTCCACCGCGGCCAGCGACGCCTCCAGCTCCACCCGCCGCTTCTGCACGGCGATGAACTGCTCGTTGAAGTAAACCGCCCGCTGCACCAGGGGGTGAAGCGCCCGGCTGTCCGAGCGGAACCCCATGTCGCCCAGGCGGTTGCGGGCCTCGACCAGCTCCTCTTGCTTGTTCTCGAGCTTCTCCGCCGTGTCCCGGCTCTCCCGGGTCAGGATGCCGGCGATCTCGCCCGTGGTCCCCTTGTGGATCTTGTCCATGAAGTTCAGGTACGACTCCACGATGGCCCGCACCACGTTGACCGCCACTTGCGGGTCCCGGGAGCGGTAGCTGACTTCGAGGATGTTCGTGGAGCGGACGGTCTTGGAGCGGATGTTGTTCTGGAGGATCTCGATCCAACGCTCCTTGGGCGCGCCTTCCAGGTCCACGCGGTCGTTCTTGCCGAGCTTCTCGAGGGCCCCTTCGAGCACTTTCGCGCTGCGGATCATGTTCTCGAACGTGGGCATGGTGTTCCGCCGCAGCGATTCCTCCCCGGTGATCGAGGAGCTGAGCGTGTCCGGGCCCGTCTCGGTGATCAGCATCGCCGCCTTGGCGCCGTAATGGCGGGTGGCCGCGGCGTAGTACAAACCGCCCAGGAGCACGCACGCCGCCGTCGCCGCGATCACGACGTTCTTCCGATAGCGCACGGCCAGGAGGAACTTCAAGAGCACGTGCGCGATGTGCGCGCCGGCCTGCGGCTCCAAGTCGTTTTCGGCGTGTTCCCGCGTGGTTTGCTGCGCCATTGTCGCTGCGGCCCTCCTGCCCGCAGGCTACACGGTCGGTGCATTTAGAACAGCGGCAGTCCGGCCGAAAACCCGATGCGGAAAAAGGTCGACACGATGTCCACCACGGCGGTAGCCGCGTTCTGCTCGACGATCACGGTGTCGCCCGGAGCAAGCCTCAGGTTGTCCTGCCCCGCTTTGGCCCGCTGAATGCCGACGGCAATGCTGATCGGCGCGGACTCGCCCGGCAGTTGGCGGATCACCACGACCTGGTCGGCCACGGGATTGGACACTCCGCCCGCCAGGGCCAGCGAGTCCAGCACCCTAAGCTCCTGGCTCAGCGGATAGGGGAACTCCCCCGGCTTGTGTACGAGGCCGAGGACGTAGACCGGCTTCAGCGCCCGCTTGGCGACGTGGACCACGTCGCCGGGTTGAAGCTCGTACGAGCCGGGGCTCGCGCCGTCGGCCGCCGTGAGATTCACCCTTACGATGGCCGGCTGCGGCTGGCCCGGCTCCCTCTCTTCGTGCGCCACCAGCTCCCCTTCGCCCGTGGGCCGGGCAGCCAGGTGCGGCGGGCGGAGCCGCGGCCCTCCGGGATTGCCACGGCCGCCGGCCCGGCGGATCTCCACTTCCGGACCCGCTTCGTCGGTCAATCCCTCGGCGGCCACCAGCGCGGCCATCAGGGAGCTCGATTTCCGCGGAAGCTCGTATACCCCCGGTTTCTTCACCGCCCCCACGACGGTCACCGGATGCTTCCGCTGCTCCTTCATGGTCACCGTCACGCAGGGGGTGCGAAAGACGCCGCGGGCCTTCGCCTCGGCCGCGACCAACTGCTCGGCCTCTTCAATCTCCATCCCGGCCACTTGGACCTGGCCAATCAGCGGAACGATCGCGCTGCCGTCGTCGGCCACGCGAACCGGCGCGGTCGTCGTGGTCAGCTTCGTGAAGTCGGTGACCATCGAGATTTCGAGCACGTCGCCCCTCTGGATCACGTTGGGGGTTTCGGGTGGGCCCGAGAGTGCCGACAAGTCGATCGCCTCCACGTTCACCGTCAAGGGGGCGTGGTACTGTTTGGGCAGATTGGCCGCACGATAGATTGAGCTCGCGCAGCCCGACGTGCCGACGACCGCGATCCACGCAATCCCCGCCGTGTAGAGCTTGCGGCAAGCGCTCCGCACTCCGGTCGGCAACGTCACCATGCCATGTGGGTCCCCGGAAAGTCGGCCGGACGCTCAGAACGAGACCCGCTGCCTTGGCTCTCCCGGGTGGGGGTGCTCTGCCGGACCTCACCCTTGGAGTAAGCGCATCGACAGCGGCGGTCCGTGCCACTGAGTGAGGGCCGGTTCATACCCGAATCGCGCCGCGGCGGTCAAGGGCAGTTTTGCCCCGTAGGGGAAGCAGAATGGCCAAGAGGTGGGGAGAGTGCCCCGGAAAACGCGACCCTGCGATCCCCTCAGGATGCGCGGGGGCGGTCTGAATAAGGTTCCACGGCTCCGGGAGGGCGAGACACCTGCCGAGTCGGGCAAGAACGCCAGCTTGGCACCGACGTGCAAGGCTCGAGAGGAGTCTCGCCCTGCCGGAATCGCGCCACGTCCCTTGGCGCTACGTTCCGCGGCTCACGGGCTGGCCGGCTGGCGACGGTTCGAGTTGTGGATCGCCACCGGCACGGCCACCGCCGTGGCCACCACGCCGGCGATTACCAGGGGGTTGGTGAGCCAAGTCTTCCAATGCGCGCCGCCATTGGGCTGGCCTCGGACGATCGGCTTGCCGGCCACCAGCACGGCCCCTTCTTGGGCGTTCGGGGGGGCGGTCCCAGGGCTCCAGAACCGGTAAACGCCCTGCCCTTCGTCGGCCACCAATTGGTAGACCCCGCCGCGGAGGCCCTTGACCGCAAAATAGCCCTCCTGGCCGCTTTTCGTCGTCGTCAGGTTCTTGTCCAGGTGTCGCACCGTAACCTGAGTATCTGCGACCCCCTTTCCCTGGGGGCTGACGACTTGCCCTACCAGGACGCCTCCGTCCCGAAGCGCCACGTCGACTGCGGCCGGTCGCGGCGGTTTTTCTTTCTCCTTCGCCGCAGCGAAGAGCGGTTCCGGCAGGCAGAAGCCCACGGCGGCCAGCCCCACCAACAATCCGTTCAGCACCTTCTTGATCTTCATCGCTCACTTCCTGTGAAAAGGCCCAACGCTTCCGAGGGGCTTGCCCAACTCCGGGAAGCGAAATCACGCCCGTTTGATCGTCCCAACGACCTCATCTTCGCCCGTTTCTGGTGCCGGTTTTGTCCGAGCGGTCACCGATCCCAAACCGCGATGACGGCTTTTCTCTATATCGGCCGAAGGGCGGCGCGGGTAAAACCAGAAACTCGCACTCTTCGCAGTTCTCCTAAAGACTCATTGCAAAAACCCGCTAGCCGCTGAAGGCTGCGTCCGGACGGCCTGCCCGACGGGAACCCCACCTTGGCGGTGCCAGTTCCGGAAATGGTCGGCCAGTTCTCCCTCCACTCCGGGAACCCGCTGCCGCAAACGCTGACTGAAGAGCCCCGCCGGGACCCCGGAGCGGATGTCCGCCAAGAACTGGACCAACTCCGCCCTCCCCTCCGCCGGGCCGTGCAACATGAAGTGGACCCAAGCCCACGCGGCGCAGTAGTCGGGATTCCGCATTTCCTTCAGGTCGGTTTTTTTCTCCAGATCCTCCACTCGCTCTATTTTCCTCCATCGCATCATCCAGCGGACATTGCCGCAGTAGGGATGATCGAAGGCCCTTTTCCCGCGTGGCACCTCGTAGTACTTGGCCAATCCTTCGTCCAGCCAAAGGGGTACCACGGGGAGTGCTGCGTGCAATAGCGCGTGGGTACACTCGTGCCGCAGATCGTTCTCGAACTCCGGGCTCCGGTACGCAAGAACCATCCCCGGCCCCCCATTCTTCACGTACAAGGCCCGCCGATATGTCACGTTGGGGAAACGCCGCACCAAGAACCGGTCGTAAGTCGTCTTGCCGCGGAACAAGTGTACTTCGATCCGCTCTTCGGCAGGCGGGATCTCCAGGGCGGCGACCAAGTCGGCCTGGAGCCGTTCCAATTCGCCCAGCAGCGGTTGGATTTCGCTCACGGGAAACTCGCTTTGGCACACGAAGGGCCCGAGGACCCGGGCGTCG
>CAYGZA010000003.1:0-68220 GCA_964354135.1 uncultured Planctomycetaceae bacterium
CACCGCCACCCCCACCGCCCCGCCCGCATCCCAAATTCGAGGCCATGAAGCGGTTTGAGTTGACGGTGTTGCACACGAGCAGTACATCCGTAACCGTCGGCTGCGGTCCCTTTTGGATTGCATGGATTATCCGTATCGTGGACCTGGAAAGAAAAGACAAAGCACAATACAGGTTTAGGGGTTCTGGCGGGCAGTGTAGCTTGTCACCCTCGCCGGTGAGCGTTTGCAGAAGCTTTGGGTCGGCATCCCCGAACAGCTTTTATGCGCCCGGGTGGATGACAGCGTTCGACTTCGCCGGCGACGCGATGATCGGCGCGTCCTACTCGGGGCCCACCCCTGAGAATCAAACCGCCAGGAGCCCCGATTTCCACTTCGGTGGCATTCGCCGCGACGTGCCGTGGTATGCGGTGCGGCTCCGGTTTCGATTCGTGATCAAGAACATCGACCTGCCGACGGAGGTCTGCATACCCCCCGGCATCAGCATCAGCGATCCGCCACTGGGAAAGATGGAACTACGGAAATGGTGGGGCCTTTAGCAACGGAAAGCGGCACGCGGCTTCTTTCCGCGTTAAGCCTTCCGAGTCGGTCACTATGCCGCAACGCACCTGTACGCGAAGCCCGAAGCACCGCGACGCCGGCTCGCCCGGCAGCCAACAGGGCCTCCGAGAGACCCGCAACGATCTGTTGAAAGAACAGTCCGCGCCCCTGGCCAAGCACCCCAAGAACTGCGTCCTGGTGTACGGAAAGCGACAACTCGTCGGCGTGAAGGACAATACCATCTACGTGTTCAAGCACGACAACTTCGCGGGCTACCACGCCTACTCGGTTGGCGGCAAGGAGCTTTGCACGAGGCTCCCAACCGCCCGGGCGTGGGTCGCGGAGAGGTTGGGCACGAGTGTCAAGAGGTGTCCCCCGAGCGGGGACAGCCCGTTCCAAGCGTGGGCGCGGGAAGCAAGAGCGTCGTCGGAGTCGTTTTCCGAGGGCGGCGCCTGGGAAAGGTCGGGAGTACGCGGGTGGCGTCATAGCGGAGCCCCGCCCGGTGGTAGTACAAGCCCGGCGCGAGCAGGGCTATAATGCAACGGTCCAGGATGGCACGCCGCGATCCTGTGGCGTCGGGAAGCACTCGGGCCGAACTATGCGGATCATTGTCGAAGTTGCATCGGGCCCTGCCGCCGGGAAGAAGATCGTGTTGGGAGCCGGCCTGGTGCTGAAAGTAGGACGTACCGAATGGGCGGATCACTCCTTCCCGCACGACGGGCAGATGTCGGGCGTCCACTTCGCGCTGGAAACCGATAGCGCCGCCTGCTACGTCCGGGACCTGGGCAGCACGAACGGCACGTTCGTCAACGGCCGGCAGATCGCCGACAGGGTCCCCCTCCGCAACGGCGATCAGGTCCGCGCCGGCCAGACCGCGTTCGTGGTGCATGGAGAAGGCGAGCCGGCACCGACCGCGGGGATGCCCGGCGGGGGAGTTGCGGCGACCGGGCCGGCCGTCCTGCCACCGTTCCTCTTGCCCGCGCCTCCTCCCGAGCGCGGGGCGATCGGGTACACGGTCGAGAGGTGCGACTCGGGCTTGACGCTGTGCCGTGGAGCCAACGACCAGGTCGCACCTGCCGACCTGGCCTTGCTGTTGTGCCAATCGTTGCCGGTCTACCTGATCGTGGACTTCAGGAACCTCGGTTCCCCGCCCCCGGAGCAGCTCGTCACGCCGCAGTACCTTTTCGACTGGCTCGACCCCCTCGCGGCGCCCCTGGCCTCGCCGGTCGTTGTGGGACAGGACGACCTGTTGGATTGGCCCAAACTTATCCGGGAGGCGTGGGGCAAAGACGCCGTGATTTGCCTCTTCTCCCGGCAAGAGAAGCAGGCCCTGCTGGAGCACTTGCAGCGCTCGCTCCGCGCCAAGCCGAAGCGGGATGACATGAGCGGCGGGATGCTGGGCTTCTGCTGGCCCAGCGTGATGGCGATGCTCCTGGCACACGGCCCGCCCGCTTTGGTGCGGCAATTGCTGGCGGGCATCGACGCGGTGCTGGTGGAGCTGCCCGACCTGCCGGAAACCTGGCAGGTCTACGGCGAGGCCGGCGTGGCCGACCTCTTGGCCCAAGCGGGGCTCTCCAGAGAGCCGGCGGAGCACTCCGGTGCCCAAACCCAATGACTGCGTCGACGAAGAAAGGAACCAGGAAATGCCTCCGGCAGCACGTATCGGCGACATGCACGTTTGCCCCATGGTCACGGGGATCGTTCCTCACGTGGGCGGCCCGATCACGATGGGTTGCCCGACGGTGATGATCGGCTTCATGCCGGCTGCGCGCGTCGGCGACATGGCGACTTGCGTGGGGCCTCCCGATGCGATTGCCATGGGGTCCTTTACGGTGTTGATCGGGTTCATGCCCGCCGCGCGCATGGGCGACCTGACCGTCCACGGGGGGACGGTGACGGTGGGGTTTCCGCAGGTGATGATCGGTTGAATGGTTGCGCCGCAGCAGGGAACCCTTGAGGGGCCGTTCGACTATTCTATCATCCTCGGAATCGAGATACGACGTCCGAAGCCAGCCCTGGAGATCGCCGGGGCCTTAGTCCGGCCGACGAGAGGAGCCCATCGGGCTGAAATGAGGATGCCATGGACTATCCAGTGATTTTTCCGCTCCGCGAGGCGCTCGCGCACCATACGCCGGACGAGGTCCGGCAGATCGCACGGGGGAACTCCTTCACCGAGCACCTGGCCGAACGAGGTCCTTACCGCAGTCCCCGCATGCGCGGTTTCTCGGAGATCTGGCACAAGCTGGCCGGGCGGGGATACGCCATCGTGCGGATCGACTCCCAGGGGCACGCCAACCTCTCCGACCGGGACGGCAATGCCAACGAGATCGGGGGGATTGCGGGAGGGCCCCACAGCGCCGTCCCCCATTACCACAAGGAGTGGATTGCCGCCGAGTTGTTCCAGCGCTACCTGGAGGATTACGTGCCCCAGGTGGTCCGCTACGACGATGCCGGCGATCCGGTCACGGGGGCCATGACCGACGAGAAGGCCAAACAGACGCACATCAAACAGTAAACGCGAAGGAGCGCCATGTCCGCGACGAATCCTCCCGCCGGATCGGGGAAGCCGGGCGATTCGGGGAGTTCGCGTCCCGCCAAGGCCGACTGGCGCGGCAAGGCGAAGGCCGCCGCGCCCGGCGGCCGCGCCTCGGCCAAGAAGGGCGCCCTCTGGCGGGAGAAGTCGGACCAGGAGTTCCAGCACGCCAGGCGGCGGTACCGGATCACGGTGATCTCGCTCATCGGGGCCGTCGTCGGGCTCATCGCGCTTTTTGTTTGGATTGTCCTATGGCCGGCGCTTTGGAAGCGGACTCCCTTCTTTGCCCTGGCAGTCACCGGCTATCAGTCCTCGCCGGACGCCGGGGATTCTCTTTCGTGGCCGGGGGCCGGGGGCTCTCCGATTCTCCCGCCCAATTGGTGGGCCGGAAAAGACCTCCAGCGATTCGAATACCTTAATCCGGAGAATGGGAGAATCGCCGACTACTGCCAGGTCAGCTACGCTCCCCACGCCGAGGACCCGAGGGACGGATTCCGCGAGCTTCGGGAGAAAATCGCGGGGTGCCGAGGCGGCGGTCCGACGCGCCATGCCGTCATTGTGTACCTGAGCGTGCATGGGGCGGTGAACGGGGAAGGCCGGGCCTGCCTGGTTCCGCCCGGCGGCAAGGCGTGGCTCCCGCTCGATGAGCTGCTCATCTATCTCTTCCCCCGGGAGAAAAGCGGCAAGCTGCCGGAAAAGAAGCTCCTCATCCTCGACTGCAACCGCATGGATGCCAACTGGGGGATTGGCCTCCTGTACAACGGCTTCGCCGACGCCCTCAAGCGGGCCCTCGAGGACGCGCGCGGAAAAGGGGCGGATGTCGCCGGGCTGGTGATCCTCAATTCGACCGGCCCCGGCCAGATCGGCTGGACTTCCCCCGAGGAGTTCCAGGGCTCCGTGTTCGGCTACTACGTGTTCAAGGGGCTGATGGGCTTCGCCGACCGCTCCGGGGAAGGCGACGGCAACGGAAAGGTCACGCTCTCGGAGCTCTACCGGTACGTGAGCGGCAGCGTCAAGGATTGGGTGCGGGACCATCGCGCCGATGAGCAGGCGCCGCTGCTCGTGCCCGACAATGCGGGGGATTTTCCGCTGGTTTTCGCCCCTTTCAACGAAGGGCAACTCCAGGCGGAAGAGAAGAAATGGGCCGCTTCGGCTTCCGGAGCCGTGGACCGCGCGAGGGCGTGGAGCGACGTCGCCGAACTCTGGAAGAAGCACGCCGAACTCGACGGCCGAAGCCCGGAACCGGAAAAGTGGACCCCGGAATCGGACAAGGGGAGCCCGTGGCGCTGGAACCCTCTGGGCTGGGAGGAGTTTCAGCAGGGACTGCTGCGGCTGGAGGACTTGCTCCTGGCCGGCGAAATCGACGCCGACGAGCTGGCGAAGACCAGGAAGCGGTTACTGGATCGGGCGGCCGATCTCCAGCAGGATCCCCTCGCCGGCCAATTGAAGGCGTACCGCTTCCACAGCCTGCCGTTGGCGACGCGGTTTTCCGGCAATCCGAGCACTTCCGGCCGGTCCAAAGCCGACGTCGTCGAGGCCCACTTCCTGCGGATGCTCCAGGAGCATCTCGATCCCGACGTCCGCAACGACCAGGCCCACGCGCCGTTGCTGAAGCAGGCGGCCCAGGCCCGCGACGCGGCTGAGTCGGTGGCCGCGCCCTTCGACGAGCGGGTCCACTACTGGATCCAGAGGCAGGTCGACGCGGCCGACGCCGAGCGCCGGCGCGCCGAGGACGGGCTCTTCGTCGGAGATCCCGGGACCCTGAGCGACGCGAAGAAGAAGCTCGATGCGCTGGTCGGCGCCGACGGCCGCGGCGGCCAATACGGCGAGGCGCGGATCCGCGGGGAGGCGGTCTGGCGGGCCTTTGCGGTGCGGGACCGGGCCTGTGCCAAGGCTCCCTACCTGGCGGAGTGGCTCTTGGCGCGGCTCCACGACGGCGATCCCGCGCGGCGCGACAAGCTGATCGGCAAGCTGTTCGCGATGATCCAAGTCACGCAAGAGCTGTCGCGGGAACTCGACGAAGAGCTGGGGCGCCAGGCCGAGGGTTCCCTCCCGAACGGCGGAGCGTCTCCCACGCTGGCCGGCCGCACGAAGGCACTTGCCGGCGCGTTGACGGAGCTGGAGGGAGCGTTCCGGGAAGACTGGTCCAGGGTGGAGAGCTTGGGCGACAACCGGCAGAAACTCAAGCGGCTCCGCAGCGTGTTGGCCGTGCCCCTGGTCACAGGTGCCGCGAGGAACCTGCTGCGAAGGCACTACCTGGAAGCTCTCCCTGGCGGGGAGTCGAAGGGCCCGACCGACCGAATTGCCCCCGGCAAGGAGCCGGCCGAGCCTGCCGAGAGCGCGACCGAGTGGACCGACCGCTTGACGAAGCGGGGGAAGCATCCCGCCTGGGCCATCCTCAACCGGCGGCAGCTTGAGGACGATGAGAGCCCTGTCCGAAAGCCGCCGGCTCCGGCGACCAGGCCCCCCGCAGAGAGCGCTTCCCAGGCTGAGAAACGGGCTTTTTTGGCCAAGCACGGCGAGGAAGTCCGGGCGCTTCTTTCCGCGGTGGGGCAGGACGCCGCGGCGTGGTGCAAGGAAAGCGAGAAGGCCCTCCGCCTCGACGAGCCGGTTCCCGCCCCGGCCAAGACCCGCCCCGGCTACGGCAAGGCCGACCGGTTGGTCCACGCCGCGGCGGCGTTTTTGCCGTCGGGCCCGGTTGGCGGGACGGGGCCGCCTGCGGACCCGGTCTCCCAACTGCGGCGGCTCGACCTCCGCTACCTGCTGTTGTGGCATTGCCGCCGGACGCTGGACGACTTCTGGGGCCCGCCGCCGGAGGACAATGCCACGGCGTCTTTCTTTGAGACGGCGGCGGAAGACTACCTTTCCTGCGCCGAGCGGCTCTGTCAGCCTGCCGGCGGCCGGCCCTCGTCCAAGTCCAACCTGCGGGACCTCCTGGAGTCGCGCCGCAAGGCGGCGCAGGCGGGCATCATCCCGTCAGTGGACAGTCACCTCCAGGTGCTCCCGGGCAAGCCGCCGCTTCCCGTCAAGCCGCCGTCCGTCGCCGCGGGTCTTCCGCCCGGGGAGGCGGCCTTCTATCTGAAAAGCGCCGCCAGCGGCCAGGTGCTCCCGTTGTTCCCCTCCGAAAGCGAGGCCAGACAACCGGCGTCGGCAGCGCCGGGCGGAGAGAAACAGCCGGCTTCGGGTCTGCGCCGCGTGAGCGTCAAGGTGGCGGGCTCCGAGACCCAGCCGAAGGCGGCTTCTGGTTCGGAGCCCGGGTGGTATTGGATCTCCGGCGGCGACAAGCTTCTGGAGGAGAAGTCGTTCAGGGCCTTCACTCTCTACCGGGGCCACCGGCAGCACAAGGACGTCACCGTGGTGCCGCTCGGCGAAGGCCGGGAAATCGTCTTCGAGCCGCCCAAGGACCTCAAGGCCACGGTCAGGGTAAAAGGGACGCGCCACACGGAAAGCTACGTGGTCTTCATCGTCGACTACTCCGGAACGATGAACGCGCCTTTACCCGCGCCGGAAACGCGGAAGCGCTATCAGGCGGCAAGGGACACCCTGAGCCAAGTCCTGACGCGGCTTGCGGCGGTTCCGGAGAAGCCGTATCGCGTGGGCGTCATGGTCTATGGGCATCGCGTCAACTATGCCTCGACGATGCAGGCCAGCAAGTGGCCGGTGCCGTCCGGCGCGACGTACGTCAAGTTCAAGTCCCCGGATTCCACGGAACTCGTCTCGGCCGATGAAGAAGTGAAGGCTGATAAGCCCGGGCGCCACCCGGGCCGAGACGTGGAGATGATCTGGCCGCCGGAAGGGAATTGGCCGCCGGGTCCGCTGACCGAAAACGGCGTCCGGGACATCGAAGACAAGGTGAAGCCGTTGAGGCCGGTCGGATTTACTCCCTTGTACCTCTCGATTCAGCAGGCAGCCAACAAGTACCTGAGCCAGGTGGGCGGGGCGGCGGGGGCGCCGGTCGGAGTGTCGCGGCACATCATCGTGATCACCGACGGCCTGAACGATCAGCCCACCGCGGGCCTGGAAGACCAGCCCGACGAGATAAGGCAGGGCACCGGGGCCAAGGACGTCCGCGACGCGCTCGATAGCGCGCGGACCTCCGGCAGGGAGATTCGATTGGACGTCATCGGCTTCAACCTCGCCGAGGGGGAGCCGGAGAAGCTCACCCAGCTCAGACAGCTCACCAAGGACCACGGCGGCGATTACTCTACGGCCGGCGATGCGTCCGTGCTCGCAGAACAGCTTCGGAAATCGCTGCGGCTGAACAGGTACGTCGTTTACCCGGAGGGCACGCCGCCGGCCGGCGTGGCCGCAGTCGAGGCCGAGAAGTCCCAGGAGCTGGACACAGCCTGGCCGATCGGCGATCTGGAGAAGGCCGATCGGGAGAAGCAGCCGACGGGGGCGCCGTACCTCGTGCGGATCGCGGCCGCGTCGGGAGGAGCGGAAGCGAAAGTCCAAGCCGCCCGAGTGAAGATCCAGGGCGGCGAGGCGCTCCGGCTGTTCTTGAGCAAAGACGCGCTGCGGCTGGAGCACGAGCGCTACCGCGAGAACCTGTGCGAAGCCCCCGCGGATGACGTCTCCCGGTCCGGCGTCAAAGCAGTGGCGGAGCCGGAGCGGAAGCTGTTCGTGGCGGCCCACGTCCCCGAGGTGATCCGGGGCAACGTCGGCTTCTTCTTCTCCATCCAGAACGATGCGGCAACGGAGTTCAGCGAGCGTCCGGCGGAGGCTTGGGTCGAAATCCGGCCGGTGCTCAAGGAGGGCGAAGCGCCGCCGCCCTACGTCTTCTACGATCTACAGCTCAAGCCCGGCTGTCCGGTTCCCCTCCTCCAGTGTACGGCCCCCAAGTGGTCCGACGAGGCCAGACAGGCGGAGGTCCGCCTCTGGTGCAAGTTCAAAAAGACCCCTTTCGCGGAAGAGCTGACCGTCGACGAGCTCAAGGACAAGGGCCGATTCGAGCCGAAGACGCCCAAGGGCATCTGGCTGGAGCTCCGCCGTCAGCCCGAGGAAAAGGGAGACCTCGACAACGTCACGGTGATCGAGAAGCACGAGCGGCCGAGCGACCCGAGCGCGCCGAAGGACAACCTAAGCGCGCTGCGGATCGAGATGGATCCTCCGCCCGAGAAGGCGGTTCATCATTACTACCACGACCCTCAGGTCAGGACCGTGGTTCACACGTTCTCCTACAAGCGGAGCCTTGCCCGCCAGGTCGGCTCGTTCAAGGTCCGCATCACCCCGCGCGAGAAGATCGTCGAGGGGGCGTTCGAGATCGACAGGGACAAGCCGTTGCGGGTGCCCATTCCCAAGTACACGGCGATCGGCCGCTAAGCGGCCGGCCAACAACAACTTCGCGTTCTTGCCGCCGCGTGCCCTCACCCCCTGCCCTCTCCCGCTCACCGGGAGAGGGGAGTCATTGCGGGACGTCCTCCCGGCCGGGCAGGAGAAACCCGCGCTCGATCAACTGGCGCATTACTTGGAGGCACGGCGGCGCGATCCTGGCCGGATCCTCCTGGATTGCCGCCGCCAATTCGGCGATCAGGTCGCGCAAGGGGCGCCGGCCGTCGCACTGCCCGATCAGGCGGACCGCCAGCGGGTCCACGCGCCCCGAAAAAGCCAGCCCCCGCTGGAGGCGGAGTTCCGACTCGGCGAGGCACCACGTCCCCTCAGCCGGCTCATAGTGCTGCTCCAGGCGGGCATCGGGCGAAACGCGGAGCCGCTTTTCGAGGAGCGACTCATCGTCGCGCACCGTCTCCAGGAAGTCGCGGACCTCAAACGCCAGCAGCACGGCTTCTCCGGCGGGCCCGAGCATCTTCCCGGGTCCGTCGTCCGCGCGGACCCAGTTGGCCGACCCGCTCCGCCGCCGCATCGTGATCACGCCGCCGCTAACGGCCTCGATCCGCTCCCGCTCGTAATAGGCCACCCATTCCTCGAAACGGCGGCTGAAGCGTTCCGGGGCGTCCCGTTCGGTATGCCGGATCCACTTCGCGGCGTAGGCGGCCGAATCGAGCGTGTCGGTCCGCATGGCCCACGCGTCGCAGCCGGTCCCTTCAAACCAGCCGGCCAGGCGGTCGCGCCAGTCCTGCCCGGCAAGGTGGACCCAATTGCAGAGGATCTGGCAGTAGCCGCCCTCAGCGAGAAACGCGGGCACACGGCGAACGATCGTCTGCGTGACTTCATCGCCGCGCATCCCGCTGTCGCGGTAAATGTAGCGGGCCTCCGGCGAGATCACGAAGGGCGGATTGGAGACGACCAGATCGAAGCGGCGGCCGCGGACGGGCTCGAACAGGTCCCCCTCCAGGCACTCGACGTTGGAGAGGTTGTTCAACCGCGCGTTGAAGGCGGCAAGGCGCACCGCGCGAGGATTGCGGTCCACGGCCGACACGCCCGCGCTGTGCCGCGCCGCCAGGAACGCCTGGAAGCCGCAGCCGGTGCCCAGGTCCAGCGTCGAGGAGGATGGCCGCCGCACGGTCACGTTGGCCAGGGTGAGCGAGCTGCTGCCGATCCCCATCACGTAGTCGGGCGCCAGCCCGGCCTCGATCCGTTGCGGCTGATCGGACGCCAGCACGAGGCCTTGAAAGGGCAGCAGTTGCACTGCGGCGGCCACCGCGGCCCCTCGCGCCTCGACCAGCCCCGACCGGACCCACTCCTCCGGCTCCATCGGCGCTACGGTTCTGCGGAAGACGTCGGCATCGACCGGGACGCCGATGAGGAACAGGCGAATCAGGGTGTCCCGGAAAGTTCCGCTCCCCGTGCGCCGCAAGAGCAGGGGAACATCCTGGCCTGAGATGGAGCGGATCGCCTCTCCGCCGAGGGCCTCGGCGACGCCCCGATCCGTGAAATCGGCCTGCGCGAGGACCTCGCGGATGCGATCGCAGACCTCCGGATCCCGCAAGGAGAAGGCCGGTTCGCCGGGAGGGCGTTGCACCGTCAGGCTCCGCGAACGGGTGACGCCCGGCTAGCGGGCCCGGCCTCCGGTGGCCAGGATCCGCCCCTGGAATCGCACTTCTCTCTGGGTCGCGGACGCGGGCACCACGAGGCCCTGGGTGGTCCGTCTGTCGAGCCCGCCGTCGTCGATCTGGACGAAGCCGGCGGAAGTCACGCCGTCGCCGCCGTCGGCCGACGAGGCGGAGGGCTCCGCGGCCTTGGGGGCCGCCTTGCCATCCTTGGCCGGCGCGGGCGTCGGCTCCGGAGAAGGCGCCTCGCCTCCATCCGGCTTCTTGGGCTCGGCCGGCGGGGCCACCTGCTCGCAGGCGGCCAGGGCGTTCGCCGCGGCGGCCCTGACGCGTGGGGAGGGCTCAATCCAACAACCGTGGGCGTCCTGCCCTTCGGCGACCTTCTTCAGCTTGGCAACCACCTTGGGATCGCAGCAACTGGTGTAGTTGCAGGCGGCGCAGAGGTTCCCCGAGCAGTGACACAGCGCAATGGCCGCCTGGTAGCGGACCTCTTCCGTGCAGTCTTCCAGGGCGCCCAGGAGGGCGTCTTTCAGGTCCTCCTTGTTCTTGGCGCATCCGCAGCAGACGGTGGCCAGATACTTGATCGCCTTGATCTTCTGGGGAGCGAGGTCGGCGTCGGCCTTGATCTTGGCGGCGACCTTAATGGCATCGTTGGGCGACTCGAGGTTTTCCGGATCGGCAATCCGTTTCATGGGAGGTTTCCGCTCCAGCTTCGGATGATTCCCCTTGGGGTTCACCGTGGCGTCGCGGATCTTGTTCACGCCCTGCGGGATGCCCAGGAAATTCCAGAGCGTCACAGGGGCCTTCGCAACCGCCGCGGCGGCCTGCGCTTCGGCGGCGTAGGCTTGGCCGCCTGCCGCAAGCGTTAGGAGAGCGGCCACTGCCAAGCCCATCCCGAAATAGATCGCAGTCTTCATCCTGCTCTTCTCCTGATTCTCTATTGCCAGACGTGCCAACGGATCGCCGCAAGCGTGCAATGTTGGGTCCGCGTCGCGGCACGTCCCGAGCACCCCTTCCAACAGGGATGACATTCGGAACCCGTGCTTCACGTCTGGCAGGCATCTCCCGTCGAAACGACACTACCGAAGACTCTCTTTCTAGGATCCCCGAAAGAGATTCCGGTCCTACCTCGGGAAATGGCTTTCCCGAGGGTTCATCGTCTACTACATTTTCCACCTTTAGGACTTGTGACGCGCCTCTCTCAATTTGCGCAGTTTGCCCATTTATCCACGACTTGCTGCCCTAAGTCCCTGTCGGACCTGAAGATGTCGCGGAAGCCGCCGGGAGACATCGCCCTGAGCCCTACTCCAACGGCAGTCGCACCGGCCGGCCCCCTTCGGCAATCGACCGGTCGATGGCCAGGCACAGCTCGTGCGTGCGGTAGGCGTCGAAGTCATTGCGGATCGCGCAGTCCAGGCCGAGGCGGCCGGCCAATTGCTCGGCCCGCTCCTTGTGGAGGTCGCCGATCGAGACGATCCGCGCGTGGGGGTTCTTCAGCCAACTGGCGGCATGCGCCCCGGCCACCCAGCCCGCACCGTGGATGGCGACTCCGAGTCTGCACTCCTCCATCGTACCCTCCCGAGCCGGGGGAATTGCGGCATCGCAGCGGCGGCGACGTAGAGGAGCTGGATCGCGACGGCGCCGAAGACGTAGAGCTGGCCGTCGCTGCCGCCGCTGTCGACGTAGCTGTGCAGCCCGGTGCCCAGCACGAAGTTGACGCCGTACCACGCCATGACGACCAGGGAGAAACAGATCACCGAAAGGGCCGCCAGGCCGAGGTCGCGGACCCAGCCGGCGTAGCGGGCGTGGAGCACCGCCAGGTAGCCGAGCAGGGCGATCAGGGCCCAGACTTCCTTGGGGTCCCAACCCCAGAACCGGCCCCAGGAGTAGTCCGCCCACACGCCGCCCAGGATCGTCCCGATCGCCAGGAGCAGCACGCCGACCTGCAACGCCTTGTACGTGAACCGGCTGAGGGAACCGATGACCTCCCGGTTCTGCGAGCGGAACAGGAAGTAGCCGAGCGTGATGTTGCCGATCCCCAGGGCCAGGGCGAACGCCGCGTAGCTCAGCGTGATCGACATCACGTGGGTCACCAGCCAGAAGTTGCTCCGCAGCACCGGCTGCAACGGGCGCAGGCTGGGGTTGAGAATCGCGGGGCAATTGTCGGCGAGGATCAGGGCGATCGTCGAGACGGCCGCGGCGGCGGCAAGAACGTACCGCGTGCGGTAGATGATCTCGAAGAGCAGGCCGAAGACCGCCGTGCCCAGACCCAGGTATACGACCGACTCGTACATGTTGGTGACCGGGGCCCTGCCGGAAATCGCGACCCGCATTCCAAAACCGACGAGCATCGCCAGAAGCCCCGCGGCGAAGCTCGCGATGCCCGCGACGTAAAAGGGCCTCCATCGCGTTCCCATGCTCAGGAGCGTACAGAGAAAGGCCAGCGTCGTGAAGGCCCAGGCGAAGCGGAAGGGGGCCCAGCGGTTGTACGCCACCTCCAAGCCGACGGCGGCCGGCGTGGGGTAGCTTCCCAGCTCCGGCCCGGCCTCCGCCAGCGCGGCGAGGAAGTCCGACGACGCTTCGTTGAACTCCTCCGGCCGGTTCGCCGCATAGGCCGCCCGGACCCGAAGGAACTTCTCCTTCAGCTTCCGCATCAGACCGGTTGGATCCTTTGCGTCGCTCATCTCGGTCCGCAGCAGCTCCGCGGCGGGGAGCCATTCCTGGTGTTCGCTGCCGGGAACGGGAACCAGCGCCAGCCGCCGCCCGCTCCGGTGCTCCCGGTAAGCCCAGTAGTTGTTGACCAGATCCACGGCCTTGCGCTCGAAGGCGGGCAGGGTCCGCTCGTCGCTCCGCCGGAGCTTCTCGGCCCACGACAAGAGCGGCGTTTGGCCGCCCGTGTGCGGATCGCGGATCTTCGCCTGGCTCAATTGGTAGGGCGAGAGGTACTTCTCGCCGGCGGGCATGCCGATCGCTTGGCGCAACTGGAGGTAATCGACTCGCAGGAGCGGGGCGTTGTCCCATTTGTCGGGCTTTTGCGGGGGACGATGTCCCATCGCGGCTCCGCCGTGCGCCGCCGGCGCTTGGTCCGAGCCCTGCCAATCGAAGAGCATCGCCAGATAGACCGCGGCCGGGCTGAGCCTCTCGCCGGTCTGCGGATCGGGGAAGCTCGCCCGGTTGCAGAGCGTCCGGAGGGTCTCCCAGGCCAGCGTGTCCAGCGGCTTGGCCCGGCCGCCGTCCTGGACCGGCAGGTATCGCCACGGCTCCCAGTTCATGGAGGAATCGCCCCGGTCCTCGGAAAACGCCGTCGCGCCGATCGCAAGGCAAACCGTCAACGCCGCGAGCAGATATCGCATGGAATACTCCGTATCAGGGGAAATGGCGTGCCGCCGCAATGAGCACCACTCCGGTCTTGCAGGCGAACTCAGCCGGCCTCCGAGAGCGTGGTTTCGCGCTGCGATTGCCTCTGCGATTTCGCTGCCTTGGCGGAAGGCGGCGATCCCGGCTGGCCGTCCTTCCCCGCGGGGCTGCCGGCGGTCGCGGCCGCCTGCCAAGCGGGCTCGGCCGAGCCGTTCTTGCGTCCGCGGAGCCGCAGGAAGGACGTGACGAAAATCCCCAGGCAAAGGACGAGGCTGCCGGCGTACTTCGAGAACCTGCCGGGGTCGTAGGCCACGCTCAGGACCGACGCCTCGCGGCCGTCGGGAAATCCCTCGTAGCTCGACTGGTAGAAGGTGTACCCGCCGTGAACGAGGGGCTCGTTCATGGCGATCTCTCGCTCCTCGTCGATTCCGCGGGCGGGGTCGATCAGCCGGACCGAGCTGGCGAACGACGCTTCCCCCATGCCGCCCGGATTCAACCCCCGCTTGAAATCCAGGAGTTTCAGCGAAAAGCCCAGCGGAACGCGCTCAAACCCGAACGAGATTGCCAGCGGCCCGCGCGGCGTCTGGATCGTGCGGGAGCCGTATTCCGGGTCGTTGCGCTTCATCCATACTTCGTGGGTCGTTCCCGCGGCCTTGACTTCCACCAGCGCGGCGGCATCCTGGCCTCCGGGCCGTCCGCGGACGAGCTCGACGGGTTGGAAGGTGATTTTCCGGCGGGCGTGAGGCAGGTACTCCACCGGCAAAACGGCGAACTGGGCCGCGACCTCGATCCGATCGCCCGGCTTCACCTCACCCCGCGGCTGGTACTTGCCGTCCGCGCCCACGCGGCAGTACAGCTTGTCGTCCGGCGTTGCCAGGAACTCAACCCCGGCCGGAGCCGCCGCGGCCGGATGGTGGTACCAGAACTTGACCGGGTAGCTCTGCCCGTGGAGCCCGTCGAGACTCAAGAAAGGCATCTTGGCAAAGGCGATTTGCCGCAGGGGCTCCTTGTCGGGCAGATGAAGCCGCAGCTCCAAGAGCGGATTGGCGGGCTCGTTTCCTTGCGAGACGAAGCGGCCCCGGGCCGCCGGCTTCGCATTGGCCAGATACTCGACGATCTCGACGGAGATCTTGCTCTGGCCGACGGGCAGCTTCTTGCCCACGTTCTTGCCGACGGGGACGCGCTCGACCCGGCCTTCGTGATGGACGGAGAGGATCCCGTCCTTGTCTTCGCTGCCGGCGGGGGGCTTGAGAAAGTCGTCCAGCATCGAGGCGACGGGTGTCCGGTACAGCCTCAGCGCGATCGGGCCGATCGGCAGCTCGCCGCCGAAGGATCCGCTGGTCAGCCACTCTTCGCGAACGGTTTGCCCGTCCGGGCCGGCCAAGGCGAACTTGAGGGCCGGGCCGCCGAGCCCGCCTTCGTCGCCGATCCAGTCCTCGTCGACGCGGGCATGGCGGTAGAGTTTCAGGACTTTGAGGCCGATGCCGCCCAGCTCGCCGAAATTCAACGTTTCCCCCTCGGGCCAGTCGCTCGGTCCCGGAGTGAAGCCGAAGGAGACGGACGGCTGCCCGCGCGCCTCGCGGCCCCCCTGCCATTGGACCTCGAACTGGCTGCGATCGGTCAGGAGCATCGAGCCAACCGTCTCTCCTTCGAGGAAGGAAAGCTGGCCCGTGACCCCGGCGACGAAGGTCTGAATGGAACCGGCCAACACGACCAAGAGCCCGCCGTGCGTGATCAGGAACCCGATGTGGCGTTTACCCCAAGGGAACCGGATCAAGGCCGCGGCCAGGATGTTCGCCCCCAGCAGGCCCAGAATCGCAATGAACCACGCGCTGTGGTAGACGTACCACTGCGCGTAGTCCGCCCCCTTGGCGGCGTCGAGGACCGTGGCCAGCGCGAGCACCGCGGCCAGGATCACTAGCAGGAGCACCGCCAGTTGCACCGAGGCGAGCCGTTGAAACAGGGCCTTCGCGGCGGCCCGGAGTGGCGAGACCGCCTGGTCCGCGGGGGTGGGGGCTGTCATGGGGATCGCCTCAAAAGGTTGCCGGCAAGCGCGGGGCAACAACGCCCCAGGATGAGCCTTGCGGAGAGAGAAATGTATTCAATGGAACCCTTTGGGGCAACACCACTTCCTGCGGTTCCGGAGCACCGCCAAAGGCCGGAAAGCAAAGGTTACCTCCCCGGTTGTCAAACCCGCGCCAGCCGCCCTCCTCCGCCACCAGCGGTTAATCCTTGATTTGGAAGAGCTTTGTTAATGCCTCCAAGAGCGGGCTGGGAATGCCGTGTCGCGATTCGATGCGGAGCGATTCCATGGGGGGGTGGAGAAGCTTGTTGACCAGCCGGTCGAAGGACTCGCAGATCTCGCCTCGGGCCTGAGCGTCGAGTCCCGGCAGCTTGTTGAACAGCCGCCGCAGCTCTTCTTCCTTCGGTTTTTGCCAGCCCTCACGAAGGCGGCGAATCACCGGCCCGACAGCGCGGTGCCGGAGGTCGGCCAAGAACCGCGCGGCCTCCTGCTCGATGATCTTCAGGGCCTTGGGGAGTTCCTTGTCGCGCTCGCGGCGGTTCCGCTCGCACGCCTGCTGCAGATCGTCGACGGAATAGAGATAGACCCCCGGCCGATCGCCGATTTGCGGATCGAAATCGCGGGGAACGGCCAGGTCGAGGATGAAGAGCGGCCGCGGACCGCGCCGGCGCTCGATCGCCGCAAACTGCTCCCCGGTGACGATCGCCTCCGGGGCGCCGGTGGTGCTGACCACCAAGTCGGCCTCGGCAAGGGCCTCGGCAAGCCGGTCCCACTCCAAGGCCCGGCCGCTCCATCGCTCCGCCAGCTCCGCGGCCCGGGAAAAGCTGCGGTTGACCACCGCGATGTCGGCGGCCCCCTCGTTTTTCAGGTACCGCAGGGTCTCCTCGGCCATTTCTCCGGCGCCGATGACCAGCGTTTTCTTGTCGTCGAACCGCTCGAAGATCTGCCGGGCGAAGTCGGCCACCGCCACGCTCGGAATGCTCACCCGGCGCTGGTGGATGGCGGTCTCGTTGGCGACCCGCCGGGCGACCTTGACCGCCGCCTGGAACGCGGCGTGGGTCAGCGGCCCCGCGGTGGCCTGCTGGGTCGCCAACTGATACGCCTGTTTGACCTGCGCGAGGATCTGCGGCTCGCCGACCACCATGCTGTCGAGGCTGCTGGCGACCAGGAACAAGTGCTGCACCGCATCGTGGCCCACCCGCTCGGAGAAATGCTCCAGCACCTCGTCCAGGTCCGCGCCGCAGCAGCGGGCGAGGAAGGCGGCGATCTGCTGCGACGTCGGGGCCCCCCCGTTGGCCGTCGCCGTGTAGAGTTCCACCCGGTTGCAGGTGGAAAGGAGGACCGATTCCACCTTGGGGAACTCGCCCCGCAGGCGATCGAGGGCGCAGCGGGCCTCGTCCGCACTGAACGCGAACCGCTCGCGAATCGAGATCGGCGCCTCGCGATGGCTGCAACCGAGGACCTGGATCGTCATGCGCAATGGAGCCCCTGATCGCTGGTCCCGATCCCAGGGGCGATTGCGCCCCCCAGATCGCAAGCCCTCGTGGTGCGTATTGAGAAACAACCCCACCCCCAAGGCAATCGCCAAGGACACGAAGCTTACGACGGTGAAAATAGGCTACTTTGTCACCCTGCCGGAGAACGATGGAACGGCTCGCGCCGGAGCCCGAACGCGGAATCCTCGGCCATGGGAGCGGTTCGGGGGGCGAATGATACCGAACGCATCCCGGGGGTGTAAACGCCGATTCCGAGAACCCCCTGCTCCAAGAACCACCTCAATAGATGGCATGATACCACCATTTATGGTGTCACAAGGGAATGGTGGCTGGCAGTTCTCCGGCCAAGCGCCGGTAAGAGAGCGGAAGGAGAAGCGGGGCTGACGCGGGACCCATTCTGGAGCGGGTTCCCATGCCAAGGTAGCGAAGCGAGGCCCCGGTCTGTACGGCTCAAGCCATGGTCCCGGCAGGCGAGATGGCACCGATTGAAACCTGACCACTCGACTCATTTTTGTGGTCCAGTTGGCCTGCGGCGCGGGCCGGCTATGCCTCGTCACCCGGATTTTCGGAAGCGCAGGCACAAGCGGTGAGTTGCACGGCCAGGTTAAGTTGCGCGACAGTCAACCCTCCTTCCTGGGAATCAGGTTGCCGGAATTGCCGTCTGTAAGCCAGAGAGGAATTCGAGAAAGTATGAACTTAGGGCCCGGAGTTGGGCGAAAAAAACAGACGAAGTCTTAGCTACCTCACATTAGACACTGTACCTACAGGCGATACACCACGCATCCGAGTCACGATGCGCAGTCGGCGGGGAGCCGATCATCGTTACTGAAGGAGTGACGTATCGAGCCTTGAATCGGATTTCGAGGAGTCACTGAGTTTGGCTTGGTTTCCCGCGCCGACTCAATCGTCGACGGCTATCACTGCCCACAGACGCAAGGAGGGTAAGACCGTGCGCAGCTTCACGCACATCAGGAGCCCAAGAGCGGTTTCGATCCTAGGGCTCGTCATCGTCGGGTTGTTTTCGTTGGGGAATGCCGGGTGCAGATCACCCCACGAGCCCACCCGCCGGACGGACCCGCACCTGGGCGACGGCTCGCCCCGGCCAAACGCTTTCTTTCATCAAGTCTCTTACGAAGCGGTGAGCGCTTCGGTGCCGAAGATCGAGGGCGCTCAGCCGGTCAACGACGACGAGCTTTGCCTGCCTTGCCACGAGGCCTACGCCAAGTCGTTTGCCAACAATGTGCATCGCGGAGACGGCTGCGAATCGTGTCACGGGCCGGCGAGCCGCCACCTGGAGACCCGCGGCAAGGAGCCGGGACTGATCGTCAGCTTCAAGACCGGCGACCCGATCGTGGCGGCGGAAATGTGCCTGAAGTGTCATGAGGAGGATCAGTGCGCTCCGGGCGCCCAGTGGCGCACGTCGCGGCACGCGTACTGCCGGGTCACTTGCACGGATTGCCACCGGGGCCACTACAACGTGCCTCCGGGGACGCCGGCGACCACGGAACCCGCGGAGACCTCGGCACGCCCGGCCGATCCGCCGACCCCGCCCGTCGTACCCACCTCCTATCAGAAACAGGCCGCAGGCAAGGAGCCCGCCAAGGGCTATGCCAAGGATTCCACGATGGGCGGGAAGCTGCCCTCGCTCAAGGGGACTACGGACAACATGGGCGCGGTGGCGCCGGGGACCTGCTACCGCTGCCACGAGGACTTCATGGAGTTTCAAGAGGTCGCGGGACCGCACCAGATTTGCGGGCCCAACGGCTTCAACTGCACGACCTGCCACGATCCTCACGGGCAGATCATCGAGCACACGCGGAAGGCCCTGTGCCTGGAGTGCCACGGCGACGGGTCGCCGACGATGGCTTGGCACTCCTCAACCCACGAGTACGCAGGCGTGGCTTGCACCGACTGCCACAATCCGCACCCGAGGACCCAGGTGCAGCGGTTCGTGAACATCAGTCACACCAACGTCACCCGGCCGAAGCGGATGCAGATGTCGGTCCAGGAGCCGGAGACGTGCTACAAGTGCCACGCGAAGGTCTTCGGGCTCAACTCCCTGCCGTCGCACCATCCGATCAAGGAAGGGAAGATGACCTGCTCCGATTGCCATGACGCCCACGGGCAACTGGAGAAGAACCTGAAGGCCGAGTCAGTTAACCTGGTGTGCTACAGGTGCCATGCCGACAAGCAGGGGCCGCACGTCTACGAGCATCCGCCGGTGACGGAAAGATGCACGATTTGCCACGAGCCCCACGGGACCGTGGCCAACAACCTGCTGCGGCAGCCGGCCACGTTCCTCTGCCTGCGGTGCCATTCCGGCCACCGCGGCAGCCACGGCAGCGGGAACCGCAACAACATCGACACCCGGCCGTTCTTGCAGGGGGCGTTCTACACCGATTGCACGCAGTGCCACAGGAACGTCCACGGCTCCGATGAGCGCGGGTCCAGCGTGACGAACGATTTCAACCGATTCTAACGCGGGATGTCTTGAGAACCCACGCGAGGCCCCGCCGGGCCTCGCCAACCATAGATCAGTCACAGGGGAGCCATCATGACGCGGAGGTCCTACGCACTCGCCGCGGCGGCGCTCTTCACGCTGCTGCCTTTGAGCCTGCCGGGAGCTGACGTTGACGAAGCCGCCGCACCACTGCCGCCGGGAGGCGCCAAAGCGGAGCCCAAGGCGGTCGCACCCGGCGCGGCCTTGGCCAACGAGAACGCCGGCGACGAGGTCGGGTTCTCGCCGGGCATCCGCAACGTCAACGGCCGCTTCGGCTGGTGGATCATGGACTCGCGGGGAAGCCCCACCAAGATCGGCGAGTTTCAGGAGCTCGACTCGGCGGCCTTCTGGGACGTGGACGGCCTGTTGAGCAGCGGCCATCGGACCGTCGACTTCGCCGCGACGGGCACGGACGAGGAGGGGACCCAAGGGCGGCTCTATTATTTCGGTCCGAAACTGTCGGTCAAGGCCGACTACGAGCGATTCCTGCGCCGATTGGACCGCCGAGGAATCGAGGTTCCCGGGCCTGCGCCCTTCGGGGGCACGATCTTTGAGAATTTCAATCCGACTTCCGGTGTCGGCGCGTCGCAGCAGGTGCTCAACAGCGACGTGCTGAACCCCGGCCAGGACTATGCCATTCGCGTGCAGGAATTCAGCGCGCGATTCAAGGGTCCCATCGGAGAGAACCTGAAGTGGCGGCTGAACGTCTGGGGAATCGACAAGGAGGGAGTGCGCCAGAGCACGAAGATGGCCCACTGCTTCAACGAAAGCTCCCTGACGCCGGGGCAGCCCACGGGCAGCCGCTGCCACCTCCTCGCCCAGCCGCAACGGATCGATTGGTCGACCGTGGAAGTGGAGCCGGTCATCGAGGCCAAGCTCGGGGCGATCACGGCCGAATACTCGCGGACCATGCGGTCCTTCGAGCCGAACGACCAGGTGGTGTCGCGCCGCTACTCCAATGCGTCCCACGACGGGTGGCCCATCACGGGAGCGGACATTCCCTACGACGTCCAGGCGGAGAACTTCACCCAGATCGACCGGCTCAAGCTGAGCGCCGATCTGAACGAGTACAACCACCTCTACGCCCTGATGTTCGTCGGCGACACCCGCAACGAGCTCCGCGACACGCACCGCTTCTTCAACGGATTCGACCTGCGGTGGACGAACGACCGGGCCGAAAACGTGAAGTGGACGGCCTACGCCAAGAAGTTCAAGGAGGACGGCCAGTTGCCATCGACGTTCCCCGAGGCGCCGCTCGTGCAAGGGGGCGACACGATCGCCGATTACCATCAACCGGTCAGCTACGACAAGACCACCGCCGGCCTGAAAGGCCAGTGGAAGCCCTTTACCTCCGGCTGGCCGGCAGCGCGAGGGCTCGGGCTCACCGCCGGTTACGAGTATTCCACCCTCCATCGGAAGTACGCCGATTACGAGGCCGAGGACCCGAGGTGGGTAACCTCCCTCGGCCCCCCCGTAGTCTTCGACACCTGGGAGTTTGAGCAACCGGACACGATCACGCACGCGTTCAACGTCGGAGCGTCCACGCGGTGGTCGGCCAAGTTGGAGTCCTTCCTGCGCTACAAGTACGTCAACACCGCCGATCCCATCTATGGGTTCCGCGCGACCAACGGCGAGGCGAACACCAACCAGCCCAACCACGTGAACCTGATCGAGATCGGCGGCACCTGGATGCCGGCGGAGAACTTCCTTCTCTCGGCGACTTTCGGCATCGAATCGCGCACCCACGACTCGGAATTCGACAACCTGGGCCAGGCGTATGCCGTGTTCCACACGAACCCGCGCGAGATCAGCTTCGACGAATTCAACTATCCGATCGTCGTGAGCGCCTGGTACGCCCCCTCGTCGAAGTGGTCGTTCAACGCCGGTTACGCCAGCTTCAGCAACTGGATCGACCAGTCGATCACGTTGGGCGATCTGTTTGGCGACAACCTCTTGAATACGGCCGGCTCGCCGGTGGTGAACCCGACTCCGCCTCCCAACTTCATAGGAGAACGCAACTACTTCGAGCCCGACGCGTTCCAGAGCCGCTGGCGGTACGGAGGTTATGCCGAAGTCATCAGCCTCGGCGCCGGCTACGCGGCGACCGAGCGCCTGAGATTAAACGGCGGCTACGAGTACACGTGGGGCCACAACCGCATCCTGTCGGCGCCTTCCCCCGCCACGGCGTTGGACCCGTCCGACACAACTGCCCCCCCGACGACCGTCGTCCCCGACTGGACGCTGCTGCCGTCGCTCTCCGACGTCATCGTAAAGACCAACCGCTTCACGGCAGGCGCAGACTACGCGTTGCGGGAACGGATCACCCTGTTCTTCCGCTACAACTTCTTCGACTACAGGGACCTGGCCGGAACGGGCAACACCGGCACGGTGCACGGGTTCCTGGGCGGCATGAGCGCGATCTTCTAGACGCGAGCGATCCGCGAGTGTGCCGCTCTTTCGGCAGACGCAGTGCGCCCGCAGACTTCCGAAGTCTTCGAGACTTCGGAAGTCTTATCTGCAGAAGGCGTCATTTCTTGGCTGCCGGAGCGGACGTCTCCACCTTGCGCTCCTTGACGGGAGCCGGCTGCTTCACGCTCGGGGCCGCGATCTTCAGCTCGCGGCAGAGTGCCGACAGCCGCTCGACCACGGCGCTGGAAAGCGTGGTGGCGTAGTGGATGTTGTGGACCCCGTTGGCCACGCGGAGGAAGGTCAGATCGTCCTGGAGCGCGTCGAGCTGGACCGCGATTGCTTTGGCCCGGTCCGGCGGGACCTGCGCCGATTTGAGCGCTTCGCGGGCCCGGGCGACGCCCGACTCCATCTCCGCCAGCGAGGCCTTCATTTCCACGTGATACGACTCGAGCCTCTGGGCCGTGGAGCGGTCGTGGCACGTGATGCACACTTCGCCGGAGGCTTTCCAGAGGACGGTCCCCGTGCGCGAGACTTCCTTGAAGCGGTGGCACGTGCGGCACTCGATGCGGACCACGAGCATACCGCCGGATTCCTTGGGGATGCTCTTGCCCCCGGTGCCGTGGAGCAGGCTCACCTGCTCGTGGTGGTGGTCGGGATGGCAGGACTGGCAGTCGGAGGCGGCATGCTCGATCTTCTGGCGGTCCAGCGAATGGTCGATCGTGAGGTGGCAGTTCAGGCAGTCGATCTTGTGGTCCGTGACGTGGGTCTGGTGCATGAACACGTGATCGTCGATCTGCTCCAGGTCACCCTCGCGATTGTGGCAGACGAGGCAGCGCTCGCGGGGGACCTCGCCTTTGCCGCGGATCAGGTCCCCGTGGCAATTCGCGCAGTCGACGCCTCGTTCGTAGGCCAGGTCGTGGGTGAACATGACGCCGCCGCCGAGGTCGAACTCCTCGTCGGGGATCTGGTGGCAGCGGGTACACGCCCCCAGACCCTCGTTGAACAGCCCTTCCTTGAAGTGGCAGAGGAAACACGTGGAAGTGGTGACCGCCATGTGCTTGCCCTGGACGATCTGGCCGTGGCAACTGGTGCAGCGGAGCTTCTTTCCCCGCCGCAGATCCCCGAGGTGAGGCTCGTGGTCGAAGGGAACTCCGTGGAAGTTCACCCTGCCGGAGAGCAATCGGGTCTCGTGGCAGCCGGAGCGAAGGCAGCTCTCGTCGGGGATCTCGGCGGCCGGGCGAGGGCCCTCGCTTGAGGTCACGTACTTGGCCAACTGCACCAGGCCGAGCATCTTGCCGCGGAGCTTCCCCCCAAAACCCGGCGCGAAGTGGCACTCGATGCAGGCCACGTCCTTATGGCTCGATTCCTGCCAGGACTTGTAGTAGGGCTTCATGATGTGGCAACTGTTGCAGAACACCGGGCGCGAGGTGTACCACCCGGCAGCCCCCGCCATAAGAAACAGGAGGAAAACGAAAACCCCCAAGACGGCCAGAGCGCGGAGAAGAAGTCGGCGCACGGTCGGCCAGAGCCCTGGGAGCCTTCGGCGTCGGGGTGAGTCGTCTCCGGCGGGGCCGGGCTCGGGTGAAGGCGTCTCCGGAGGCCGCCGACGTGTGTCACTCATGGGCGCAACCTCATCCCCCCAAGCTCGCGAGGATCATGGCGATCAGCAGACCCAAACCTGCCGCCAGCGACAGGAGGCCGCCGAGCCTCGTAAGCCAAAGCTGCTTCCGCGAGGGAACGGTCGCCAGGAGCTGATCCAGCTTGCCTTCCCGGCGCATACGCTCGAGGAATTCCGGACGCTCCTCGCTCATTTCCTCTTCGCTCACCAAACCGACCAATATGGAGAGGTCCGCGGGGAACTTCTCCGGGCGGAAGTGCGTGCCGAAGAAATGAATGGCGAAGACGAACCCCGTGGCGAGGAGGGCCAACGTCGAGTGGATCACTTTGGCGAAGTTCAAGGTCATGCCGGGCAGGAAACTGCAGAAGAAATTGGGGAACCAGAGGATCAGCCCGGTCGTTCCGATGATGATCGTGTCCGCGCAGGCCCCCCAGAAATCGAACTTCTCCCAGTAGGCCCAGCGATCGAAGGTCGGTTTCCGCCCCAGGCCGAAGAACCAGCCGACCATCCTGCCGAAGTCCTTCACGTCGCGAAGGTTGGGCACGGGGGAATCCGGGCCAAAGATGAGCCGCAGCACCGATCGCTTCTCGCTGCGGCGGTTGCGGCAAGTGCGCCAAAAGTGGAGGACGTAGGCCGCCAAGCACCCGAAGGTCACCAGCCCGAAGATGCGGTGCCAGATGCTCGTGGATCCGAACCCCCCCAGGTAGAACGCCAAGTTCTTCGCCCAGCCGTCGTGACTGTACTTGAGCGGCAGCCCGGTCAAGGCCAGCCCCAGGAAGGAGATCAAGAGGCAAAGATGGGCCACGCGGTGGAACGGCACGAAACGCACGTAGGCCCGGGTGCCGGGCACCAGGCCGCGCGGACGCCTGTGGTTGAAGACGTCGACCAGCCCGCGCACAAACCACAGGAACGAGTGGACGCCGAAAACGGAGAACGTCACCACGAGCAAGGTCAGGAGCACCATGTAAACCCAATACAAGAGCGGATTCCGCTCCGGATTGGTATGATCCGCGTGCGGATCGAAGTCCACGAAGTTGGCCGTCACGTGAACGTGGCACTTCCCGCACGTCTCCTGCCGGTTTTGTGGGGAGAGGTTGGAATGGGGATTGGAAACGGAGAGGATCTCGTGGGCGCCGTGGCAGTCCGAGCACTTGGCGGCCGGGCCGAAACCGAGTTCGGTCAGTTCGCCGTGGACGCTCATGGCGTAGTACTGGGAGAGGTTCCCGTGGCAGTTTCCGCAGCGATTCGGCAGTTGCTGGCGGAAGATGGCCGATTCCGGGTCGGCCAGGTCGTGGCCCACGTGACAGTCGGTGCAGGTCGGCCTCTCCATGGTTTTCCCGCCGGGGGCGAGGCGATCGGCCGGTGTTCCCGGTCCCTTTCCGTTCCCATGGACGCTCTTTTGCAGCCGTTCCGCGATGAAGCGGTGGCACTTGCCGCAGGTCTCGGCAATGCGGGTGGGATGAACGCTGTTCCGCTTGTCATTCTTGTGATAGATGGCGTGGGCGCCGTGGCAGTTGGCGCAGGCCGGCGTGACCGAGAGCCCGGACTTGTAGAGCCCCTTGCCGTGTACGCTTGCCTTGTACGTGGCCAGGTGCTCTTGGTGGCACTGGCCGCAGGTCTCCACTTGATTGTCCAGGAAGACGGAAGAGCGATAGTCGAGCGCCGGGAGCAACTGGTGGGAGACCGTGCCGTGGCACTTGTCGCACGCCAGAGGCGTTCCCGCCGTGCCGTCGCCCTTTCGCTCCGCCTTGGCGTGCGCCTCCCCGATCTTCAACTCGAGGGACTGAGTCTGATGGCAGTGGGCGCAGAGCTTCTTGATTTCCTCCGGCCTGGCCCGGAAACCGTCTTCCAGGGCGTGGGCCACGTTGATCTTGTCGGTGTCGTGGTTGCCGCCGTGGCAATCGTGGCAACCGACGCCCTTTTGGAAGTGGACGTCCTGCTTGAGTTTCTCCGCGGGGATGTAGAGCCGGCCCAACTTCGGATCTTTCGGGTCCATCTGCTCCGCGTTCGTGTGGCACTGGAAGCACATGCTGTCGTCCGGCTTGACGTGGGAGCCTTTGGGCGGCGGGAGTTTCGGTTGCGGGGCCGCAGCCGCCTCGCCCGGCGGACTCTTCGCCGGCGGCGCGGGGGCGGCCGCACCCGGCGCCGTCGCCTTCGGGGCAGCATCCTTCTTGGCAGGGCCTGCTGCCGGCGCTCCGAGCAGCAGAACGATCAGGAGCAGTTTCATCGTGGTGGTTCCGAACGAGTTGTCGCGGAGGACAATGGCTTCATGGCGGGCGGCAAGAGATCGTGCCGACGCCGGCTCCACGCGGCCCCATGCTGTGAAAAAATAGCAGGGCCGCCCCCCGGCCACAAGGGCCGGCCGGGAGAACCTGCGGCGTCCTGCGCTCCGTGCCGGACACGGGAGGAAGGACTATCGCATCTCCCAGGGACCCGGGCCGCACCCGGCGCGAGATGCACCGGGGCAGAGGAGAACACCTGGGGAAAACAACCCGTTCCCCGTTGCCGCTGGCGGCTGCGGAGCACCACCGGCCAGGACCGAAGCGTCACGCTGGCCGGCGAGGTCCCAAGAACCGGACGATGACCGGCAACGGAGACGTTGCTCGGCGTTACTCCTTGTCGTACTTGGGGTGGTCCTTGTGTCCTTGAGTGGCGTGGCACCGGTGGCAAATGGTGCCCGGAAGGATCTTGTAGATCGAATCTCGCGCCGTCTTGTCCTCTTCTTCGCTCAGTTTCTTCTTCTGGGCATACTTCTTGCAGATTTCCTCGTGCTTGCTGCCGGGTCCATGGCAGGCCTCGCAGGTCGTGCCCTTCAGGTTGGCCGAGGATGCCTCGTCCTTGAAGCCGGTGGGTTGTCCGTAACCGGTCGTGTGGCATTTGATGCACTCGGGGTCTGCTTTGTATTTGGCAGGAACGCTTTCCCATGCTTCCTTGGCGTGCTTGGTCTTCTTCCAAGCCATGTACTGCTTGAAGTGGCAAGCAGAGCACTGCTTGGCGCCGGTGTACGTTTGGCCTTCCGGTGGAGCCGGCTCCGGAGCCGCTGCAGCCTGCTCCGGGGGCTGCGAGTTCACGTTGGTCACAACCAGGGCCGACGCCGCGCACACTACGGCGCCCACAACCGCGGCAACAATCGCTCGCGACAACTTCATGACGATTCTCTCCTTCCCCTCGTGGTAACACTACCAGTCACAACGGCAGCCTCAAGCGATGGAGCGGAAACCCCGTGTTCGACTGCCGCGCTCGTCCTCCGCCCCGCTTCCCCACTTCGGCCGACATGCGGTCGCCCTGCCGGAATCGCCGACGAGCAACCCTGTTGGCGCTTCGCACCGAATAAACGTAGTCCGGCTTGCCCGGCCCGTCAACAGCCGGCGGACCTTGTTCTTGCCGAATCATCCGGATTGCGGGCAGAATTCGCGGAACTGCCTCATAAGTGCGCGACGCATAATCGCAAGGATAGCGATTTGGCAAAGTTGCAATGTCCACTTGGCTAGTTATGGATTCCCGCGTTTTGGGCCCCGCGCACCGATTCACCCCCACTCTGGTGCCCACGTTTGACACGACCCCGCCAATTTGGTATAGACTCGCAGGGCCATGAATTCGTGAGACGCTCTCTTGAATAAGGCCCTGGTTGACTGGGGAAAGTGGTCATGTCGCAAGCACCCGAGTCGTTGGCCCGTCGCCGGTGGCTCCTCCGCACGCTCCAGGCGAGCGTTGTAGCTACGCTGGGGGCCTTGTTCTATCCCGTGGTCCGGTTTCTCCTGCCCCGGCAGGCCACCACCTCGGGGGCACAGGAGGTGGTCGCTCCGTATCGGGTGAACGAGCTTCGCCCGGATGCCGAGGGCCGCTGGCCATCGCCCTTCGACTTCGGCGGCAAACCGTGTCTGGTGATTCGGACGCCGACCGGAGAGATCAAGGCATTCAATGCGGTCTGCACCCACGTGGACTGCACCGTGGAATACCGCGACGATAAGGGCGACATCTTCTGCAACTGCCACAACGGCGTTTACGATTTGAACGGGACCAACATCTCGGGTCCGCCGCCCCGGCCGCTGGAGGTCTACAAGGTGACCCTGCGCAGCACCCCGGGAAAGCCGCCCGGGCAGGAGGAGATCATTGTCTCCCGGAGTGCCTGACGACATGCCGAAGGACGCAGCACCGAAGGGGCCCGTGACGGCCTTTTTCGTCGAACGGCTCGGGCTGGAGGGCCTTCAGGCCCTGGCCGCCAAGAAGCACGTCCCCATCCATTCGACGACCATCTTCTACTTCCTGGGCGGGATGGCGCTCTTCCTGTTCGCCATTCAAGTGATCACCGGCTGCCTTCTTTCCCTCTACTACAAACCGTCGCCGGACCAGGCCTTCGAGAGCGTCCGGGCCATCATGACGGAGGTGGACTACGGCTGGCTGATCCGCTCGATCCACTCCTGGAGCGCCAACCTGCTGGTGGGAATACTCTTCCTCCACCTGTTGACTACCTACGTGATGCGCGCCTATCGGCGGCCGCGGGAGATCACGTGGATCACCGGGTTCCTGCTGCTGGTCATCTTCCTGGCCTTTGGCTTCAGCGGGTACTTGCTCCCCTGGAACCAGTTGGCGTTTTTCGCCACGAAGGTCGGGACGAAGATTGTGGAAGCGGTGCCCTTGGTAGGCAAGCAACTGCTCCTCTTGGCGCGAAGTGGTGAGAACGTGACCGGCGACACGCTGGCCCGGTTCTACGCGCTGCACGTGGTCATCTTGCCTTTGGCGACGATTGCCCTCTTGGGGATCCACCTGTTCCTCGTGCAGAAACACGGCATGAGCATTCCGGATCGGGTGCTCGAAGAGCGCGGCGGCGAGGAGAAAGTGCCTTCCATGCCCTTCGTGCCGCATTTCCTGCTTCGCGACATGGTGGGGTGGTACCTCGCCCTCGGGATTCTGGCGGTCCTGGCGGCGTTGTTCCCCTGGGAGCTCGGAGAGAAACTGACGGACCCCTTCGCCTCCACCCCGGAAGGGATCAAGCCGGAGTGGTACTTCCTGTTCATGTTTCAAGCGCTCAAGAAGCTCCCCGCCCACATTTTGGGGATTGAAGGCGAGATCGTCGGGGTGCTCTTCTTCGGTTTTGTGGGCCTGGTCGTCCTATTGGTGCCGTTCCTGGATCGCGGCGGCGCCGGAGGGCGCACCCGCCGGGTCCTGAACGTCCTGGCTGCGGCGGCGGTGATCTTCTTCATTGTCATGACCGCCTGGGGGTTGTTGGAATGATCGCGCTTGTGAGAAGACTTCTGCCGATCCTGCTGATCGTCGCCTCGGTCGCGATCGCCGCCGCCGGCGCCGACGAGAAGAAGGCCCCTGCCAAGCCGGCCCTCGAGACAAAGGCCGCTGAGAAAAAGGCCCCCGCGAAACCGGCCGCCGCCAAGCCGGCAACGGAGGAAAACTACTGCATTTCGTGCCACGGCGAGTCGGATCTCTGGGAAGGCGAACAGCGACGACTCTACGTCACCACGAAGGATCTGGCCGGCGACATCCATTGGCAGAAAGGGCTCCGCTGCCAGGATTGCCACGGCGGTGACCCCAAAGAGTCGGACTTCATTAAGGCCCACTCTCAAGACGCCGGCTTCCGCTCCATCAAACTCAAGAAGGATATCCCGAAGTTCTGCGGCGATTGCCACTCCAACATCAAGTACATGAAACAGTATCAGCCTTCGCCGCGAACGGACCAGTTGGCCGAGTACGTGACCAGCGGCCACGGACAGGCTCTTCAGAAGACCGGAGACGAGAAGGTCGCCACCTGCACCTCCTGCCACGGCCACCACGACGTCCGCAAGGTGATGGACCTCGAGTCGCCCGTCTATCCCACGCGCTTGGCGAAGACCTGCGCGAAGTGCCACTCAGACCCCAAACTCATGGCGGACCGCCAATACCACGGCCGTCCCCTGGGCCACGACCAGCTCGAGCGATGGCAAAAGAGCGTTCACGCCAAGGCCCTACTCGAAAAAGGCGACCTGAGCGCCCCGACCTGCAACGACTGCCATGGGAACCATGGCGCCCTGCCACCCCAGGTGGGGACTGTGGCCAACGCGTGCGGCACCTGCCACGGCAAGGTGGCGAAGCTCTTCTCCGAGACCCGCATGAAGCACCGGTTCGAGAAACTGGAGCTTCCCGGATGCGCCGCCTGTCACGGGGAGCATGACATCGTGATGCCTTCCGACCCAGAGAAGATGCTGGGGATGGATAACGGCGCGGCCTGCGTTCGCTGCCATGCTAAAGGGGAGTACGGTGCCACAATAGCCGGCGCCGGAACCGCAACGGCGATGCGGACTGAGCTGGAGGGCCTCAAACGGCAGATCGCCAGCACGAAGGAGATCGTCGCCAGGGCGGCACGCCTCGGAATGGAGGTCCGCGGCCCGAGTTATGACCTGCGAAAGGCATTCGACTCCCTAACCAACGCCCGAGTTCTCGTCCACAGTTTCGCACTCAAGCCAGTCAAGGCGAGCCTTGCCGAGGGGATGGAGGTGGCCATCCAGGTGCAAGAAAAGGCGCAGGAAGCCCTCCACGAGTACGACGCCCGGAGAATCTGGCTGGCCGCGTCCCTCGCACCTATTCTTTTGGTGATTGTCCTGCTCCTGCGTTACATCCGCGCTTTGTCGGCTCCCACCATGTAAACGGTGGGGTCTCCGCCGGCACGGCCGCTCACAGTTCGCAAGAGGGGGGACTTTGGCTCGCTTGTTGCGGGGTATCTTGGCCCGCGAATCGCTGTATGTCACTAGACCAGTGACTTTTGAGGGGCAGGGCAAGAACTGACGGTCACCGCTATCCTCCTTGACTCATTTCGAACTATCGCCTATGCTCAATTCTAATGCCACCTGCCTCGCCAGCCTATTGTTGACCTTCCAAGTGAATTATTGCAACCTCACCGGCAGGCGGGGTTGACCGATAACGCAGCCCACGCTCCGGATGGCTTTCTCGACTTTCCTGATCTTCTTGGGCGCGTTGGCGTTCCTCGTCATCTCCACGCCGTCCCCGCCACCGTCGCAGCCGATCGAGTTCAGCCACAAGGCGCACCTGGACTACTTCCAGGACGGCCGTCACCGCCGCTCGATGATCTCCATGCACGAGGAAATGATGAAGAAGGATCAACTGTGGGAGCAGGACACCATGAAGCAACTCGAGGAGGGCGGGTGTATTGGCTGTCACAGGGACTTCGACCAGAACGCCCCGGATCTGGCCAAGCTCAGCCGTTGCGGAGAATGCCACCGGGCCTTCCTCGATCGCGACTGGCAGAGTCGCAAGGACCAGAAGCCCTGCATGGGCTGCCACAACGCGGCCGGCGAATCTCCGCAGGCGTCGGTTCTGAACACCAACACGTGTGCCGCATGTCATCTCCCGCCGCTCGGGGCCGATCGCGAGGAGACGAAGCTCGCCGACTGCATCAAGCAGGGGAAAACGATCCCCTGGGCGCGGGTCTACGATTACCTGCCGGGTGAGATCATCTTCTCGCACGAGCGGCACGTTGAGCTGGGACGCGTGAGGTGCCAGGAGTGCCACGGCGCGGTCGAGCGGGCCGAGCGGCCCCTCTCCCTGGAGGTGAAGCTGAGCATGGAGGATTGCATGAGCTGCCATGAGGCTACCGGGGCGAACAACGATTGCCTGGCGTGCCACAAGTAGTTTCGGAAACCGCGACATGAAGATCAGCCGCAGGGAGTTTGTCGGTTTGGGGTTGGCCGCCGGCGCGGCCGCCGCCACCTCGGGCTGCCGACCGGTCTTCCTGACCCAGGCCCTGGGTCGAGCCGGGACCGGCAAACGCCCGACGGGACCGATCAAGTGGGTCCCTAGCGCCTGCCTTCAGTGCCCCGCCGGCTGCGGAATCCGGGTGAAGACCATCGCGGGCAACGCCATCAAGATCGAGGGAAACCCGCTGCATCCTCTCAACGGGAACCCGCTTGATCCTATCAAGGGGGGCCGCCTTTGTCCCAGGGGCCAGGCGGGACTCCAGGTGCTGTACGACCCCGACCGCATCCAGGGGCCCATGAGGCGGGATCGGGGCACGGGGAAATGGCAGAGCATCTCGTGGGAGGAGGCCGTCGCCGAAGTCGCGGGGCGTCTCGCGAAAATCCGTCGGGAGGAGGGGCCGCACACGGTCGCCATCATGGGCGGGCAATACCGAGGACACATGCGGGAACTCTTCAGTCGGTTCGCCCGCAGCTACGGGACGCCTAACGAAATCGACGGCGGATCGTTCGGTTCGGCCAGCATCGCGCTGGCCCACGATCTGACCCAAGGCGTCGGCGGTCATGTCGCCTATGATTGGGAGAACGCCGACTACGTGATCTCATTCGGCGCCAGCCTCATTGAGACCTTCCAGCCGACGGTCTACGTTCAGCGGATGGTCGCGCACATGCGGAGGGGCCGCCCCGGAAGGCGGGGAAAGATCGTCACCGTGGACCCGCGGCTCTCGGTCACTGCCTCGAAGTCGGACGAGTGGGTTCCCATCCGGCCGGGCACCGATGGAGCCCTGGCGCTGGGCATGGCAGTGGTCCTCGTTCGGAACGGACTTCACGACAAGCGCTTCGTCGAAGCACATACGGCCGGCTTCGATGCGTGGAAGAAGAACGTGCTCGACGAGGTATCGCTCGACTTTGTCGCCAAGGAGACGGGCGTTCCCGCCGATACGATCGAGCGACTGGGGCGGGAATTCGCCGAGAGACGTCCCTCCTTCGCCGTGGGCGGAGGCGGCGCCGGCAGGCACGCCAACGGCCTCTACAACCTGATGGCGATCCATTGCCTCAACGCACTGGTGGGCGCCATCGACTCGCCCGGCGGGGTGATCGTACAGGAGGATCCTCCGTTCACGTTCGAAGCATGGCCGGCGGTTGCGCCCGACGGAATCGCCGAGCGCGGGCTGTCCGCGCTTCGGCTTGACGGCGCCGGGACCTCGCGGTTTCCGCTGGCCCGGAGCGTGCCCTCCGCGGTTGCCGAGGCGATCCTCGGCAAGAGCCCCTACGGGGTCAGCGCCGTGCTCGTGTACGACACGAATCCGCTCTTCTCCAACCCCGGCCCGAAGAGTTTCCGGGAGGCATTTGAGAACGTTCCCTTCGTGGTCAGCTTTTCGTCGTTCATGGATGACACCACTGCGACGGCTGATCTGGTTCTGCCCGACCACACCTACCTGGAGCGCTTACAACTGGACGTGCCGGCAACCGGCGTGGGGGTCCCGATCTTGACGCTGCGCCAGCCGGTGGTCGAGCCGCTGTACAACACCCGGAACACCGGGGACGTGCTCATCCGGATTGCCAAGGCCATGGGTGGCCCCGTTAGCGCCGCCTTCCCGTGGGCTGACTACGAGAAGGCCGTGAGATCGACGCTCGGCGGTCCGGCCAAGGCCGCCTCGCTCAGTCCGGACGCGTTCTGGAAGAAGCTCGTGGACGACGGCGTGTGGTCGGGGCGGCGCTCCAAAGAGGGGGAGGGGGCAAGGACGTACCGAACGCCGTCGGGAAAGTTCGAGTTCGTGAGCGGCCTGATGAGGGCGCGACTTACCGCGGTTGCCGCCGCGGAAGGGAAAGGGGTGGACGACCTCGTGGCGGAGTTGGGGACCCAGGCGCGGGGCGAGAAGGTCTTCATGCCCCACTACGAGAGCGCAGGCAAAGCGGCCGACGACGGGCCTTTTCCCCTGTACCTCAACGTCTACAAGACGATGACGCACGCCGAGAGGTCCGGCACCAACCAGCCCTGGCTCCAGGAATCCTACGGCGTGCAGCTTAACGAGTTCTGGGGGCCGTGGGCGGAGATCAACCACGAGACCGCTCGTGAGCATGGAATCCGGGACGGGGACATGATCTGGCTCGAATCGGCGGCGGGCAAGATCGAGGTGAAGGCAAGAGTATTCGAAGGGGCCATGCCTGGCGTGGTGAGCATGCCCTTCGAGTACGGCCACGTGGCCGGGGGCCGGTGGGCGGAACACCGCGGGGTCAATCCGAACGATATCACCCACGCCGTACACGACCCGCTCTCTGGCGCGGTCTCGCGCTCGGCCACCAGGGTAAGGATTAGGACTCGCGCATGACTCGATGGGGAATGGTCATTGATCTGGACCGCTGCACCGCCTGCCAGGCCTGCACCGTCGCCTGCCGAGCCGAGAACAACATCGCCTTTGCCGAGCCGTCGGAGGCGGAAAGGGGCCGCGTGATCTCTTGGAACCAGGTGATGCCGTTCCCGGAAGGGGAGCACCCGCGGGCCTCCGTGCGGTACATCCCCATGCCCTGCATGCACTGCGACCATCCGCCGTGCGTTCAGGTATGTCCCGTCCAGGCCACGTACCAGAACCCGGAAGGGATCGTGGCGCAGATCTACAACCGGTGCATCGGTTGTCGGTACTGTACGGTGGCGTGTCCCTACACGAGGCGGTTCTTCAACTGGTACGCCCCCTCGTGGCCGGAAGTCATGACGAGGCAGATGAATCCGGAAGTGTCGGTCCGCCCCAAAGGCGTAGTTGAGAAATGTGTGTTCTGCATTCAGAGGCTGAGAGAGGTCCAGGAACGGGCCAGAAAGGAGAATAACCGTTCCATCCGGGACGAAGAGGTAGTTCGGCTGCCGGCCTGCTGTCAGACGTGCCCGTCTGAGGCCCGGTACTTTGGTGACTTGGCCGATCCCACCAGCACGGTGTCGAAACTTGCCCAGAGCCGACGGGCCTTCCGGCTCCAGGAAGACCTGGGGACTCATCCGAAGGTGATCTATCTGGCAGAGGGAGACCTTCGATGAGCGGAGGCAGTGCGCTGTTTGCGGAAGTCGGGGACGACGTTCTGCTGCGCCCGCTGATAAAGACCAGCGCACGGTACTATTTCTTCGTTCTCTTCCTGCTGGCCCTCATCGGGTGGGGAGCGTACGCCTTGTTCGTCCAGACCCGCGACGGTCTGGGAGTCACAGGGCTCAATCGCCCGACGTTCTGGGGGGTGTACCTTACCAACTTCGTATTCTTTATCGGGATTAGCCATGCGGGAACCCTGATCTCGGCGATCCTTCGCGTAGCCGGGGCCGAGTGGCGTCGCCCGATCACCCGCTCCGCCGAGGCCATCACGGTTTTCGCCCTGTGCATCGGCGCGCCTCAGGTCTTGATCGACCTGGGGCGACTCGACCGGATACCAAATATCCTTCTTAACTCGCGGTTTGAATCGCCGCTATTGTGGGACGTTTGTTGTATCTTCACGTATTTCACCGCGAGCGTCACCTACCTGTGGCTTCCCATGATTCCCGACTTGGCGGTGTGTCGCGACCGGCTTCCACCTTCCATGCGTTTGAGGAAGGTTTTCTACACGGTCTTTGCCCTCGGCTGGAGAGGGACACCCAAGCAGAAGCACACCCTGGAACGGGCCATCGGGATCATGGCGGTGATTATCATCCCCGTGGCCGTCTCCGTGCACACGGTGGTGGCGTTCATCTTTTCGATGACCATCCAGCCGATGTGGCACAGCACGGTCCTGGGTCCCTATTTTGTGATCGGGGCCATCTTTACAGGGATCGCCTCGCTGTTGATCGCCATGGCAATCCTCCGGAAAGTGTACCACCTGGAAGACTACCTCGAGCCCAAGCACTTCGACTACCTCGGCCGGCTCTTGATCGTCATGGTCCTTCTCTGGGCGTACGCGACCTTGGCGGAGTATCTCACCACGTTTTACGGGGCTGAACCGGCGCACATGTCGGTGTTTTATGACAAGTTCGCCGGGTCTTTTGCGCCGGTTTTCTGGACCATGGTCGTGTTGTGCCTCGCCATTCCGCTCCCCATCCTTGCGTTCCGCAGGACGCGTACCGTTACCGGGACGGTAATCGCCGCGCTGGCCATCAATGTGGGGATGTGGTTAGAGCGCTACACGATCGTAGTTCCTACGCTCACCAGTCCCCGGCTGCCCTATAAGGTGCAGATCTACCAGCCGACGTGGGTCGAGGTTGCTATCACCGTCGCCTCGTTTGCCACGCTATTCTTCCTCTATGCGGTCTTCGTCAAGTTCTTTCCGATTATCTCGATATGGGAGGTCCAGGAGGGAAGAGAGCTTGCCGGGGAAAAGCCGACCCAACGGATCGTTTCCGGCGCACAAGAGCTTGTCGCCGTGGAGGCCGAGGCATGAACCAAGGTAAAGGCGATAACGAGATCTACTTTCGCGTGCACATGCTATTGGTCGTCATCGGGGTGTTGTGTTATTTGACGGCGATCGCATGGCTCGTCTGGCGGATCGCGGTGGGCGGAGGCTTCGAGCTGGCGCTGGGCATCGTTGTGATCGCCGTCCTGATGTGCGTCATGCTGACGGCCTGCGGCACCGCGGCGGTCATCGCCCTGGAAGGGCGTGCGAATAAGTCAAAAGTCAAACCACCTCCGGCGCAGCCTAGGGTAGTCTCCGCGAGTCGTTGGACGATCCGGAGCCCTCTGGAGCGGCGCGGGCCTTTTTGATTTCCAGAAGGAGAAACCATGTGGCCTAAAACGATCGGATACAACATCATCGGATTGCTCATGCTTCTGGTTGGGGTCGTGGTCTCCACGATGCTCGCGCTGTTGGCATTCGAAGCACAGGCTCCACGGGCCGTAAGCTATGGTGTCTTTGCCGCAGGCGCGGTCGTCAGTTTCGTTATTTCCTTGGCCCCCCGGCTGGCCGAGCAATGGGAAAAGGGGGTGGTGCTGCGTCTCGGCCGATTCGTCGGCCTGAAGGGTCCGGGCCTCTTCTGGGTCATCCCTCTGATCGACCGCGTCGCCTTCTGGATCGACCTCCGCGTGCGGACCACCGGGTTTGCCGCCGAAAAGACGCTCACCAAGGACACGGTTCCCATCAACGTCGATGCCGTGCTGTTCTGGATCGTCACCGACGCGCGGAAGGCCGCGCTGGAAGTCGCCAACTACGAGGACGTCGTGGCCTGGGCCGCTCAGACCGCGCTTCGGGACATCATGGGGACCAAGATCCTGGCAGATATCCTCACGGGTCGGGAGTCCATCGATGAGCAACTGCGAAAACTCATCGACGAGAGGACGCACGACTGGGGGATCACCGTGAAGTCGGTCGAGATCCGGGACGTGGTGATCCCGCCGGCCCTCGAGGACGCCATGTCGCGCCAGGCCCAAGCCGAGAGAGAAAAGCTGGCCCGTGTCATTCTCGGCGACGCCGAGGTCGAGATCGCCGCGAAGTTCGAACAAGCCTCCGAGCACTACCTCAAGAACCCCGTGGCGTTCCAGCTTCGGGCGATGAACCTCCTCTACGAGGGAGTCAAGGAGCGGGGATCGTTGATGGTCGTTCCCAGCCCGATGGTTAACTCCATGATGGACGCCGGCGCGTACGCCGGGCTGGCGACCTTGGGCGCGACAAGAGCGGAACCACCCAAACAGAAACAGGCCGGCGGCCTCGCCGGCCCCCGTTCTCTTGGTCGTGCTGCTCTTGTACATTCGCAGCCGGCCCCGTCCTAAGCAGGGTCGGCTACCCCTCGGTGATGCCATCGAGCCGATCTGGGGCCACGTCCTCCCCTTTGGGTTACCCCAAACCCCATCTCTCCAGACCCAACTCACTTTGACACACTGGGGATGAACTGCTAGAGTTCGCCCCCCCGGTGCGATTCAGGACGGGTTTGGAACCCGCCCTGGGGTATGTCAAGTTTTCAACCTACCCTGATGCAGGACGGGTTACCAACCCGTCCTACCAGGCGCCCTGTCGCCCTTCACGGAGGAACGAGCCATGTCCGCCGGCAAGAAGCTGTGGTTGGGAGGCGCCCTGGTGGTCGGGGTGACCGCCTACATGGCCTACCTGGGCGCGTCGGCCAGTTGGCAGTACTACCTGACCGTCGATGAGTGCGTGGCCAACGCCTCCTCCCTGCCCGGCCAGCGGATTCGGGTCAGCGGCAAGGTCTCTCCCGCGACCCTGCGGATTGCGGCCGATCGAAGGCAGGCCGATTTCTCCCTGGAAGGGACCTCGGGAAAGCTGGCCGTGACCTGCTCGGCAGCGCTCCCCGACAATCTCGCCGAGAACGTCGACGTGGTGGTGGAGGGGCGCCTGGACGATTCCGGCACGCTGCGGGGCGACAGGGTCTTGACCCGCTGCGCGAGCAAGTACGCCGCCAAGAAGCCTTCCGACGTGCCGAGCACCGCGGCACGGGCGACGCAAGGGAGGGCCTCGTGACCGCTTTCGGCCAGGTCGCTCTGCTTGCCGCTTTTGTGGCTGCCGGTTTCTCGGCCTTCTCGACCTTTGCGGGATGGCGGCTGGAGCACCGCGCGCTGCGTCGCGCCGGCGCGGCCGGCGCCGCGGTGAGCGTCCTTGCCCTGACCTTGGTGACGGCGGTGCTCGCCTGGGCGCTGGGGTCGAAGGACTTCCGTTTCGCGTACGTCGCGCAGTACTCAAGCCGCGACTTGCCCTGGCACTATTCGCTTTCGGCGCTCTGGGTCGGGCAGGCGGGATCACTGCTGGTGTGGGCATGGTTCTTGGGCCTCGTGGTCCTGGTCCACGGTTTTCTCGCCCGCCGCGAGGCCGACCCGCTGCGGGAGCCCGCCTTCGCCCTGGGGATGGCGTGCCTGTGGTTCCTCGTGGCGGTTATGGTGTTCGGCGCCGACCCGGTGCAGCCCAGCCTCGGCAATCCAACCGAGGGCGCCGGGCTTTCTCCGCTGCTGCAACATCCGGCGATGCTCGTCCATCCGCCGGTCGTTTTCCTCGGATACGCCTTGTGGACGGTTCCGTTCGCCCTGGCGATGGCCGCGCTGGTAACGGGGCGGCTCGACGCCGGTTGGGCCCGGCAGGCCCGGCCGTGGGCCCTGGCGGCATGGGCCGTCTTGGGCAGCGGAATCCTCTGGGGCGCCGACTGGGCCTACGAAGAGCTCGGCTGGGGCGGCTACTGGAGCTGGGACCCGGTGGAGAACGGCTCGCTCATTCCGTGGCTTACCGGGACGGCGTTGATCCACACGTCGCTGGCCTGGCGCTCTCGCGGCGTGTGGAAGAAGACCGCGCTGGTGTTGGCCGTCGCCACGTTCGCGCTTTGCAACTTCGCCACCTTCCTCACCCGGAGCGGGATCTTCAGCAGCCTGCACGCCTTCAGCCGCTCGCCGATCGGCTGGATGTTCTTGGCATTCATGCTCGGCCCCCTGATCGGCGGCGCCCTCCTCGTGGCCCTGCGCCGCGCCGCGCTTGTCCCCGACCGGCCGATCGTCCACCTCGGCTCGCGCGAGGTCTTGGTGGGCGTTTCGACGGTGGCCCTGGTGCTGCTGGCCGGCGTCGCGCTCCTCGGCACCCTGACTGTGCCCTTGGCGGACATCTTCCTCGGCCGCAGGGTGATCGTAGGGCCTGCCTTCTACAACAACGTCCTGATCCCCATCGGGCTCCTCCTGCTGGCGACGACCGCCGCGGCGCCCCTGGTGGCCTGGGGCGGCCCCATCGCGCGGGCCGAGAAGAGGCCCTTGCTCCTGGCAACCGGTCTGGGAGGTCTCGGCACGGTTGCCGCTCTTGCGGCAGGCGTCCGGCACCCGATCGCCCTGGCCGTGACCTGGCCAGCCGTCGCGGCCATTGCCGCCCCGGTCTTGGCCCTGTCGCTCGACGCTCGGCGGCGCAACCAGACCCGGTTTTGGGCGGGCGTCTTCCGGGCGCTGAAGGGCAGCCGGCGGCAGTATGCCGGCTACTTGATCCATACGGGCTTCGTTTGCCTGGCCCTCGGCGTGGCCGGCTCCTCGCTCGGCACCCGCCGGCATGAGGCGGTGCTGCACGAAGGCGAGACCCTCTCGTGGGCCGGCCGTTCGATCCGGCTCGCCGGCCTCGCCCAGCACGCGCTGCGCGACAGAGTCGTCGTGGAAGCCCGGCTCGAGGTTTCGCAGGGGGATGCGTGCTGCACGCTCCTTCCCGCCCAGCATCTCTACCGGCTGCAAAACGAGTGGACCACGGAAGTGGCAATCCACTCCACCTGGACGGGCGATTTCTACGCGATTCTCCACGGCGGCGAAGCACTCGCCAAGGCAAGCTTCACGTTTGTGGAAAATCCGATGATGCGGTGGATTTGGCTCGGCGGCTGGGTGACGGGCTTCGGCGCGCTGGTCGGGTTGTTGCCCTCGGGGCGGCGCGCCCCCGAGCGGTCCGTAATCGCCGGCCCTCACTGGGCCGCACCGGCAACCCGCACCGGCAAAACGGCATCAAGCGGTCACCACGTGAGCCACCCATGACGGATCGAGCGATCGCCATCCGTGCCAAGGGATTGTCGAAGGTCTTCGGCACCCGCAGCGTTCTCGACGGGATCGACCTGGAAGTGGCCGAGGGCGAGACCCTCGCCCTGACGGGCGCCAACGGCGCCGGCAAGACCACGCTCCTGCGGTGCCTGGCCTCGCTCACGAGGCCCACGGCGGGCGAGGTCTTTTGGCGCGGGCGCCGGGCAGCCGGTGACGCCTCGGCTCGCCGTCTCCTCGGGATGGTCGCTCACGAAAGCTCGGCCTACCCGCAGTTGACGGTCCGCGAAAACCTCCTCTTCACCGCGCGGATGCAGGGGCTGCACCGGCCCGTGACCCGAGCCGACGAGTGGATCCGTAGCGTCGGGCTCGAAACCCACGCCCACTCGCTCGTGGCGCGGATTTCCAGGGGCATGAAGCAGCGGTTGGCCCTGGCCCGGGCCCTGATCCACGATCCCCCGATCCTCCTGCTCGACGAGCCTTTTTCCGGGCTGGACGCGGGCGGGAGGGATTGGCTCGTCGCCCTGCTGGCAGGCCTTCGCGATCGCGGGCGGACGGTCTGTTTTTCCACCCACGACGTGTACGCCGCAGAGACCTTGGCCGACAGGGTCGTGTACTTGCAGTCGGGCCGCTTGAAGGAACTCGGGAAGGACCAACTTCGGGCTTCGGAAGCGAGCCTCTCCGCAGCCCGTGCCGCTTGACCGGGAGCAAGCACGGTGGCAAAGCTTTGGTGGATGATCCACAAGGACCTCGTGTCCGAGTGCCGGGCCGGGCGGGTGTGGCCGGCGATGCTGCTTTTGGGCATCGTGGTCGCCGTGCTCTTCAGCCTCCAGATGGATCTCCCCGGCGACGACAAGCGGCGGATGGCCGGGAGCCTGCTCTGGCTGGCAGTCTTCTTTGCCGGAATGCTGGCGATCGAAAGGTCGCTCTCGGCCGAGCGGGAAGACGGCTGCTGGGAAGGGCTCTTGCTCTATCCGGTAGCGCCGGCCGTCGTGTACCTGGCCAAGCTGCTGGTGAACGTCGTGGCTCTGGGCGCCTTGCAGTGCATCCTCATCCCGCTGTTTGCCGCCCTCTGCGACCTGCCGCTCCTGGTGCATCCCTGGGCGATGCTCCTGGTGGCCCTGCTGGGCAACCTCGGCATCGGCGCGGTCGGGACCCTGCTCAGCGTGCTGGCCAGCGGGATCCGGCAGAAGGGCAGCCTGCTGGTGCTCCTGGTCCTGCCGCTGGTCGTGCCCGTGCTGCTGGCCGCGGCCGAGGCGACGCGGCTGATGTGCGAAGACCGTCTCGGGGCGGAGTGGTGGCGCTGGGTCCAGTTGCTCGGCGCGTTTGCGGGGGTGTTTGTCGCCGGCGGAACGATGCTGATCGACGTCGCCGTGGAGGATTGAAATCATGGCCATGATCCCGAGGAAGCTCGCGGCGCCCGGAAGCCTGCCGGACGTCGTGGTGGCGGCCCTGCTGGCGATCGCCGTCCCGGCGATCTTCGTCTTCGCCCCGACCGAGGAAACCATGGGGGACGCACAGCGGATCCTCTACGTCCACGTCTCGATGGCGTGGCTCAGCCTGGCGGGCTTCCTGATCGCGACGGGCGCCGGCCTCTTGTATCTGGTCCGCCGCAACGTCGCGTGGGACGATTGGGCCCAGGCCGCCGCCGAATTGGGCTGGCTCTCGTGCACCTTGACCCTCGTGACCGGCTCGCTCTGGGCCCGCGCCGCATGGAACACCTGGTGGACCTGGGACCCCCGGCTGACGGCGACGTTCGTCCTCTGGGCGATCTACTCGGGATACCTGATCGTGCGCAGCGGCGTGGAAGACGCCCACCGCCGCGCGCGGGTCGGGGCGATCCTGACCCTGGTCGGGGCGCTCGATCTTCCCCTGGTGGCGCTGGCCACGCGCTGGTTCCGCGGCGTTCACCCGGTCGCGCCGCGGATGGAGCCCTCGATGCGCGCGGCGCTCCTGATCGGCGTCGTGGCCTTCAGCGGACTTTTCGCCCTGCTGCTGGTCCGCCGCCGTGCGCAGTTGTCCCTGAGAAGCCTGCTCCTTTCGCTGGACCGGCAGCCGGAGATGTGACCCTTTCCCGCGGTGCGACCCGACGGAAGCCCGCGCCAAGCCATCGGCATGAGGAAATCGCTATGGGTACGTTCGTGACCGCCTACGCGGTTGTCTGGCTGGCCGTAGTGTTGTACGTGGCGCGGCTCGGCGCCGAGCAGCGCCGGATACGGCAAGCCCTGGAGGCGCTTGAATCCCGGCGCGAAGATGAAGACGAGCAGCGGCGGGTCCCGCCCGTTTCCGACGCCGCTTAGCCGCGAGCCCCGACGACGAGGTGCGACATGGTCGTCTCGAAACTCACCGCCGCGATGCTCTTCGCCCTCGCGGCGCCCTCCGCCGAGCCGGCGGGCACGATCTCCGGCGTCGTCGTCAACGCCTCCGCCGGGAAGACGCCGGCGGGCCAATCGCCGGTCGTCTTGCGGGTCCAACTGAACGGCGACTTCGTGCCGTTCCAAGAGACCACCAGCGATGCCAGGGGGCGGTTTCTCTTCCGCGGCCTGCCGGTCGGAAGGGAGTACGTGTATCTTCCCGGGGCCAACCGCGAGGGCGTTCACCACCCCGGGCCGCGAGTTGCACTCACCTCCGAGCGGCCGCACGCCGAGGTGGAATTGTCGGTGTTCGACTCGGTCGCCGAGCCCAGCCCGCTGGTGATCCGCCGCCAGGAGATCACCCTTCGTCCGCAGCAGGGCGCCCTGAGCGTCACCGAGTCGCTGACCATCGAGAACCCGTCCTCCAAGTGCTACGTAGGCCGCGCGCCCCGGGCCGACGCGGAGCCGATCACGCTCGAACTGGCCATCCCCTCCAATTTCGACCGCACCACCTTCCACAAGGAGTTCTTCGGGCGCCGGTTTGCCCTCGAAGGCGGCAAGCTGGTGACCGGCATCCCGTGGCGGCCGGGCACCCAAGAGCTGGCGTTCACCTACCTCGTGCCGAACGCCCGCAGCCGCTGCACGTGGCGGCGGCCGCTCGATCTGCCCTGCTCTCACGTCCTGGTCCGCGTGCGGACCAATAAGACCGATGAGGTTTCCTGCAACCTCGAACCGGGGCCCGCCGGGGGCAAGGGAGAGGTCGTCTTCCAGGCCGCCGGGCAGACCTTGCCCGCGGGATACACGATCTGCGTGGAGCTGGGGCGCCTGCCGATCGCGTTCATGAGCTACGCCCGCTGGCTTGCGCTGGCCGCGCTACTGGTTCTCGCGGCAGGGACAAGCCTGGTGGCAGTGCGGCGTCGCCGCCGCGTCGCAGGCCGAATCGCCGGCGCCGAAGCGCCCTCAGGACCGCTCGCCGCCGAGCCCCTCTCGGGGCAATCGCCCGGCAGCGCCCGCTCCAGGCGCAATCGCCGCGGGTCCTCCCACCGGGCCGCCTGAGGGTCATTTCGCCGGCTTGACCGGCTTGAGCGATTGGACGAACGCCCGGAATTCGGCGGCACGCGCGGCCATGGTTTTCGCGGGGCCGTAGGCCTTGATGAAGTGGAGCTGGCCGCCCACGTCGAAGATCGCCCCCAACATGCGATAACCCGGGGACTCTACCCCCGGCGCGAACGGCCCCCGCTGATCGTTGTAGGTTCCCGAGAAATCGACCAGGGTGACTTCGACCCCTTCGACCTTGAGCGTCTCTTGCGAATCCTTTTCGGGCTTGCCGGAGAATTGCTGCCGCCAGCGGTCGACGTTCTCCTTGAGGCTCCCCCCGGCCACGCTCATCGTCAGCCGCCCGTCCGCCGCGTCCCCCTCTGCACGCGGCAAGGCGAACTCCGCGCGGATGAACTCGATGCGGGGGGCCTTGCGGACCCAGCTTTGCGGCGCCGTGAGACGCACCGGCCCCAGCTCCACCTCCGGGCCCGTGGGTACCGGGAGTTCCTTGCCGGGGGGCATCGAATGAAAGGCGTCGGGCGGCGGCAACGTCTCTGCGCCCTCGCCGTCCGATTCGCTCTGGAGCCCGCGAACCGTGGCATGGCGCCTGTCCCCGCACCCCCCCGCAAGCAACACCAACAACGTCCCGATAACCAGCGTGCGAATCATGCTCACTCTCTCTCCCCCCAAGTGCTGGGTCATGGTGCGGCGACGGCCGTCCCGGGCAACCGCACTCTCGGACGATGACCTGAAATCCGCGGCGCGGAGCCTGCCGATAAGAGTATCCGCGCGGCGGAAATTGTCCAGCGCCTTCTCGAAAGTGGGCAAGGGGACAGGTACCGCTCCAAGAGACCTCGTGACGACGCTCCGCTTTGACCTCGTGACGACATTCTGAGTCGTCACGTAGTGTTGTGCGGCTCCCGGGACGCGGTGTACCATGTTGCGACCCGTGAAACGAGGGAATGCCCACGGCGGGCCGAGAGTTGGCGACTAAAGAGGAGCACCGGATGAGCCGCCGCACGAAAACGATTACCTTTCTCGTGTTGCTTGCGTCCGCGGGGGCGCACGCCGCGGAGTAAACCAACGTCCGGCGACGGCGCCCGTCCCCTTTTCGCGATGGCCCGGAGCCGCTCGCCGTGGTATACTAATGGCAGCAGGTATCATCCGGTTGGAGGGACGCCCAACATGACTCCGATCGTGCCGCAACTTGAAATCGAGCGTCTGAGCATTCCCGAGCGAATCGAGTTGATCGGCCTGATCTGGGACAGCATCGTCGAGGCGGATCCGAATCTCACGATGCCGGAATGGCATCGCCGGGAGTTGGAGAGACGCCGTGCTGCCGCAGAAGCCGACCCCCAGGCGGGTATCCCCTGGGAGGACCTGCAGGCCCGTCTGACGAGGCCCTAGGGCGTTGCACCAGACTCTCATCTTGTGACGCGTTCCTCATCGGCTCTTCCTCTACGCGTCTGCGCAGCCACTCCGTTGCGTCAGGCACGCTACTTCAGCCCGGGGTGTAGAAACGCGGGGCCCGCGGCCGATTGTCGCCCGCTGGGGCACGGGGTAGAATGCGCCTGTCCAGTCGCATCAAGGAGACCGATATGAGCCAAGCCTGTTTCTCGGTGATCTTGGTGACGTGTGCCTTGGCGGGCGTCGCTGCCGGCGAGCCGGCGATCACCCACGTGGACGTTTACGTCTCGGGCACGCAGGGCTATCACGGCTACCGCATCCCGGCGATCGAGACCGCCCCGGACGGCTCGCTCCTGGCCTTTGCCGAGGCGCGGAAGTACAGCCTGGCCGACCCGGGGTTCGGCAAGCAGGACATCGACCTGGTGCTCCGCCGCAGCACCGACGGCGGTAAGACCTGGTCGCCGATGAAAGTGATCGAGGACCCCGGCGAGCTCTGGTCGGCGGCCAATCCGGCGACCGTGGTGGACCGGCAGACGGGCCGGGTCTGGGTCCTGTATCTCCGCTGCAAGCCGGAGCGGAACACCGAGACGGCCCGGCCGGGCACCGACGACAATCAGTTCCTCGCCCGCACCAGCGACGATAGCGGCCTCACCTGGTCCGAGCCCATCGACCTGACCAAGGTCAGCCGCGACATGGCGGATCCCCGCTGGCGCACCAGCGTCGTTGGGCCGGGCGGCGCGATCCAGGACCGCCGCGGCCGGCTCATCGCCCCGGTGTGGCGGTTCGAGCCGTTCGGGGACTTGGCCGTTTTCAGCGAGGACCACGGGAAGACGTGGCAGCGCGGGCAGGGCGTCCCCGGCGGCAAGGGGGGCGACGAGAACCAGGTGGTCGAGCTGGCCGACGGGCGGATCCTCATGGACATCCGCCAGAACGCGGGTCCGCACCGCTGGATGGCCACCAGCAGCGACGGGGGCAAGACCTGGTCGGAGCCGCGGCCCGGGCTGCCGGTCTCGCCGGTGGCCTGCGCGATCGAGCGCTACACGCTCAAGGCGGCGGGCGACGACCGCGACCGGATCCTCTGGACCGGCCCGAAAGGGCCGGAGCGGATGAAGCTCGTCGTCCGCGTCAGCTACGATGAAGGCAAGACGTTCCCCGTGGAGCGGCCGATCTCGGACAAGCACGCGGCCTACTCGGACTTGACGATCCTCAAGGACAAGACCGTCGGGGTGCTCTGGGAGCGGGGCGTCGAGCAGGGATACCAGTTCATCACGCTCACCCGCTTCAACCGGGAGTTCCTCGAGCCGGGACCATGACGAGGGAGGCGTGCATGACGCGGTTTTTTTCGGCACATCGGAAGTTCAACTCTCCTCGGGCGGTGGCCGGCTGGCTGCTGTTTGCCGCGTTGCCGGCCGCTTTCTCTCCCGCCACGGCAGCGGCCGCCGAGATGGACCGGATCAAGATTTCCAGCGACCGGCGCCACTTCATCTTCGAGAAGTCGGGCAAGCCGTTCGTGCCGTGGGGATTCAACTACGACCACGACGAGGCCGAGGAAGGCCGCCTTCTGGAAGACTACTGGGACAAGGAGTGGCCGAAGGTCGAAGAGGACTTCCGCGAGATGAAAGACCTCGGGGCCAACGTGGTGCGGATTCACCTCCAGCTCGCGAAGTTCATGACCGGGCCCGAAGAGCCGAACGCTGCGGCCTTGGGGCAACTTGCCCGGCTGCTGGCGCTGGCCGAGCGGCTGGGGCTTTACCTGGACGTGACCGGGCTGGGCTGTTACCACAAGAGGGACGTGCCGGCGTGGTACGACGCCCTCTCGGAAAAAGACCGCTGGGCCGTGCAGGCCCGGTTTTGGGAAGCGGTTGCGGCCCGCTCTGCGCCAAGCCCGGCCGTCTTCTGCTATGACCTGATGAACGAGCCGGTCGTCCCGGGCGGAAAGCGAAAGGACGGGGACTGGCTGGGACCGCCGTTCGCGGGAAAGTGCTTCGTGCAGTGCATTACGCTCGACCAGGCGGGGCGCCCGCGGCCGGCGATTGCCCGGCAGTGGACCGCGACCCTCGCCGCCGCCATCCGGAAGCATGACCCGCGCCACCTAGTCACGGTGGGGCTGGTCCCTTGGAGCCTGGATCGGCCGGGCCTGACCTCGGGGTTTGTGCCCAAGGAGATCGCCGGCGAGGTGGATTTCATGAGCGTTCACATTTATCCGGAGAGTTCGCGGCCGCAGGAGGCCATGGAGACGCTCAAAGGTTTTGCGGTCGGCAAGCCGGTCGTGGTGGAGGAGATGTTCCCGCTGAGCTGCTCGCCGGCGGAGCTGGGGCGGTTCCTCGACGAGTCGCGAGGCACCGCCTCCGGCTGGATCGGCTTCTACTGGGGCAAGACGCCGGAGGAGTGCCGCCGCGCCCGCACCATCGGCGACGCGATGACGCTTGGATGGCTGGAGCTGTTCGTCAAGCGGGCCGCAAGCATGAAGGAGGCAGTGCGGTGATCGCCGGGCCGTGGGACTACCTGCTCCTCACCGCATCCAACGAGTCCCAAGCCGCCGCCTACCGGGCACAACTGGAGGTCCGCCGCCGGCTGGGACTCTTGGGGCAAGTGCGGGAGGCCCTGGTTGTGCCCGACCCCGAGGGCCGGCGCGTCGGCAGCGGCGGCAGCACCATCTGTTGCCTGCTGGAGGTGCTCAACCGCCGTCTGGGCGGGCAGCACGAGGAGTTGCGGCACCCGGAGGCGTGGAGGAACGTGTTGCAGGGCCTCCGCGTCCTCATCATTCACGCGGGGGGCGACTCCCGGCGCCTGCCCACGTACGGGCCGTGCGGGAAGGTATTCGTGCCGCTACCGGGATTGAGCGATAGCGCCCTGGGGGCAACGCTCTTCGATCGGCAATTGCCGGTCTATCTGCGGCTGCCGCCCACGGAGACCGGGGCCGGGCAGATCGTGATCACCTCCGGAGACGTCCTCTTGGGCTTCGCGCCGGAGGAAGTGAGCTTCGCCGCCGAGGGCGTCACCGGCCTGGGCTGCGAAGCCGCGCCCGAGGAGGCCAGCCGACACGGCGTCTACTGCGTGGGGCCCGGCGGGCAGGTGCGGCGGTTCCTCCAAAAACCCTCGCCGGCCGAGCAAGCCGCCCACGGGGCCGTGGACCCGTACGGCCACGCGGTGCTCGACATCGGCGTGATCCACTTCGATGCCGCCGTGGCCGTCCAGCTCCTGGAACTCTGCGAAGTCCACCCGGACGCTACGGACCGCTTGACCTGGACCGGGCCGCTCGGCGAAGCGATCCGCCGGCACGGCCTCGATTTCTACCGCGAGATCTGCTGCGCGCTGGGAACCGAGGGGACGCTGCCGGCGTACCACGCGGCGCTGCGGGCCAGCGGCTCCGCGTGGGACGAGGCCACGAGCGAGCAGGTCTTTGCCGCCGTTTCCGCGCTCCGCTGCCGGGTCCAGGTGCTCGGGCGGTGCGATTTCCTCCACTTCGGCACCATCCCGCAGCTTCTCAGCGGCGGCCGCGAGCTGGTCCGCCGCGCGGGGAGCTTTCCCGCGCCGCCGTCGTACCTGGCCATCAACAGCCGCCTGTCCGACCCGCACCTGGTGACCGGCGCGGACGCCTGGGTGGAAGGCTGCTCGATTACGGCGGCTCTCCATCTGCCGGGCAACAACGTCGTGGCGGGCGTGGACGTGGACCAACCGCGGCAACTGCCGCCGGGGGCTTGCCTGGACGTCATCCCGGGCTGGAACCGGTCGCGCGAGCCGGTGTTCTTCGTCCGCTGTTACCGCGGCGAGGACTTTGCCGACCCGGCGCCAGGGAGCCCCGCAACCCTCTGCGGCTGGCCGCTGGACCGTTGGCTGGCTGCTAGTGGGGCCGGACCCGGCGAAATCTGGGATGAGGCGATTCCGCCCGAGGCCCGCAGCGTCTGGAATGCCCGGCTCTTTCCGGCGGAGACGGCCGCCGCGGGCTACGATCACTGGTTGTGGACGCTCGACCCGGCCGCGGCGCCGCCTGAGCATTTCGCCGGCTGGCGGCAGGCCGACCGCTACAGCATGGAGGAGATGGCCGCGCTGGCCGATCACGAGGCTTTTCATCGCCGCCGCTTCGAGAACCGCAGCGTCGAGGTCCTCGGCTCGCTAAGGCGTTATTTCCGGGCGGACAGCGGCTTCTCGGCCGCCGACTTGGCGCACCTCTTGGCCCATGCCGGGGACCCGGACGCCTGGCTGGCCGACGTGCTTGCGGAAGCCCGCCGGCACTGGGAGCGGGCGAGCGTCGAGGCGGCCGAGGAGGCCTTCGTCTTCTCGCGGATCGTCCACAGCCTGGGCTCCGCGGTTTTGGCTTGGGCCCAGGATCCCGGTGTCCGGCTGGGCAAGCTGTTTCCCGGGCTTGAGCAGGGGATGGCGCCGCCCCTGACGGAATGGCTCGCACAGTGGCGGCTCCCCTTCGAGCCTGACACGACCGTTGGACCATGGGCCGACCGCGCCCGGGCCTTGGCGTTCGAGTTTCTCAGGGGCCGGATCGTCGCCAGCGGCGAGGCTCGTGGTGAAGAACCTGCCAACGCCTTGCGGAGCGACGAGATCGTCTGGGGGCGCGCCCCGGCTCGCCTGGATCTCACCGGCGGCTGGACCGATACTCCGCCCTTCTCCCTGGAGCACGGCGGCTGCGTCCTCAACGCGGCCGTGGAGCTGAACGGGCAGCCGCCGATCCAGGTCTATGCCCGGGTGACGCCCGAGCCGGTGATCCGCTGCCGCTCGATCGACGTGGGCACGCACCTGGAGATCCGCCGCTGGGACGACCTCTTGAACTACGCCGACGCCACCTCCGATTTCTCCCTGGTCAAGGCGGCGCTGGCGATCTCCGGGTTTTCGCCTCGCGGCGGAGATCCGGCGGAACGGACATTAGAGCAAATGCTCCAAGCATTCGGAGGCGGGCTCGAAGTGACTACCCTGGCGGCCATCCCCAAGGGAAGCGGACTCGGGACCTCCAGCATCATGGGGGCCGTGCTCCTGGCGGTGATCCACCGGGTCCTGGGGCGCCCGCTTTCCCCCGACGCGCTCTTCCACGCCGTCCTGCGGCTGGAGCAGGCATTGACCACAGGCGGCGGATGGCAGGACCAGATCGGCGGCTCCGTGGGCGGGCTGAAGCTCATCACCACGCGGCCAGGCATGGTGCCTCAAGCGGCCATCCGCTACGTCCCGGCCGACGTCCTCGACCCCGAATCGAACGGCGGGCAGACCCTCCTCTATTACACCGGCATTACGCGGCTGGCCAAGAGCATCCTCGAGGAGGTCGTGGGCCGCTACCTCGAGCGCGATCGCGAGGCGGTCGCCACCCTCGGGCACCTGCAATCGTTGGCCGAAGAGATGACCGAGGCCGTGGCCCGCAAGGACCTCCCCGCGTTCGGCCGCATGGTGGCCACGGCGTGGGAACTCAACAAGCGCATGGACCCGCACTCGACGACGGGCGAGATCGAGTCCCTGCTGGCGCGGCTCAGCCCGCACATCTACGGGGCTAAACTGCTGGGGGCGGGCGGCGGGGGATTCCTGCTCTTGGTCTGCCGCTCGGAGGAAGACGCCGCCGCGGTGCGCGACCTGCTCGGATCGGACCCGCCCAACCCCCGCGCAAGGTTCTTCGATTTCTCCGTGGCGAACACCGGCCTGGCGGTGAGCGTGTGTTAAGTGGGGAGGCTGCACGGGCTGGACAACGCCCGCCCAACGCATGTATACTGGTGTAGTTGCGTCGAGATTCGTAGGTCCCTCGGCGGAGGCTAGCCATGCCGTTCGTGAGAAACCGCAGAGTGGCTGGAAGGAGACAGGAATATGAGCACAAGCCAGGAACTGCGCCAGGTCACCAAGGAGAGGATCGACCGCCTGTCGCCCGGACAACTCAAGGTTGCCGCGGAGTTCCTGCAATACCTGCAGGAGCGGGCCGGTGAGGAGGCGACTGCCGAGCTGCTGAAGGTCCCCAGCCTGCTCGCAGACTTGAAGCGAGCGGAGAAGGATCGAAAGGCCGGCAAGGGAAAGAACTGGCGCGAGGTCCGCAAGGAGTCGACGTGACGGAGCTGCTCGTCCGGCCGTTCAAGCCGAACGAACAGACGCAGCGGATCCTCAAGGACTTGCCCAAACACCAGCCCATTCCGCTCGAGGAGCTCAAGAAACACAAGGATCTGTGACGCTCCTCATGGAATCGCCGGCGGCACTGCGCCCGAGACGGCTTTCAGCAGTCAGCCTTCAGCCTTCAGCATCGAACTTTCTGACCTGGAGACATGCTGACTGCTGATAGCCGATAGCTGATAGCTGATAGCTGCTCACCAACGAAGCGGCCCGGCAGGATCGCCGGGCCGCTGGAGGCTTGGGTGATTCACCGAGTGGGGAACATCACCGTTTGTCGGCGCGGAGGACGTGGAAACGCGTCCCTTCCGCCGTGCGGACTCGCAACAGGACGCCCTTCTCCAAGGGCTGGCCTGTGACCGCCTTCCGGAAATCCTCCGCGGACTTGACCGGCCTGTGGTTGGCCTCAAGGATCACCATCCCCGTGGCCAGCCCGCCGAGGTCGGCCAGGCTGCCGGGCCGCACCTGGGTGATCACCACGCCTTCGGTCGACGTCAGGCCCAACTGGTCGGCCACTTCCTTGGTCAGGGGCTCCACCTCGACGCCGAGCCGATCGGACCCCAAGCTCTTGGGCCGGCCGAGGCTCCGGGCCGGCCCCTTGGCGACCAGCCCGTAATCCTCGGGCTGCTCCAGCAAGGTCACTTCCAGCGTTTGGGGCTTAGCATCGCGGATGATCTCCATGGGTTCGCTACGGCCGACGCTCGTGGTCTCGACGGCCGACTGGAGTTCCTGGGGTGTGGAGACGCGTTTGCCGGCGAACTTGACGATCACGTCGCCGGGCTTGAGGCCGGCCTTGGCGCCGGGATTGTCGGGGAAGACCTCGTTGACCAAGACGCCTTCCCGCGCCTTGAGCCCGAACTGCTCGGCCAGCTCCTGGGTGAGCACGGCGATGCCGATGCCCAAGAAGGCCCGCTGGACCTTGCCCGACTTGACCAACTGATCGGCGACCCACTTGGCCTGGTTGATGGGGACGGCGAACCCGACGCCCATGTTCAGGCCGGTCAGCGAGTTGATGGCGGTGTTGATGCCGACCACTTCGCCGTCGAGGTTCACCAAGGGGCCGCCGCTGTTGCCGGGGTTGATCGCGGCATCGGTCTGGAGGAAGTCGGCCCGCACCGGGAGATTGATGCTGCGGCCCTTGGCGCTGATGATCCCCGCGGTGACGGTCCCTTCCAGTCCGAACGGATCGCCGAGGGCCAGCACCCAGTCGCCCACGGCCACCTTGTCGCTGTCGGCCACCTTGGCGGCCTTGAGCTTGCCGGCCCCCTTGATCCGCACGATGGCCAGGTCGGCCTTGCGATCGGTCTTGATTTCGGCGGGCTCGAACTCGCGGCCGTCCATCAGGCGCACGATCACCTTGCCATCGCCGTCGACGACGTGATTGTTCGTAAGCACGATCCCCGACTCGTCAATGATCACCCCCGAACCGACGCCGAAGACCTCGCGGCGCGGGACGGAGGGCATTCCCCGCGGCATATCGCGGAAGAAGCGGCGGAGGTCGGGGTTGCGGCGGAACAGGTCGCCGAAGGGCGTGTCGTCCAGCTCGTCGCCCTCGTCGGGGGGCGCTCGGCTATCCGAGCGCTCGACCATCAAGGGGCGTTTCTCGATCCTCACCACGGACGGGAGCGCCCGACCGGCGGCCTCGCGAAAGGCCTTCGATAGCCCCTTGGCGTACTGAGCCGCCTCCGAAGACGTGACTGCCGAAGCGGCTTCCGGCTCCTTCGGGTTGAGGGGGTCTTTGGCGATCGAGCCGACGGTCAGGATGCCGACCACCCCCACCAGCGCGACCGCCAAGAGCCACGTGCGGACTTTCATTCCCAGAATCATCTTGTTCACGGGTCCTTTCTCCTTGGAAGCGATTTGCAGGCTGAAACCCAGGTTGCCGGAGCCCCAAGCGCAATCCGGCTGACTTGATACGGAGCACACATAGTAACTGTTGCCGTGTCCCAGCGTATCTTTCACGACCAGATTGAGGAATTCCCCCGCGCTGGGAATGGCCATGCACCCATTGGACCGGGACAGTGGCCTTGGCGCACCAGATGGGTAGCAGGTACAATCCGGCCCCCCGCCGTGCGGGTCCCCACTCGGCGTGGTATCTGGCTGCACCTCGGCGGGAGCCTAAGGCAATGCTCGGTGTTTGGAAGAAGACGGTCCTCAGGGCGTTCCGCGCGTTGCCGCCGGACGGGGGGCCTCCCCCGCACTCGCACCTGCACAATTTCGCAGTGCAGCTCTGGATTGCGCTGGCGGTGGCGGTGAGCGTCAAGGACCTGGTCGCGCCGACCTTGCACACGAACTACCCGCATTTCGAATACGGCGCCCGGCAGTGGCTCGCCGGCGAGGACATGTACGAGAGGTGCGACGTCGGCTACGTCATCCTCGACTACCGCTACAGCCCGGCGTTTGCCGTGGGGATGGTGCCGCTTGCCGCCCTGCCGGCGCGGGTCGGGGCGCTGGCGTTCAGTTGGCTGAACCTCGCGGGGTTCTACTTCGCCCTGCGGGCCTTGGTGCGGCATGTTCTACCCGGCCGTTGGACGCCGCAGCAGCAAGCGGTCTTCTTGATCCTGGTGCTGCCGGCCTCCGCGCGGATGTTCTGGGCCGTCCAGAGCAATCCGCTGGTGCTGGCCCTGGTTGTCTTTGGGGCCGTGGCAGTCTCCAACGGGCGCTGGTGGCCGGCGGCAGTCCTCTTAGCGCTGGCGGTACACATCAAGATCTGGCCGATCGCTGCGGCTCTTCTCCTGGTTGCCTGCCGGCCGCGGCAGCTCGCCGTGCGGCTGGCCGCGTCGGTGGCCGCGGTGGGGGCCGTCCCCTTTCTCACCAAGCCCTTTTCCGTGGTCTGTTTTCAGTACCACGCCTGGTATGCCGCACTCATGGGGCGGATGCAGATCCGCAACATCTGCCACGACGCGTGGACGGTCTGGGAACTGACCCCGGCCCCGATCTCACCCCAAGGGTACGTCGTTCTCCAATGGAGCGCGGCCTTGCTCGTGCTGGCGCTCGTCTTGTGGCAGCACCGGCGAGGAGCCTCCATCGCCCGGCTGTTGACCTTTGTCTTGGCGCTGTGGGCCGCGTGGCAACTGGTCGTCGGGCCCGGCACGGAGCGGAATACGTTCGGAATCATCGCGCCCTTCACGAGTTGGGGGCTCTTGACGGCGCTGGAGGAGAAACGGGGGCGGCTCTGGATGGCGACGGCCTTCTTGCTGACCGTGGTCCTGGCCAACGGGAACGTCGAGCGCATTCTGGAGCCCTGGCTCCCTGCGGTATTGGCTGCCCATCCGCTCGGTGTCTTGATGTTCGCCGTGTGGACGGTCCGCTACGCCCGGGCACGGGAGTGTACGCCGGAGGCGGATCGGACGACTGGAGAGCCGTACCCTACAATGCCAACGGCCGGCATCTGCGTGCGATGCGCAGACTTCCGAAGTCTCAAGGACTTCGGAAGTCTCTCCGGGTGCAGCTAACCGGCACCGCCTCCTCACGCGAAGTCCGGCTCGAACTGGAAGGAAACGCGGGGGTCCCATGCGTGGACCGCTTCGATCCCATAGAGCTGGCAGTAGGCCCGGAGCTTTCGGACGTGGTCGCCGTAGATCTGGAGGACGTGGAAGCCGCCGATCTTGTGCGGGTCGTCTTCGGCCCCTTCAACGATGGCCCCGACGTTGGTGATGCACGCGGCCGACGGCGGGCTCTCGTAGTTGCAGACGACCTTGGCCCGATCGACGATCAGCAGGTTCGGCTTCTGGAACCGCGCCAGCGTGAAGACCTGGCCGATCCGCCAGATCGTCTGCACGGAGACGTAGTGCCCGCCGCTGTGATGGGCCCGGAGGACGTAGGGCTCGCGCGGCCCGGTGAACCCGCCGAGCTTCGTGGGGCAGGTGCAGTGGGCGTTGGCGAAGAGGTTTTGGGCCGTGTCCACCAGGGGGTCGGCCATGAACCCGGGGCGGCCTAGGAGGCTGTGGCTGAGGAACATGGTGGCGGCGGAGCCGACGTCCGCTTCACAGCCGGCGACAACGCCCTCGTCCATAAGCCGCGAATAAGCGAGGCACGGGATGCCGATCTGCCCGAAGAGAAACCCCAGGCAATGGCTCGTAATGCCGTCGGCCCCGTGGGCGGCCATGAGCTTCCGGGCGGCGAAGTAGTGCCGGGCGGCGCTAGCGATGTCCTCCTTGTTCACCTCGCGGATTTCCTTGGCCTGCTTGGCCGCATCCTCGGCCAGGGCCCGCACCTCGGGGCCGACGGGGGTGTTCTTGAGGGCGTCGATGAACGCCTGCTCGGGCACGTACTTGAGCCGCAGGCCGGTGTTGCCGTAGACCTTCTCCTGCTCCCCCGCGCCCTTGACCACCAGGAGCCGGCTCTGCTTCAGCGTTTTTTCCGTCTTGACCATCTCCAACCCCGGCCGGACGTCCTTGATGTCCAGCGACCCGACCAGGCAGATCCCCCGCCGGCCGGCAAGCGGGGTAGTGTTGTTCGAGAAACTGGTGCCGATCTGTGTGAAGATGAGCGTCGGAACGCCGCACGAGGTGATGATCTTCTGAGCCCGGTCCCAGGGCGTGAAGATGCCGATCGGGCACAGTAGCAGGGCGTCCGGCTTCTCGGCCTTGACCTTGGCGATGAAGCGGTCGGTGGCCGCTTCGTCTCCCACGGGGATGAAGGAGTCGGCCAGGTCGATCGTCACGCCCAACTCCTTGCCCATCGCCTGGAGCTTCTCGGAGTACTGCTTGCAGGCGACGTCGTTATTGAATCCATGGCCGGGCCAGCCGCCGGCAAACGGCCCCGGATGCCGGATGTAGCCCACCTTGACCACGGGCGGCTTCTTCTCGATCGGCGGCGTGGGGGCCGGTGCTGCGGCAGCCAACGTCCCTTGCAGGGCCGCTGCGGCCGCCGGGACCCCGGCTGAGAGAACCGCAAGGTCCTTGAGAAAATCACGACGACCCAGACGAAGGCAGCACGGGCAGCCCGAGAGTCTCAGGAGGTGATCTTCCATCGTTCGGCTCCTTGGGGTGTGGTCATTCGGATCACGGAAAGAGGGCAGGCAACGTCGCCAGACCCTGTTCGAACCTCCAGCCTTTGGCCCCTGGCCCCTTCTCTCGTCACAGGCCCGGCACGTAGCCCTTGCCGAATTGCACGGTCATCGGCTGGCGGAAGCCGTCGCTGAAGGGCATCCAGGAGGTGGTGCCGCCGTCGACGATCAGCGTCTGGCCGACGATGTACCGGGCGTCGTCGGACGCCAGAAACACGGCCACCTTGGCGATGTCCTCCGGCTGGCCGACGAAGCCGCTGGGGATCACGCGGCCCATCCCTTCCCGGTCGTAGTTCGGGATGATCTTGTGGTGGTTCTCGACCTCGACGGCGCCTGGGGCGATGGCGTTGACGCGGATGCCCTTGGGCGCCAGCTCGATCGCCAGCACCCGGGTGAAGGCGACGATCGCCCCCTTCGTGCCGGCGTAGACGGTGTGTTCCGGGTAGCCCTCGTAGGCGTGGACCGACGTGAGGTTGACGACCACGCCGCGGCCCTGGCGGGCCATCGCCGGGACGACGGTCTGCGTGAGGAAGTACATCGCCTTGATGTTGACGTTGTAGATGGCGTCGAACTGCTCGGGCGTGACCTGCTCGAACGGCCGGTTCATGGTGATCCCGGCGTTATTGACCAGCACGTCGATCCCGCCCAGGAAGTCCATCGCCTCGTGGCCGAAGCGGATTGCCTCCTCGACCCGGCGGAAATCGGCCTGGAGGGCGGCGACTCGCTTCGCGCCGCTGCGGCGGGCCTCGTCGACGACGGCCGTCGCGCCGTCTTTGCTCTGCGAGTAGTGCAGGACTACGTCGGCCTCTTGGCGGCAGAATTCCTCGGCGATTCCCTTGCCAATCCCCGTGCCGGCGCCGGTCACGACGACGCGTTGTCCTGCCATTCGTTTGCAGTCATTCATGGCGACTTCACTCCGGGAAGGTAAACGGCACCCCGTGCTCAAGCTGCCGGTAGCGATCCCCGATCCCTTCGATCTTCAAGTTCGTGCGCAATAGCTGCGGCGGCAGACTGTTGTCGGGAAACAGATCATAGTGGCAGGGGATGGCCACCTTCACGCCGAGTTCCCGGGCCAGCCGCGCGGCCTCGGCCGGGCCCATGTTGCGGAACGCCGGGTTGATCACCACCATGAGCACGTCGGGCTTGTGCGGTGCGGCAGCCGCAGCAAGGATCTCGTGGTACCCCGTGTCGCCCGTTACATACACGGTCGGCCCTCCCTCCGGGCCGACGAGATAGCCCACGTGGTTCAGATCGTCCGCCCCGAACGGGATGGCCAGCGTCGCCCGAATCACGAGGTCGCCGCTCCGGTATACTTTGTTCGGCCAAATCCTCACGACTTGCCCGGCCGGCACGCCGAGTTGTTCCAGCTTGTCGGCCGCCTCGACCGGGGCCACGTACGGCCCCGTCCCGCCGGCAGCCCGATAACCGGCCAGCGTCTCCGGGTCGAGGTGGTCGCCGTGACTGTGGGTGATGGCGTACAAATCGAACCCTGCCAGGTCCGCGGGCGCCAACGGCGGCGGGACCATGCGGTCCAGGTCGAAACCGTATTGCTCCCCAAGCGCCTTGCAGCTATTGGACAGGTACGGGTCGATGGCGGCGATCTTCCCGCCCGGGCTCTTCACGACCACGCCCGACTGCCCGAGCCACCAGAGGGTCACTTTGCCCGGCGGGACCACGTGATCGAGAATCGCTTGGCGAAGGTTCATGGCCCGTCCCTCACCCCTCGTCCCTTTCCGTTTCGGCACGGCATGAGCCTCGCCCTGGCGTGCTACTTCGGCCGGATCATCGCCAGACGTTGCCCCAGGGCAACGGTCGTGCCGGCCGGGGCAAGGATCTCGGCGAGCACGCCGTCCGCCGGCGACTCGATCGGGACCACCGCCTTGTCGGTCTCCATTTCCACAACCGTCTCGCCTGCCGCCACGGGCTGGCCCACCTGCTTGAGCCAACCGACCACGGTGGCCTCGGTAATGGTCAAGTCCATGTTCGGCATGATTAGCGGCACGCCGGTGCCTAGTCCCTCGCCCCTCGCCTCTCGTCCCTCGTCCCTAAGGCCCGTGGCAAGCCCCGCCGCTACGCCCTTAGCGTCCGGCCCCTGAACCCTGAACCCCGAACCCTGAACCCTCGCTCGCACCGGCGGCTGCGGCCGGCCTTCGAGCACCGCCCGCACGGCAGCCATGATCTTTTCCTTTGTCGCCACCACCGCGTTTTCCAGCGCCGGACTGAAAGGGTGCGGCACGGCGTCGGTGTGCAGCCGGCCCACGGGGCCATCCAGGGCATCGAACGCGTGTTCCATGACCACCGCGGCGATCTCGGCGCCGACGCCGCACATCGCGTGGGCCTCGTCCACCACGAGCACACGGCCGGTCTTCTCGACGCTGGCGACGATCGTCTGGACGTCCAGCGGCACGATCGTGCGGAGGTCGATCACTTCGCAAGAGACGCCTTCGGTGGCCAGTTGCTCGGCCGCTTCCAGGGAGCGGTGCAGCCAGAGGCCGCTGGAGACGATCGTGATATCGGTCCCCTCGCGGATCACGTTTGCCTGCCCGAAGGGGACCAGGTGTTCGCCCACCGGCACCGGGCCCTTGGTCGAGAGCAGGCTCTTGTGCTCCAGGAAGATCACCGGGTCGCCGGCCCGCAGGGCGGTCTTCATCAGCCCCTTGGCGTCGGCCGGATTCGAGGGGATGACCACGATCAGGCCCGGGGCGTGGGCCCAGACGGGATAGAAGCTGCCGCTGTGGTGCGGGCCGGCGTTCTTGACCGTGCCCACTGCGGAGCGGACGACCATCGGCACGCCGATCTGCCCGTTGCTCATGTAGCGGAGCCGGGCCGCCTGTAGGACCAACTGGCTGGCGGCTTCCCAGAGGAAGTCGGAGATCATGAGGTCGTCGACGGTGCGGCAACCGGTGGCCGAGGTCCCGATCGAGGCGCCCGTGAAGCCCAGCTCACTGATCGGCGTGTCGATGACCCGCCGGGCGCCGAACTCCTCGAAGAGCCCCTGGGTGTGGCCGAACGTGCCGCCGCGCAGGCCGATCCCTTCGCCGAGGTAGACAATGTGCTCGTCGCGGCGCATTTCCTCGGCGATGCCGTCGCGGACCGCGTCGAGCCAGCCCTGGACGACGGTTTGCGGCGGGCGGCCGTCGCCGGGCGGCTCGGGCATCGGCGGGTTGATCGGGTCGGCCCAGGCGTGGCGGTGGACCGTGGCCGGATCCGGCTGCGGCGACGTGCGGGCAAACTCGACCGCTTCCCGGATCGTCCGCTCGACTGCGCCGTCGATCTCCTCAAGCTGCCCGTCCGTCGCGTGGCCGGATTCAAGCAGGAGCCTGCGGAACCGCAAGATGGGGCAGCGGAGAACCCACGCGTCGATCTCCTCTTGCGTCCGGTAGCAGCCGACCACGGGGTCGCCCTCGTGGTGCCCGACCACGCGGTAGGTCTTCGACTCGATGAGCGTGGGGCCTTTGCCGGCGCGGGCCCGTTGGACTGCTTCCCGCGTCACGCGCCAGACGGCCAGCACGTCGTTGCCGTCGACGGCCACGCCGGGGATTCCGTAGGCGGCGGCCTTGGTCGCGATCTCCGTGTTCCGCGTGGCCAGGGTCAGGGGCGTGGCGGTCGCGTAGAGGTTGTTCTCGCAGACAAAGACCACGGGGGCATTCTGAATGCCGGCAAAATTGACCGCCTCGTGAAAGGCCCCGAGATTGGTTGCACCGTCGCCGAAGAAGGCCACGGCGACCTGGTCCGTCCCGCGGATCGTCGCACTGATCCCGAGCCCGACGGCCGACGGGATTCCGGCGCCGACGATCCCGTTTGAGCCGAACAGTCCCACGGACGGTGCGAAGAGGTGCATCGTGCCGCCGCGGCCGCCGCAGCAGCCGGTCGCCTTGCCGAACAATTCGGCCATGAGGACGTTCGGCGGCACGCCCTTGGCCAAGGCGTGGCCGTGGCCGCGGTGGGTGCTGGTGATCCAATCGTCGCGCCGCAGGTTGGCCATCGCGCCCACGGCGGTGGCCTCTTCGCCGACGTAGAGGTGAATGAACCCCGGGACCTCGCCCGCCTTGTACAATGCCTGCACGGTCCGCTCGAAGCGGCGCAAGAGCACCATTTGGCGGTAGAGGCGCAGCAGGCCGGCGACGCCCAGCTCGGACGGAAACGGCGAAACGACTTTCTGCTGCAAGCTGCTCACGAACTGCTACTGCTAAAAGGCCGTGTTTCCTCCGTCCACGAAGAGCACCTGCCCGGTAACCAGCGAGGCGGCTTCCGAGGCCAGGAAGATGCAGGGTCCGACGATCTCCTCGGGTTGGCCGATGCGGCCCAAAGGAATGCGGGAGATCATTCTGGCCAGGAGGGCCTCGCGGCCGCCGTGCAGGCCGCTGTCCAAGAGCCGGTCGAGGCTGGGCGTGTGGATTTGGCAGGGGGCGACGGCGTTCACGCGGATGCCGTGCGGGGCCCATTCCACCGCCGACTCGCGGACCAGGGCGTTCAGGCCGGCCTTCGCCGCCGCGTAGGCCCCCGTGCCGCGGCCCAGCGCCCGGGCGCTGGCGATGCTGCTCGTGTGAACGATGCTCCCGCCGGTCCCTTGCCGCACCATTACGCGGCCAACCGCCTGCCCGACCAGGAACACGCTGGTCAAGAAGGCATCGAGGTTTTGATGGAACTCCTCCAGGGTCATCTCCAAGAGCGGCTTGAGGACGCCGTAGCCGGCCGTATGGACGAGGATGTCGATCCGACCCAATTGCCCGGCGGCCTGGGCAACCGCCCGATCCACCGGTTCCTTGCCGCGGACGTCGCAAGCGAGGGGAGCGGCCCGGCGGCCCAAGTCGCGGATCTTCGCGGCGACCTGTGCGGCACGATCCTGATCCAGGTCGGTGACCGCCACGTCGGCCCCATGTTCGGCCAGCCCGACCGCCACCGCGGAGCCGATCGCGCCCGCCCCGCCGGTGACGAAGGCCACCTTGCCGCTCAGGTCGAAGCGCCCGCGGTGCGGGGCCCCGGCGTCACTTGGACCTCCCGACGAGGCAAGCGGTCCTTGGGAGTTTTGCATCGGACCTTCCCTCATGGAATCGCCGGCGGGAAGAGCGCGGCACGCGGAAGAACGCCGGCCATTTCGCCGCCCGTCGCACCCGGCGGACGTGCTCCCCGCCCTTGGAGGAACGCACAGGGTATCGCTTGCCGCACGCGGTGTCAATGGCCCGCAGAAGTCCGACCGCGGCGACCCTCCGGTTCGGCATTCCGGCCGGCGCGGGTTGTTGCAGTCGGCCTGCCGCAATGGTAGGCTGGGGGCAGTCGTGTGACCCTGAGAAAGCTGCACTGCAAGGAGCCTGGAAATGAAGATGCTCGCCGGTCTTGTGTCGGGGGTTGCGGCTTGTTTGTGCCTGGTGTGCTGGTCGGCGGCGGCCGACAACACTCCGCCGGAAGGGTTCGTCGCCGTGTTCAACGGCAAGGACCTGACCGGCTGGAAGGGGTTGGTGGCCAGCCCTCCCGCCCGCGCCAAGATGAGTCCCGAGCAGTTGGCAGCCGCCCAGAAGAAGGCCGACGCGCGGATGCGGGCCCACTGGAAAGTCGCAGACGGCGCGCTGGTGTTCGACGGCCGCGGCGACAGCCTCTGCACGGCCAAGGACTACGGCGATTTCGAGATGCTGGTGGACTGGAAGATCCTGGCCCACGGCGACAGCGGCGTTTACCTCCGCGGCAGCCCCCAGGTGCAGATCTGGGACCCGGCGGACCACCCGGAGGGCTCGGGCGGGCTGTACAACAACCAGAAGAACCCGAGCAAGCCGTCCCAATGCGCCGACAAGCCGGTCGGCCAGTGGAACAGCTTCCGCATCAAGATGGTGGGCGAAAAGGCGAGCGTGTGGCTCAACGGCGAGCTCGTGGTGGACGACGTGGTGCTGGAGAACTATTGGGAGCGGGACAAGCCGATCTACAAGACCGGCCAGCTCGAGCTCCAGAACCACGGCAACACGCTCTACTTCAAGAACGTCTACATCCGCGAGCTCAAATCGCCGTAGACGGGCTCGGCGGGAGGAATCGCACCACGGAGGCACGGAGGACGCGGAGGAGAAGGGTAATAGGGTAAAAACCTCATCTTGGCTTCATATTCGCTGCGCGCTGGCCGTGCCTCCGCGGCGAAGGCCCGTTACAACGGAAGCCCGGCAGCGTGGCTTGGGTCAGGTCCTCGCGGTTTCCAGCTCCGCGAGCCGGGCGGTGATGAGCTGATCCTCGGGAATCAGGCCCAGCCGCCGGTCGCCGGAAAACTCCGCCTCCAGGTCGAGCAAGTCCTGCTTGATCGCCAGGAAATTGGCCGGACTCAGCCGGTCGATGAATAGGATCCCGTCCAAGTGGTCGCACTCGTGCTGGACCGCCCGGGCGAGCATCCCGTCCAGTTGCAGAGTGATTTCCTGCCCGGCCAGGTTGTAGGCGTTGAGCGCGATCTTCTGGGAGCGTATCACGGGGGCTCGAATGTCGGGCAGGCTCAGGCACCCTTCCTCCTTTTCGTCCGAGCCCTTCCGCTGAACGATGACCGGGTTGATGAAGACGAACTCCTCTTCCTTGGCGGCAGGGTCGGATTTGAGGTTCATCACGATGAGCCGATAAGGGAGGTCGACCTGGTTGGCCGCCAGCCCGATTCCTTCGTTGGCGTACATGAGATCGAGCATCTGGCGGACCATGGCCTTCAGTTCGCCATCCACTCGGAGGAGGGGCTTGGACTTGTAGCGGAGCGTTGGGTGAGGATACTTGACGATACGCAGCACGCATTGGGCTCCGGACTCAATAGGGCAGTTACCTACCTATGCGATTATATTTGCGCCGCACCGAGTGGCGAAGGCTGCTTGGGGCGTCCAGCGCGGCCGCGTCGTCCTTTTCCGCACCCCTCCAAAGAGTTGACTGCCGGCGATGGCGGGATTAGAATTGCCCATGGCGATGCAAGTCCTTGTCCCGAAAGGCGCTTTGGGAGATCCATCATGGCGGTCCCGGATTCCTCCCCCCGTCGGCTCCCCCACCGAGGACCCGGACGTGCGATTTTCATTGGCCGTTTTCATAGGGCGGTTGCCGCGCCGGTCACCTGGCTGATCTGCGGCTGGCTCTTGGCGGCTGCCGTAGCGGACGAGCCTGCCGGGAAGAGGGTCCCGGGAACCGCCGGCCAGTCCAAGCAAGCCCCGAAGCCGGCCGGCTCGATCTACAGCGACCCGGAAGGGAAGGCCCAGGTGAGCCTCTTCGGGGCCACGGGGGAAGGCTACAAGTTCGTCTACGTCTTCGACCGCTCGGCCAGCATGGGAGGCGAGGGGAAGCAGGCACTGAAGGTGCTCAAGGCGGAGCTGCTCGAAAGCCTCAAGCCCCTCGATTCGGTCCACCAGTTCCAGATCATCTTCTACAATGAGCGGCCCGTGATCTTCAATCCGAGCGGAATGCGGGGCCAGTTGGCCTTTGCCACGGAGCAGAACAAAGACCGGGCCGCCCGCTTCATCCAGTCGATCGCGGCCGACGGGAACACGCGGCACGACGATGCCCTGAAGCTGGCCGTCCGCATGCGGCCCGACGTGATCTTCTTCCTCACCGACGGCGACGATCCCAAGCTGTCGCGGCGGGAGCTGGACCAGGTGAACCGGCTGGCCGCGGGGATCCGGATCAACGCGATTGAGTTCGGCTCGGGCCCCAGGCCCGCCGGGAAGAGCTTCCTGGCCGTGCTGGCGCAAGAGAACGGCGGCCAATACGTCTACGTAGACATCCTGGACTACCCCCCCGGCTCCGCCCAAGACGCCCGGGACAAGCCGGCCCGCTGACTTGCCTCGCTATGTGCGATGGGTGGCTGGGGCTCATCATGGTGAAGTCTCAAAGTCCCCTATCTTCCCGGGGCACGCTGCGCTTGCCCCAGCCACCCAGACGCGACAGTGGGTCCTGATTCTTCGCGCCCCAAAACCAGGTCTAGCTTCCCAGAAATTGACGGAGCGTTTCCCCCGCTTGGGTGACCGACGGGCGATGGTTACCCGGTACGGGCCGCACTGCGACGGCAATCACCAGGACCAGGAGGGGGATCAACCCGATCACCAACGGAAATGACGTGCCGAGCATAGTCAGGTCTCCGATTCTTGGAGGTCCAGCAGGTTCGATCGCGCCCCCGAGCGGCTACCCGGCAAACGGATTGGTCTGCCGCAGCGGCCGGACGAACTCCACAACCGTGTAGATCGCGACCAAGGTTCCGATGAACAGCAGGATGCCGGGGGCGTACATGGCTTTTTCCTTCGTGGCTCGTTGTCCCTGTTGAAGTCCTTTCTGATTTCTATTCCAGGGCATGTTGCGTGCCGGGGACCGTGAATAGGCCGATTGAACGAACGTAAGTCGTTGTGCGAAGACATCTTATGTCGGATTGCCCACGGTGCGGCCTGACGAGGGTTGCGCAGGGAATGTCATCACTTGGATTTACAGACAAATCCAAAGAGAGACACTTGGGGCGCTGAATCGGACAGAATGGCGACAGACGCCGTGGGGGCCGCGATTCCCCGCCCGGCAGCAGATATCTGTGGAAGCCGGTCTCCACGTTCTTGGACGGGCTATGTCCTTCCGGCCTGTTCTGAGCCGCGGACGGGGTTCAAATCCGCCAGCCAAATCTCCCCGCGTGCGGCGTTCATCGCTTGTCCTCGGCCAGCAATCCGTCGCAGTACTCCGACATGCCTTCTTCCGCCAGGCGGCGATCTTCATCTTTCGACTCAGAATACGCTGCGGCAAGACGGGCCGGATCCATCGTCAAGGCGGTGCGCATCCGCCCGCGAAACTTCAGAAATGCCACGTAGTCGGCGACTTGTTGAAGCTCCGCTTCGCTCAAGCTCTCCAACCATTGGGCCACTTGCTCTCTGGCAGACATCGTATTCACCTCCGCGCCAATTGTCGCCCGCCGCGACCTCTCGAGCCGACCCGCGAGATCCAAGCGCTGCCGGGAAAGCATTCTACGGCAAGGGGGGATTCCTTGACAGGAAGCCGCTGGATCGTCTCAATCGTTCTTGCGCCACGCGGCATGGCTTGGTTCCGAGGGGCGGATTCTGAACCACTTCTTTGCCCTTCCTCTCCAATCGGCACAATCTCCCCCGCCAGGAGGTGGGATGGGGCCGCCCGGCCACCCCCTCGCCGATGGCTGCGTGACCTGCTAGACTGCCATTTTCCGCGGCTTTCAGTGGTGCCGATCGTATAATGCCGGTGGCGTGTCCCGCCTCGGGCAATCTCCCATTGCGTCCCCTCGTTCTCCGCCGATGAGCAAGATCCTCAAGAAGATAGAGCTTGCACCCAAGATCCATGAGTTTCTCATCGAGGCCCCGCGGATCGCCCGGAAGGCCCAGCCGGGTCATTTCGTGGTGGTAATGGCCGACGAGCACGGGGAGCGGGTGCCGCTAACCATCGCCGACTTCGACCGCCGGCAAGGAACTATCACGCTGGTCTTGATGGTCGTGGGCACGAGTTCGCTGAAGCTCTCCCAGCTCAAAGCGGGCGACTTGCTCTACGCCCTGATCGGTCCGCTGGGGCAGCCCTCGGAGATCCACAAATACGAGGCCGTGGTCATGGTGGCCGGCGGCGTGGGCACGGCCCCGGTGTACCCGATCGCCCGGGCGTTCCACGAACTTGGGAGCGAGGTGATCGCCATCCAGGGCGCCCGGAGCAAGGACCTGCTGTTTTGGACCGATCGCCTGGCAGCGGTGAGCGACCGGCACGTCATCACGACCGACGACGGCTCCTTCGGCCGCAAGGGCCTGGTCACGGAGCCGCTTGCGGAGCTGCTCGGGGCCGACATGGCCCGGCGGATCGGCTGCGTCTACGCCATCGGGCCGGCGGTGATGATGAAGGCCTGCGCCAAGACCACCGAGCCGCTGGGCACGAAGACGATCGTGAGCCTGAACTCGATCATGGTCGACGGCACGGGGATGTGCGGCGGCTGCCGCGTGGACCTCCGCGGCCAGACCAAGTTCACCTGCGCCGACGGCCCGGAATTCGACGGCCACCAGGTCGATTGGGATCAACTCCTCTCGCGCCAAAAGATTTACACCCGCGAGGAGGCCTGCTCGCTGGATCGATACGTCAAGCACGTGCAGAACGCGGAATGATGAATGACGAACGGGGACGGGCCAGCAGAGCCCCCATTCATCCTTCATCCTTCATCCTTTCCCTGCTGCCTACTGCTCCCTATGTCCGACAAGCCCAACCGCTCGAAAACCCGCATCCCCATGCCGGAGCAGGACCCGGAGGTCCGCGCCCGCAACTTCCAGGAAGTCCCGCTCGGCTACACGCCCGAGCAGGCCCAGGAAGAGGCCCAACGGTGCTTGCAGTGCAAGAAGCCGCTGTGCATCGAGGGTTGCCCGGTGTGCGTGGACATCCCCGCCTTCATCAAGCTGATCACTGAGGGGAAGTTCGCCGAGGCCGCACGCAAGATCAAGGAAACGAATTGCCTGCCGGCGGTTTGCGGCCGGGTCTGCCCGCAGGAAACGCAGTGCGAAGAGCGCTGCATCCTGGGCAAGAAGGGGGAGCCGGGGGCCATCGGGCGCCTGGAGCGCTTCGCCGCCGACTTCGAGCGCAATAGCAACCTGATCGAGCTTCCCCTCAAGGCCCCGCCCACGGGCAAACGCGTGGCGGTGGTCGGGTCCGGCCCGGCCGGGCTCACCGTCGCCGGGGACCTGATCCTCTTGGGCCACGAGGTGACGGTCTTCGAGGCCTTCCACAAGCCGGGCGGGGTGCTCATGTACGGCATCCCCGAGTTCCGCCTGCCCAAGGAGATCGTCGAGAAGGAGGTCGATTACCTGCGGCAGCTCGGCGTGAAGATCGAGTTCAACCAGGTGATCGGCAAGTCGATCACGGTGGACGAGCTCTTGGGCGAGGAGGGCTTTGACGCCGTGTTTGTGGGCGTCGGGGCGGGGCTCCCCACCTTCATGAACGTCCCCGGCGAGAACCTCGGCGGCGTCTACTCGGCCAACGAGTATCTCACCCGATCGAACCTGATGCGGGCCTACGCCTTTCCCGACTACGACACGCCGGTCGTGCGGGGCCGGAGCGTGTGCGTGGTGGGCGGCGGCAACGTGGCGATGGATTCCGCCCGAACCGCCCGGCGCCTCGGCGGCCAGAGCGTCTACATCCTCTACCGCCGCTCCCGCGAGGAGATGCCCGCCCGGGCGGAGGAAACCCATCACGCCGAACAGGAGGGGATCATCTTCAAGCTGCTCTGCGCCCCGCTGGAATACCTCGGCGACCAGCGGGGAATGGTCCGCCAGGTTCGCTGCCAGGAGATGGAGCTGGGCGAGCCGGACGATTCGGGCCGCCGCCGCCCCGTGCCCAAGCCGGGGACGGAGTTCACCCTCGACACCGACCTGGTGATCGTGGCCATCGGCTCCGGGGCGAATCCCCTGCTCACCAAGCAGACCGAAGGGCTGGACCTGAACCGGCGGGGCTACATCGTGGCCGGCGAGGCGGGCCGGACCAGCCGCCAGGGCGTCTGGGCCGGCGGCGACATCGTCACCGGCAGCGCCACGGTGATCCTCGCCATGGGCGCCGGCAAGGCCGCGGCCAGGGACATCCACGAGTGCTTGTCCAACAGCCGGCCGGGGTAACGTCGGGGCCGTCGCCCGCACTCGGCCGCTGCCGAGCCGATCGGCAACGGGTACAATCCCGGGGATTGGAGCGTAACCGTGCCAGCAGAAGCCAAACCGCTCTTTCGTCCCGACGTTCTCCGCACTCATCTTGCCGCCTTCCAGTTGCCGGCGCACGTCGAAGCCTTCCGCCCGAAGCTCGCGCACTGGGCCGACTTGCTCTCCTCGGGCAAGGCCAACGCGCTGAAGGAGCAGGAAATCCTCCCCGACTTCCTGACCGACTTCTTTTGCGACCTGCTCGGCTATACCCGGCCGGCGGATGGCGGCCCGCGGTACACCATCTCCCGCGAGAAGCACGTCCAAGTGGAAGGCGAGTATGCCGACGCGGTTTTGGGCGACTTCGGCCGGGGGCCAGAGAAGTTCATCGTCGCCTTGGAAGGCAAGGGGCCGAAAGACCCGCTGGACCGGCCCTACGGCGGCCGCCGCATGTCGGCCGTCGATCAAGGCTACCGCTACGCCATTAACCTCCCCTGCGATTTCGTCATCGTCACCTCCATCCGGCAGACTCGGCTTTACTCGAAGGGAGCGGACCAGCAGACCTATGAGCGCTTCGACACCGAAGCGCTTGCCGAGAGTGACGCCCTGCTGAAGCGGTTCGTCTTCTTGCTGGGCGCGGAGCGGGTTATACCGGAAACGGAGCGTTGCCACTTCCATGAATTGCTGAGCGAATCGGAGCGGGTCGGGAAGGAGCTGACCAAGGAGTTCTACCTCCGCTACGCCGACATGCGGCAAGACGCCTTCCAGCGGCTTTGCCGCGACAACCCCGACGTGCCCCGCCACGACGTGCTGAGTTGCGCCCAAAAGCTCCTTGACCGGGTGCTCTTCTGCGCCTTCTGCGAAGATCGGGGTTTGCTGCCCACCGAAACCATCCGCAAGGCGTACGAACATCGCGACCCCTACCACCCGCGCCCGATTTGGGAGAACTTCCGCGGCCTGTTCCATTCGATCAATCGCGGCAACGCGGCCTTGGGCATCCACGCCTACAACGGCGGGCTGTTTGCCGACGATCGAGTCTTGGACCGCCTGAAGGTGTCCGACGAAGTCTGCGCCTACTTCCGGGAGTTGGGGAGCTACGATTACCGCCCTGCGCATCAGGCGGCGGCCTACGCCCCGGCGGGCAAAATGGGGACTGGCTCCGCGGACCTACCCA
>CAYGZA010000004.1:0-65401 GCA_964354135.1 uncultured Planctomycetaceae bacterium
GTTGAAGGTGTGGCCGAGGTCCCACTCGAAGATCTCGTACTCCCCGGTGAACATGTAGCTGCCCGGGAAATCGACGCTGGCGTTCTTGCGTATCCAGTCGTTGAAGTCGCCGGAGCAGATCGAGAGGCAATAGCCCTCGACGAGGGCCGGCACCCGCATCGCCGTCTTGCCGCCGTAGCTGAGGCCGTAGAAGCCGATCCGCGACTTATCGACGAACGGCAGGCCGCCGAGCCAGTTGACAATCTGCTGGTGCTGCGGCGTGATGAGCGAGTAAAGCGAGAGGCCCAGCGGGTTGGCCTTCCGCTGGAGCGAGCGGAAGCGATCCTGGCCGCGGTAGAGATTATACGGCGCGAACGTCACAAAACCCCGCTCGGCCAGCTCCGCGGTGAAGGCCTTGTAGTATTGATAGCCGGGGACATTCTTCTCGACCGTGTCGCGGGGCACGCCCTCCAGCCCGTGCTGGCAGACGACCGCCGGCCGCTTCTCTCCAGGCTTGAGGTCCTTGGGCACGCAGAGGATGCCCCAGGCGTGCAACTCCGGCCAGACGTCGAGCACCACTTCATAGCCGGTCCATTTCGGCTCGTCGTAAACCTTGCGGGTCTTGGGGCTCGGCGGCACGAGCGGATCGTCGATCCAGCCGATCACCTCGCGGCGGAAGAACTCGCGGTACTTTTTGGCCCCCTCGATAAACGCCTCGGGCCCTTTGCCGTAGAGCTTTTTGAGCACGGACTCATCGCGGGCCCAACCCGAGACCCGCTCCAGGTGCTGCACGTGGTTGACCAGCTCCTCGACCTGGCGTTTCTGCCGGGCCTGGGGGTCGAACTTCTTGCGGGCGTCTTTGGGCGGGGGGGACACGATGGCCGGTGCGACAATCGGCGTCGCGAGAACGAACGGAGACTGCATCAAACCCGGTTCAACGACCGCCGAGTATTCGAACTTGCCCTGCGTGAGTTGCGAAAGGCGTTTGAACTCGGCCTCCACAGAATCCGGCGTGGGAGTAGAAAGCCTCCCGGGAGCCGCGCCGCCGCGCCGGCCGGCCGTCGGCGCGGGCGGTCCCTGGACTGATGGGACCTTGCAGTTTTGCCCCAACAGCCCACGCGGTGCGATCAGACTCGCGATTTCCGCGTCGCCGAATTCCCTGAGCAGACCAAAGACGTTGCGGTAGATCGGTTCCTCCCAGAGCCGCTGACGCGAGTCGAAGTACCCGTTGACGAGACAGGCGTTGATTCGAGTGTCCGCCGCCGTCGCGTAAAACGCGATCAGTCCGCCCTCGGCGTATCCACCAACGTCGATGTCGTCGCGCTCGCCTGCCGTCTTCTTGAGCCAATCCACGGCCGCCAGCACCTTCTGCACCTCGTACCCGATGACGTGCCGGCCCATCTCGAATGCCTGGCGGTAGACCCACTCGCGGTGCGGCTGGTTCGTGTAGCGGACTAAGCGGCTGCCGGAGAAGTCGCAGGAGCGGTTGATGAGGACCGGCACGACGACGCGACGGCGCACTTCCGCCAGGAGCCGAGCGAGTTGGGATTCCGGCGGGAGGCCGGGCACAAGGCCCACCAGTTGCTCCGGCGTCTGGTCGGCATCGGGAATAACGACCACGTGGTGGGCCGGCTTCTCTTTCGGCTCCAGAAGCAGTCCCTCGCCGGTCACGCCCTCCAGCACCGTCCAGCGGACCTGCCAGACGCGGTATTTCTCCGTCTCGGCAACCAGCGCCGGATTGTCTTCGTCGCCGAAGCGCTCCATCACCACCGGCACCCGCGGGTCCACCACGCCGATCATCTTCTTGAACCGCTCGCGATTCGGCTGGACCGACTTCTCGTACGCCTCGGGCGACGAGAAATCCCGCTTCCAGTACTTCTCGCGCGACTTGACCGACTCGGCCGTCTTGCGGTCCAGGAGGCGATGGGCCTCATCGACGATGCGGACCGAGATGTCGTCGGTCCAATCGAGCACCGCCGTTCCGGCCAAGGGCTCGGGCTTCTTCTCTCCGGCCGGGGTGACGGCGGCCAGAAAAGGGAGGATCACGAGTGCAGACAGCAGACTGAGACGCTTCACGGGATTACTCCTTCTCACTGAGTCGTAAAGCCCGCGGGCTGCAACCCGTGGGCTTTGTCCTGCAACGCCGGTTTCGGACAACGACGGATCTTGCGAAATGGTCATACCTGCTGTCCCCACCTCCACACCCAAGCACCGACGTCTGCGTGGTCCAGGAGGTACCGATAGGCATTCAACTGCTGCCGGCGGCTCTTGATGGGAATTGTCTTTCGGCCTTTGCCCCACAGTTTGCCCGACCATCCCCGCTCGCGCAGGGCGTACCACGCGTGCCGCTTCGCCGCGCCTGTCCAATTGCGCACCTGGCTGGACTGCATTTTCGCCAGAAGGTGAACATGCTGCCCGGAGACGGTAATACAAACGATCATCGCTCCCAACGCCTCCAGACGCTCCTTCACGGCCGTTCCCACGATCTCCCGCAACGGCTTTGCCAGCCGGGGCGGCGCGTGCTTGAGCGACTCTCGACTCCGCTCCTCCCGGGCCTTGTACTTGCCGGGCGGGGGCGGGTTCTTGTAGTCGCCTTCGACATGCTCGCGCTGGTGCCGTGTCCGGAAGCCGCGGGCGTCGCCGTGGAGCCATGCGCCGTAGGTGGTGAGGATGTGGTACCACCTTCGCTGATCAGTCATGCCTGCGGTCTCCGAATCAGTGAGTACCGTTGGCGATTACATGACCATTCAAATCCCAAAGCCCGGGGGTTGCAACCCGTGGGCTTTACGAGATAGTCCATTGTCCCCCATCAGCCCGCGCCAAATCGTTGCGCCAGAGCGTGCTTCTCCTCAACGCCGATGAGTGCGTTGAACTCTTCAAACGGCATCAAGCGGTCTTCTTCGCCCAGCGTGGTGCCGTCGCGGCGGAGCTTCCGGCAGACGGCCTCGATTGCCCGGGCGGCGGCAAACAGCCCGGCCAGCGGGTAGAGGATCAACTGAAAGCCGAGATCGACCAGTTGGTCTTTGGGCAGGACGGGCGTGCGCCCGCCCTCGATCATGTTGGCCACGGCCGGCTTGGGGACGCGGCGGCCGATCTCGGCCAGTTGTTCGACCGAGCCGGGGGCCTCGATAAAACTGGCATCCGCGCCGGCGTCGCGGGCTCCTTCGATCCGCGCGACCGCTTCGTCCAGCCCGGCGACTGCCAAGGCGTCGGTCCTGGCGACGATGAAGAAATCGCGGCCGGCCCGGGCATCCACCGCGGCCCGGATCTTCTGGATGTACTCCTCGCGCTCGATGATCCGCTTGCCGCGCAAGTGGCCGCAGCGCTTGGGCCACACCTGATCCTCCAGGAAGCAGCCGGCCGTGCCCGCCGCGATCAGCTCGCGGATCGTGCGATGGACGTTGAGCGGGTTCCCGTAGCCGGTGTCGGCATCGACGATGATCGGGATGTCCACGCTCATCGCGATCCGCCGCGCCCGCTCGATCATCTCCGTTTGCGTCAACAGGCCCAGGTCGGGCTCGCCGATGGCCGTCGCGGCGACCGAGTAGCCTGAGACGAAACCCATCGGAAAGCCGGCGCGCTGGCAAATCATAGCCGAGAGTGTGTCGTAGACCCCGGGAAAGGCGATCGCGCCGACTTCGTCGAGGATGCGGTGGATTCTGGTGTGGGCCATGAGTTCGACTTCTCCACGCTTTCAAAGCCCACGGGTCGCAGCCGGTGGGCTTTGGCAGCCGCCGTTTATGATCGCCTCCAAGATAATCCCTCTCCGGCTGTAGTGCAAATCTGGACGCGGCGGGGGCCGTCTGGTTAGACTATGGTGGCGTGCGGCACGGCGGAGGGCGGCTGTGTCACGTGCGTCTGTGCGATGTCCTTCCCGTTGGCAATGATTGGAGGTTTCCCATGCGGCAGGTGTCCTGTGCCTTGGCGTTTGCCCTGTTGATGTTGACCGCACTGTGGCTTGCAGCCGGGCTCGACGGCCCTGCCTTGGCGGAGCCGGTCGCCGTGGGAAACGCCGCGGTCTCGTCTTCCGAAGTCGGCGGCTCGCTGGGGCACTTGACGAAGCTCCGCCCCGGGCGCTCCGCGCGGGTTTCTTCGGCGAATCCCAAGCGCTCCAGCAACTGGGACAACCGCCGCATCATGCCGGGCAAGACCCTCGTCCTGGCCGACGTCCAGGGCCCGGGCACGATCCAGCACATCTGGCTCACCTTCCCCGAGCCGGCCCCGAGCTGGCTGGGCCGCGAGGGCAACCCGAACCACTCCGAGCTGGTCCTGCGCATGTACTGGGACGGGGCCAAGGAGCCCGCCGTCGAGTCGCCGGTGGGGGATTTCTTCGCCGCCGGGTTCGGGCAGCGGGCGGAAGTGAATTCGGCCCCCGTGGCGGTGGAAGGGGGCGACGCCTACAACTGCTACTGGCCCATGCCGTTTGCGAAGTCCGCCCGCATCGAGCTGGAAAACCAGGCCGACAAGCCGCTGGGCTCGTTCTACTATCAGATCGACTACCTGAGGGAGGAATCGCTGCCTCCCGATACTCCCTACTTCTGCGCCCAGTATCGCCAGGAGTTCCCCTGCCAATCCGGCCGCGACTACCTGATCCTGGATGCCGTCGGCCGCGGCCATTACGTGGGCACGGTCCTCAGCGGCCGGGCACGCAGCCCCAAGTGGTTCGGCGAAGGGGACGACAAGTTCTATATCGACGGCGAAAAGACCCCGAGCCTCTTTGGCACCGGCACGGAGGACTACGTCTGCAACGCCTGGGGCATGGGGACCGGCACTTTCCCGTTCTTCGGCGTGCCGATCCTCGAAGGCGAGTGGGACATGGTCGGCTGGTACACCACGGTCTACCGCTGGCACATTCCCGACCCGGTGCGTTTCACCAAGTCGCTGCGGGTGGAAATCGAAGACGCCGGCTGGATCTCGAAGGACGAGCTCAAGGAAGGGGCCCACGAGGGATTCGTCGAGCGGAACGATGATTTTGCAACCGTGGCCTTCTGGTACCAGGTCGGCCAGCCGAAGCGATTCGCCACGCTCCCGCCGGCCAAGGATCGCAAACTGCCGAACCTCGACATCGTCGTCGAGGGCAAGGACATGCTGAAGACGGCCAAGAGCGAGCACGGCGGCCTGCACCTGCAAAAGGGCTACGACTGGACCGGCGACGGGCAACTGTTTTTCGACAACGCCCGCGGGACCGGGGCGTCGGTTCAGTTCACCTTCCCCGTGGAGAAGGAGGAACTCCGCCAGCTTACCCTGCGGATGACGTATTCCTACGACTTCGGCATCTACCGCATTTTCCTGGACGGAAAGCAGGTCCGAGAGCCGATCGACTTCTACAACGCGGCGGTCAAGGTCAAGGAGCTGAACCTGGGCCAGCAAAGGCTTTCCGCGGGCAACCACACGCTGCGGCTGGAGTGTACCGGGCAGTCCGGCCCGTCCCGCGGCTCGAAGCTGGGAATCGACTCCGTGCGCCTCCGCCAGCGCTGGAACGTGAAGCGAGAAGCTCCCAAAGACCTTTGAGAAGCATGAGCGGGATGTGTCCGCACATTAGTGGCCGTCCCACAATAACTCCGCTCTCTCCCGTCCGCGGGAGAGGAGCAGGGGTTGTTGTTGGCCGGCCGCTTAGCCGGTGCGGGCAATCCGGCCGCGGAGGTAGACGTCCGGCCCGACCTGGCGCCACTCCGGGGAGTCGAGGGTCAGGGCAGCAGAGAGATCGTAGATTCCTTCGCCGTCGATGGGGCTGCCGGCTGCCTCGCCGCCGAGGAGCTTCGGGGCGATGAAGGCGTGGACCTCGTCGATCTGCCGGGCGTCCAAGAGCGTGCCGAGGAGTCGGCCGCCCCCTTCCACCAGCACGTTGGTCAGGCGTCGCCGGCCCAGCTCCTCCAAGAGCTGGTCCAGGCGGCCCGCGTGGGAGTCCGCCTCGCAAACGAGGACCTCGCAGCCGGCCTCGGCCAGCCGCCGGCGATCGGCCTGAGTCGCCTGCGGTCCTGCGGCCACGAGCACGGGGACCTCCCGGGCGGTGCGCACGAGTTGGCTGTCGGAATAGAGGGATGCCCGGGTGTCGACCACCACGCGAAGGGCCGTGCGCGGGCCCGGGGGCCGGGCGGTCAGCAAGGGGTTGTCCATTCGGGCCGTCTCCCGGCCGACGACGATCGCATCGACCCGGCCCCGCAGTTGATGGACGATCGCCCGGGACTCGTCGCTGGAGATCCACTGGCTGGAGCCGGTGCGGGTGGCGGTCTTGCCGTCGGCCGTCATGGCCCACTTGGCGAGGACCCAGGGTCGGCCCGTCCGGAGCAGTTTCAGATACGCGGCGTTGAGCCGGCGGGCTTCGGCCTCCAGGAGCCCCACTTCCACCTCGATCCCGGCGGAGCGGAGTTTCGCCAGGCCCCGGCCGGCAACCTCGGGGAACGGGTCCGGCTGGGCGGCGACCACCCGGCGGATCCCCGCGGCCACGACCGCCTCGATGCACGGCGGGGTCTTGCCGTGATGGCAGCAAGGTTCCAGCGTGACCACCATCGTGGCCCCGGCGGCCCGCAGGCCGGCAAGCTTGAGGGCCTCGACCTCGGCGTGGGCCTCGCCGAAGCGGCGATGCCAGCCCTCGCCGATGATCTCCGCCCCTTGGACGACCACGCAGCCGACCATGGGGTTCGGCTCGACGTGCCCTTGCCCCAGCAAGGCCAGCTCCAGTGCCCGCCGCATGTGCCAGAGGTCGATTTCAGCCTGGTTCATCGGGCTTCCCAAGCGTTTCTTTCTGCCGAAAGGGGCTATCAGCCGTCAGCTCTCAGCAATCAGTAGGGCCGGCTCCGCCGGCCGAGACTCCGGACACGCGGCCGGCACAGCCGGCCCTACTCCGCTACCCTACATTCTGTGCCCTGCGACGCTTCCGGGCAAGCTGGCGTCGCCGGTGGTTTGGGGTAATTGCGTACCGCCTCGGGATCGGGTAGGTTGTAGGGGTCACGGAGTCTCAAGGAGATATCGCATGGTGGCGAGCACCGCTCTTGTCGCAGGGGGGTCCCGGGCGGTCGCCCGGCAGCAGAACGGCCGCGGACTGTTGTTGCGGGCGAAGGCAGCCAAACGCCGGTCCGCCCGGAAGGTCCACATTAAGAAAATCTCCCGCCTTCGCAAGCCGGAGGACATGTCGCTGGAGCAGTGGCAGATCGCCCTGCGGCGGGAATTCGGGCAGAAGCAGAACTTCCGCCTGAAAAACGCCGGCCGCGAGCCGGTCTTCTCGGAATTCGAGGTGACCAACCCGCAGACCAAGCGGACGTACCGCGTGGCGATCCGGGGCGAAGGGCTGGGGGAGAACTTCTGCTCCTGCCCCGATTTCACCACCAACACGCTGGGGACCTGCAAGCACGTCGAGTTCACGCTGGCCCGGCTGCGGCGGAAGCGAGACAACCGCAAGGCCCTGGCCGCCGGATTCCACCCGGCGTATTCCGAGGTTTACGTCCGCTACGGGGCGAAGCGGGAGGTGATGTTCCGCCCCGGCACCGCTTGCCCTGAGGGGCTGTGCCGCGCCGCCGAGCAATTCTTCGACGCCCACGGCCGGCTTGAGCCGGAGGCCTACCTGCGGTTTCACACGTTCCTCCGCCAGGCCGCCCATTGGGACCACGAACTCCGCTGCTACGACGACGCGTTGGCCCTGATCGCCGAGGTCCGCGACCGGGCCCGGCTGGCCGACGAGATCGACCGGGCGTTCCCGGGCGGGATTCGCAGTCCGGCTTTCAAAAACCTGCTCAAGGTGCCGCTCTATCCCTATCAGTGCGAGGGGGCGCTCTTTGCCGCCAAGGCCGGCCGCTGCCTGGTGGCCGACGACATGGGCCTGGGCAAGACGATCGAGGCGATTGCCGCTGTGGAGATCCTCGCCCGCACCGTGGGACTCCAGCGGGTGCTCGTGATCTCGCCCACGTCGCTGAAGCACCAGTGGAAGCGGGAGATCGAGAAGTTCGCCGACCGGCCGGCCTTGGTTGTGGAGGGGCTTTTGGCCCGCCGGGCGCAACTCTACGCCGCCGACTCGTTCTACAAGCTCACCAACTACGACGTCGTCCACCGCGACCTGGACTTGATCCGGCAGTGGGAGCCGGAGCTGGTGATCCTCGACGAGGCCCAGCGGATCAAGAACTGGAAGACGCGGACGGCCACGAGCGTCAAGCGGATCCAGTCGCAACATGCGTTTGTGCTCACCGGCACGCCGCTGGAAAACCGCCTGGAAGAGCTGCACTCGATCGTGGAGTTCGTGGACCGCTTCCGCCTGGGGCCGATGTTCCGCTTCCTCGACGAGCACCAGCACGTCGACGAGACCGGCCGCGTGATCGGCTACCGCAACCTCTCGCGGATCTCCGAGACGCTCTCGCCGATCCTCATCCGCCGCACCAAGGACAAGGTGCTCCGCGAACTGCCCGAGCGGATGGAAAAGCGGATGTTCGTCCCCATGACTCCCGAACAGCGCAAGCACCACGAGGAAAACCGGGAGCTGGTCGCGAAGATCGTGGCCAAGTGGCGCCGCATCGGCTTCCTGTCCGAGGCCGACCAGCGGCGGCTTATGATCTTCCTCCAAAACATGCGGATGTCGTGCAACAGCACGTACCTGCTGGACCAATCGACCGACCACGGCGTCAAGGCCGACGAGATGATGGTCCTTCTGGGCGAGATCCTGGAGAACCCCGAGATCAAGGTCGTCGTGTTCAGCCAGTGGGTGCGGATGCATGAGCTGGTGGTCGCGCGGCTGAAGCCCCGGCGATTGGAGCACGTGCTCTTCTACGGCGGCGTGCCCGGGCCGAAGCGAAAGGACCTCATCCACCGCTTCAAGGAAGACCCGGATTGCCGGCTCTTCCTGTCCACGGATGCCGGCGGCGTGGGCCTGAACCTGCAGCACGCCTCGGTGGTGATCAACCTCGACCAGCCGTGGAACCCCGCGGTGCTGGAGCAGCGGATCGGCCGGGTCCACCGCCTCGGGCAGCACCGCCCGGTCCGCGTGGTCCATTTCATTTCCCAGGGAACGATCGAGGAGGGAATGCTCGCCCTGCTCGGGTTCAAGCGGTCCGTGTTCGCCGGGGTGCTGGATGGCGGGCAGGACGAGGTCTTCATGGGCGGGACGCGTCTGAAGCAGTTCATGGAGTCGGTCGAGAAGGCCACCGGCTCGATCCCGCCGTCCATGCCCGCCGCATCACCGATGCCCGCCGAGGAAGAGGAGGCGGGGGAAGAAGAAGCCCGCGGGGAAGAACGCGAAGAGGCGCGATCGCGGGAAAGCGGCCGCCGCGGCGAGCAAGAACCGGCCGCTTTCGAAGCAGCCCCGCCGCAGGCACCTGCGGCGGAAACCCTCTGGACCGACGTGCTCGCTGCCGGGGTCAACTTCCTCCAGAAGCTCAGCCAGGGCCTCACGGCGGGCAAGCCCGAGGCTGCCGGAGCGCCTCTTTCGACCCTCGGCTCTTTCGTCACCCGCGACGAGCCCAGCGGCCCGGCCTACTTCAAGCTCCCGCTGCCGAAGCCGGAGGTGATGGAGCAACTGCTCGGCGTTCTGGCGTCGTTGGTGCCGCGGTAGCAGCCGCTCCCACGACGGAAAAAAGGACGAACGAGGAAGAAGACAAGTCGACCGAGAAACGGGTCGATCAGCCTTGCGCAGGAGGTACAATCGCCTGGATCTCGGCAATCAAGGGAGGCAAATCTAACGTTGCCACGCCCCAAACGATGTCGAAGTCGACATGCAGGTAATCATGGACCACTCGGTGGCGCATCCCGATGATTGCGGTCCACGGAATCTCTGGGTGAGCCTGCTGGAACGGGAGGGAGACCTTGCGTGCCGCCTCACCGAGGGTTTGAACGAGGTGGACCAGAGCCAAGCGGAGGTTCTCGTCCCGGTCGAAATCGGCCTGAGTGATTCCCTCAACCTTCGCCGCAACCTTCTTGGCCAAGTCCAGCATGTGGCCAACGTAAACCAGATCATCCTTCTGCATATTGGACCTCTGCAGTCGCGAGGATGCGGTCTCGCAGCCGGGGATTGAGGTACTTCTGGTTCACCAGGTCCACCTTGCGCCCCCCCAGAATGGCCGATAGCTCCTGCTCGATGGCGATAATCCCCAAACCTAGAACGCACCCGGGCTGAAACTCGATCAGCACATCCACGTCACTATCGGGGCGAAAATCGTCTCGCAGGACGGAACCGTACAGCGACAGCCGGCGGATGCGGTGCCGCTGGCAGAAGGCCGCCAGGGTTTCCTTGGGGATCTGAAGACTCACGTGCCGCACGGCGTCGCTTCCCGGGTTGGGGTCCGCTGCTGATCGCCCAATTCTAGCCCAAGGGCGTCCCTGGGGACAACTCCGCCAACTGGCAGTCCCGATGGGTTCGACTGAAGCAGTCGAAGACGGGCGGACTATCGTTCCACCCGGCAGTCTGCTTCGTGAGCCTGCTTCGTTCTTAACGCCCCTCACCCCGACCCTCTCCCGGAGGGAGAGGGAATCAGCGCTGTCCCGAAGGCCTCGTCGGACAGTCCATCGCCGATGAGGTAGATCGGCGTGCCGGTCGGGTTGAACTCGCGGGAGGATTGCGGCCGGCCCATCAGGTCCAAGAATTGCACCTTGGGGTCGTTCAGGCGGATGGGAGCAACCTTCGTGCGGCCCGCGGCCCAGACGACGGCGATCAGCCGCCGGCCATCGCGGAAGCTATACGCCTGGACGCCCGGACCCAGCGGGAGCTTCTTGACGAATTTCACACCGGGCGTGAGGAAGTGGGCCATCACGGCCTGGGCGGCGTAGATCTTACGCGGCTGGCCGCCGTACTTGTAGAAGACGCCCTCCAGGTTGTCGGCGTTGATCCCCGGGCAGGTGCCGGCGTGGTAGAAGACCTTGTCCACGCCGCCGGCCAAGGCAATGGCCGCCCAGCGGACGGCGTATTCGGCCTGAACCTGCTCGCTGGCCAGCGGCCGATCGAACCCGCTGTGGTGTATGGGAAGCGACGCCGGCTCATCGTCGGCGTAGTAGCCGTACTCGGTGAGCCAGATCGGCTTGCGTCCCCCGTGTTTTTCCATCAGGGCGTTGAGCTTGGCCAACAGGTCCCCCAAGAACTCCGGCGGACGGAGGCCTGGGTAATGGTGGATGTCCACGGCGTCGACGGCCTTCAGTCCGCCGGCGGCGAAGAACCGGTCGAAGTCCTCCAGGATCTGGCCGTCCTGGAGGTACCCGATGCCCGCCAGGACCCGGGCTTGCGGATCGGCCCGGCGTGCCGCCTTGGCGAAGGCCACGGTGAGCCGGCCGTAGGCGGTCCCGTCGTAGCCGTGCTTGCGGGGCAGCGAATAATCGGTGAAGAGCGGCTCGTTGAAGACCTGCCACCAACGAATCCGGCCCTTGTAGTGGGCCACGGTTTTCTCGACGTAGTTCTCGAACTCGGCCGTCTCGCGCGGGGCATAGGCCGCGCGGGCCCGGTTTTGCGGATAGGGCCCTTCCGCGGCAACGCCCGCCGGGGCACTGCTCGACCAGTTGCTCGACGGGAACGGAAGAAGCCCCAGCACCGAGAGCCCGTGCTTGCGGGGCCGGTCGATCTGGAGATCGGCCTCGGCGAACGTAAACCGCCCCTTCTCGGGCTCGACCTCCTGCCACTTGAGCGACCAGTCGCGGACCCAGACGAGCCCCGCCTGCCGCGACAGGTCCAGCAGGTGCGGCCAGGGGTACGCATGGTTGACGCCGAATCGCGATTCGTCCTGCCGGCAGACCGGGATCGCGGCCAGGCGGAGCGACCGCTCTTGGGCCTCGCTGCCGGCGTTCAATCCGGCCACGAGCCGCAGGAAGCCCTGCCGCGTGGCGCTCGGCGGGAGCACCCGTGGAATGCGGATAACGTCGCCGGAGGGCACGGTGGCCTTGGACTCGTCGCTCCAGACTTCCCGCCCGAAGAAATCTTCCAGGCGGAGATGGACCTTTACCTCCGCGGGGATGGTCGGATCGCTGTTGCCGAGAGAGACCGAGAAGCGGATCGGCTCGCTGCGATCGAAGACGTTGCCCGGCTTCTCGGTGGTAACGCCTAATTCGATCGGCGAGCGAGGCGCGAACTCGCCGGGCCGGTCGCCGCGCTCCAGTTGCACCGCGTCGAGCCACACCGTGGCGATTGGCGGCGGATTCGGGTTGTCTTGGCCGGGGCACAAATCGGGGCCGGCAAGAACGTAGCACCAACGGACTTGCGCCGCAAACGACAGGCTGTACCGCTGCCACTCGGTCGACACTCCAACGAGCTTGCTCGCCGCGCCGCCCTGGAAATACCGCACGGCCAGCCGCGCCGGCGTCTCGGCCTTCATCGCCTTCATGGAGACCGAGAGCGTGTACCTCTTCCCAGGCTCCACTTCCACAAAACCGACGTTGGCGGCCAGCGGTGCCCGGACCGGCATGCGGTGAAGCTCGTAGTAGTCGAAGTAGGAGACCGGCCGGCTTTCGGGCGAAAGCTCGATCTTCAGGCTCGCCCGGCCGTGGAACGCCTCGGTCCGATCGATCGTGCCGAAGAGGCGGTTGAGCGGGCCGCCCCAGTGCCTGGCGCGGTCCCACTCGGCGGAGCCCCAGCCGTCGGCGTCGCACTCGAAGCTCGCATTGGGGATCAGGTTTCTGCGGCCGGCCGCGGGGATGACACGTCCCGGGCGGAAGGGGCTCTGCGACGGGTCCACCTCTGCGAACTCGAAGTCGTCCACCCAGAGCGTCCCCGTGGAGCTGAACCAGAGCTGGAAGCGGGTGGCCGCCGCACAATCCCGCGCGGCGCGGAAGATGAACTCGTAGCGCTCCCACCGGGCCGCCGGTGCGAACGAGTCCTCCAGCCCGCAGTTGGACCAGTTGGAAGTGTCCGAGAGGGCGATGGAGACCACGTCGCCGGCGATCTCTTCGGCCCGGGCCCAAAAGCGGACGCGATACGAGGCCCCTCTCCGCACCGGCACGCCCATCTGGCAGAGCATGGCATGGGCGGCGGGCGTGCCGGCCTCAAACCGCGTGCAGCAGAGCCGCGCGCATCGCTTGCCGTCGCGGCCTTGGTCGAGGCTCAACTGCTGGGTCACGCGGCCCGGGTCGCCGGACGCCTGCCAAGCGTCGGGGACGCCGCTTTTCTGGCGGTTTTCCTCGAAGCTGGGGTTCCGCACCAGATTCGTCTGGCCCGGGGCCGGACCGGCCAGCCCCCAAACGGCCGCCGCAAGGATCCACGGTTTCATGGGACGCTCCTCCCCGGATCAAGCCGCCGCCCCGCCCCACGATCATAGAGGAAACCGCGGCGGCGGGCAACCCGGCGAGGCCCCGCAAATGGCTGACACTGCTGGACTTACCGCCATGCCCGCGCGGGCAAGCTATATTCGATTGTGAGCTATACTTGATGGTGATCGGACAAGCCGCTTCCCGGCGCCGGAGGGATTATGGTACGGTTGTTCACCCCGAACAAGAAGCATGAAGTGCGGGCTTTCATGCTCAAGATGCTCAACAACAACTGCCCTGAGCTGAAGGCCCTGATGGATGGCCCCCGCGAGGAGGCCCGCGTGAACCTGACCGTCGTGGTGCTGGTGATCCCGCTGCACAAGGACCGGCCCCTGGTGGAACGGATCTTCGCGGCCGTCAGCAAGGAGTTCACCACGCTGGGCGTTGCCCTGGTGCTCGACGAGCCAAGGGCGGTGGAGGAAGTGATCCTCGGCTTCCGCTGGGAAGGGAACATGCAGTTCGTCCGCGCCCGGGCCAGGCACCTCCATCCCCTGGGGGCGGGCTTCTATCAACTCGGGCTGCAAATGAAGGAAATGGTCCACGTCGCCGACTACCCCGCCCTCCAGTCGATCAGCTTCTGAAAGAAACGGGGACGCGGCTAGGTTTGCGGATTCACATCCACCCCCTATGGTCTGCTGGGCCGACCTTCACGCCGCAGAATGTGCGTCAAACCCGGCCCTCGGATTGTACCGCGGGGCAATAACGGGTAGAATAGGTCCATGAGTCCCGAGCCTTCGAGTCTAAGCAGTTGGACGCCGGAAGAGGTGGCTTTGGGTCGCCGTTGGGTGCAGGCATGGCGCGAGGCGGGGCAGGAAATGGAGCGCCTGCGGCGGGAGGAGCTGCGCTGCTTGGATGCCCAGCGCGCTATCGCGCTCTTGTGCGGCCCGGCGGACTACCGAGTCCCGCCGCGGGCGCCGCGCCCCACTTCCGGGCTGGTGGAACAACAGCAATGGTTCAAGAAGGCCGCCCGCCGTGATTGAGATCATCCGCGCCGCTGCGGACCTTCAGGCCCTCTGCGAATCCCAAGGCTGGCGGTTCTGCTTCATTGGCGGTCTGGCATTGCAGCGTTGGGGGGAACCGCGCGAGACCATCGACGTTGACCTGACCTTGTGGACCGGTTTCGGCGGCGAGGAGCCCTATGTCCGCAAGCTGCTCGAGCACTTCGATGCCCGGATTGCAGACGCCGTCAACTTCGCCCTCACGCGGCGCGTGCTACTGGCGCGCGCCCGCTCCGGGGTCGGTTTGGACATCGCGCTGGGCGGATTGCGTTTCGAGGAGTTGGTTGTCGCACGGTCGAGTCTCTTCGCCTTTGGGCCGCATGCGCGGCTGCGCACTTGCTCGGCCGAGGATCTGATTGTGATGAAGGCCTTCGCGGCCCGCGTCAGAGATTGGCTAGACGTGGAAGGGATCATCATTCGCCAAACCGGCATGCTCGACTGGGCCCATATCCGCAGCCAACTGGAGCCACTCGCCGAACTCAAGGAAGCGCCCGAGATCATGGGAGAGCTGGAGCGGCGGCGCGCGGAGTTCGAACAATAGCCCACTTCGGCCCCGTTTCAGGTCTTGCCGGCACGGCGCGGGCCGACTAAGCTCTAAGCCGTCGGCGGTCAGCTATCAGCTATCAGCAACGCGATGGCTGATCGCCTGTGCTTGAGATGCCCGGAGAGGGATCATGGTCCGGAAGCTGCTCGCTGTTGCCGTTGTCTTGACTGTCGCCGCCGGTGCGAGCGCGGAAGACCTCCGGGTGCTGCCCGAGAAGCTCGACGGCGTCGCGCCGAAAGCGATGGTGCACGAGTATCTGCTGCGGGCAGCCCGCCAGGCCCTCGACCGCCGCCAGGCCGAGTACGAGAAGACCAAGACGGCGGAGCAAGCCAGGGCCTACCAGGAGCGTTTGCGGCAGTTCTTCGCTGCCCAGCTCGGCGGCTTTCCCGAGCGGACGCCGCTTGCACCGCAGGTTGTCGGGAAGATCGAGCGCGACGGCTACCGCGTCGAGAAAGTGATCTTCCAGAGCCGGCCGCGGCACTACGTCACCGCCGCCATGTACCTTCCCGACGCGAAGCTGCCCTACCCCGGCGTGCTCGTTCCTTGCGGGCACAGCGACAACGGGAAGGCCATGGACGCCTACCAGCGGGCGTGCATTCTCCTGGCGAAGAACGGCATGGCGGCGCTCTGCCATGACCCGATCGACCAGGGCGAGCGATTCCAGTTGCTCGACGAAAAGGGCGAACCGCTGGCCCGCGGGACGACGGCCCACTCTCTGGCCGGCGTGGGGAGCGCGCTTTTGGGCCGCAACACCGCCACCTTCCGCGTGTGGGACGGGATGCGGGCGATCGACTATCTGGAGAGCCGGCCGGAGATCGACCCCAAGCGGATCGGCTGCACCGGCAATTCCGGCGGTGGGACGCTCACCAGCTATCTCATGGCCCTCGACGGGCGGATTCAGGCCGCCGCCCCGAGCTGCTACTTGACCAGCCTCCGCCGGCTGGTGGAGACGATCGGGCCGCAGGACGCGGAGCAGAACATCCACGCCCAGATCGCCTTCGGGATGGACCATGCCGACTACGTGCTCATGCGGGCCCCGCAGCCGACGCTCCTGTGCGTGGCCACGCGAGACTACTTCGACATCGGCGGTGCGTGGGACAACTTCCGCCAGGCGAAGCGGTTCTACGGGCGGCTGGGATTTCCCGAGCGGGTCGAGCTGATCGAGACCGACGCCCAGCACGGCTTCTCCCCCGACCTCCGCGTGGGCGCGACCCGTTGGATGCGGCGATGGCTCCTCAAGACGGACGATGCGATTACGGAGACACAGTCGCCGATCCTGGCGGATAAGGACTTCCAGTGTACTCCGGACGGGCAGGTAATGCGGCTCCCGGGGGCGCGGAGCGTCTACGACCTGAATCTCGACCTCGCCGGGCAACTGGCCGAGGCACGGAAGGAGTTCTGGCAGAAGAACAGCCGTGAAGCCGCGTTGGAAGAAGTCCGGCGGATTACGGGGATCCGTCCGCCGAACGGCCCGGGCCAGCTCAAGTGGGAGCAGACCGGCACGCTCCAGCGAGAGGGCTGCCGCATCGACAAGGTTGTGCTCGGGCCGGAGCCGGGGATATGGCTGCCAGCCTTGGTGTTCGTGCCCCGAAAGCCCGGTCGGCAGGCCACGCTGTACCTTCACGAAGGCGGCAAAGACGTCGACGCCGCGCCAGGTGGTCCCATCGAGAAGCTGGTCCACGAGGGGCAAGTCGTCATGGCCGTCGATCTTCGAGGGATGGGTGAGACGCAGGCGGAGGGGAAGTCCGGCATCGGGGCGTATCTCGGCCCCGAATGGACCGACGCCTTCCTGGCCTACATGCTCGATACCTCCTACCTGGCAATGCGCACGAAAGACATCCTCTGCTCGGCGGAGTTCGTGGCACACTATCACGCGCCCGACAAGCCGCGGGAAGTACACCTCGTGTCGATCGGCCGGACCGGGCCGGCCGCCCTGCACGCCGTGGCGCTGGAGCCGGAGCGGTTCGCCTCAGTGACGCTGAGGAACTGCCTTCGCTCCTGGTCCGACGTGGTTCGTACGCCGCAGGCCAGGAACCAGTGGATCAACGTGGTCCACGGGGCCCTGCGGGTTTACGACCTGCCCGACCTTGTGGCCACGCTGCCCAAAGAGAAGGTCACCGTGATCGAGCCGCTGGACGCGACGGAACAGCCGGTCGGCGCAGAGGCGCGCTGACCAGGCATTCCGACTCCGGCACGAGAGCGGAAGCATCCCCATGAGCCAGGTCGAACGGTCAGCGGGCATCGTGTTGCTGGTCTTGGCGTCGGCGTTGAACGCTGGTGCGGCGACTGCGCAGAAACGTTACTACGCCCACGAGGCGGTCGAGGATTCTCACGGCGTGATCGCCCCGTGGTACCGGGGCCAGAACGGGCAGGTCGATTTCCGCGTACGAATCGCCGCCGAGTTTCTCAAGCGCTACCCCTGGGTCGGCACCGATCAGTGCGTGATGGCCGGGCCGCACTACATCTTCAATCCCCGCGTGGACCTGGACGACCGCGGCACGATCCGCGTCCTGCCGGCCAGCGACCAGATGAACGGGAACCTCGGCCAGCGGTTCAAGTACATCACGGAATCCCTCCCGCGCTACTACCGCTACAGCGGCGACCCGATGGTCTTCGGTCACCTGAAGATCGCCGCCGACTACCTGCTGGAAAACTACCAGACGCCGGCGGACCATCCCTGGCCACGGTTTCCCATCAGCGTGCCGCTCGCGGGGAGGCCCTACGGCCGCGCCGCCCCGGGCGGCTGGATCCAGTTGGACCTTTCGGCGGGGATCGGGCTGGGGATGATCCGGGTCTATCAGATGACCGGCGACCGCCGCTACCTGGGGGCCGCCCAACACTGGGGCGACGTCTTTGCCGCCAAGTGCAACCACCAACCCGGGGCCAGACCCTGGGGCCGCTATGCCAACCCCCAGGACGTCCCTTGGGGTAACACGCCCAGCGGGAACATCCAGACCGGCGGCGTGGTCAGCATCCTCATCTTCCTCGACGAGCTCGTGCGCCTGGGCTACACCGGCCGCGACGGGGCGATCCTCAAGGCCCGCGACGCCGGCCGCGCGTACCTCCGCGACACGCTCCTGGGGGCCTGGCACGCCTGGGACACCTGGGGCCGGCACTACTGGGACTGGGAGCACCCGGTCCACGGGATCGTCACGACCGGCTGGGTCTCACAATACTTGATGGACCACAAGGACGCCTTTCCGAATTGGCGGGGCGACGTCCGCAACATCCTCGGCATCTACCTGCACCACGCCTGCGTGAGCCCCCAGTCCAACGGCGACGTCTACAGCGGGGCCTGGGCCTTTCCGGAGGGGAGCTCCTGCTGCGGCCGGTCGCTGGATTTCTGCCCGGTGTTCTTGAGCCGCTACTGGGCCCGCTACGCGGTCGAGGCCCATGACGAGCGGGCCCGCGAGATCGCGCGGCGGATGATGATCCTCGGCACTTATCATTTCCGTGAGAGCGGCGTGGTCGAGGACAATATCGACGGCGGCCAGATCACGGCCCGCGAGTGGTCGGAGCTGATCGGCCTGGGCCCCATCCTCTGCGGCCTGGAGTTCATGGAGTGGCTCCCCGAGATCGCCGCTCCCAGCCGCGAGAATCACCTGGTGCGAAGCGGGGGCACCGTCACGTCGATTGTCTACGGGAAAGGGCGGATCGAGTACACCGTGTTCGATGCCCCGGCGGGCGGCCTGGACGCGCTGCGCCTGGCGTTCCGGCCGACAAGGGTTTCGGCCGAGGGCACGCCGCTTTCCCTGCGAGCCGATCTGGCCCAGGACGGCCACACGCTGCGAGGACTGCCCGACGGCGACTGGATCGTCACCGTGCGGCACGACGGAATGAGGTCAGTCGTCGTGGAGGGGAACGACCCGCAAGAGGCGGCCGAGGTGAAAGGCCCAACCGTCGTCCATCGTTTCGACGGCAACCAGGCCCGGGTGATCGGCCGCGTGGACCCGGCGGGCGGGCTGGCCGACGTGTACCTCGACGGCGTCAAGCAGCTCGTGGGGGTCGACTGCTGGACGCCCGGTGCGGTACGGCAAGGGCGGGTGCTCTATTATCGCAACGGGCTTCCCAATGGGCCGCACGAGTTGAGAGTCGTTGCCCGGGGGCAAAAGAACCCCTACGCGACCGGCACGAACGTCTTTGTCGATTCCGTCCAGTGGTCTGCCGCGACCGGCCGCCACGATTTCGGCTCCGGCGGCGGGCCGACCGGTGCCCAGCGGATGATCTTCGGCTATACGGGCCGCAAGCCCTACGTGGACCCGACCGGCAAGGAGTGGCTGCCGGCCACGGAGTTTGTCATCCGCAGCGGCCACCACACCGACCCGGTGGCCCTGGCGTGGCGGACCAAGCCGGTCGAGAGGCCGATCGAAGGGACTCCTGACGCGGAGCTTTACCGCTACGGCGTCCGCGCCCCGGTGTTTTGGGCCAATCTGACGGTGGGCCCGGGCGCCTATCGCGTCCGGCTGCGGCTGGCCGAGACCCGCGAGCCGAACGACCCGAAGCGCAAGCCGATGAACATAGCGATCAACGGTCAGGAGGTGGCCAAGGAGATCGACATTGCCGCCCGCGCGGGCGGATTCCATAAGGCCCTGGATCTGACCTTCGAGGGCATCCGGCCGAAGAATGGGATTATCGAGATCCGCTTCACCGGCACCCAGGGCGGAGAGGCGATCCTGCAGGCCCTGGAGGTCGAGCCGAGCCGGTAGGGTGGCACGGCTGGCTTGCCCAGCCGTCGGAATCGGTCGCCCCAGACGGGTTCTCGAGGGGAGCCGTCGTTGAAAAGCAGGGTTTCGGCAGTGACAATGGGGTTATGAGCCAAAGGGTGGACCTTCCTTGCTTCGGCCCACGCTCCAGTAACTGAACGGGTGTCTGTTCTCCCCTCGAAGGGCATCGAAACGCCACGGGGACGATCCTATGAGCGCAAGCCTCTTCCGCAAGTGGCGTGGTTGGCTGGATCGCATTTACAGCGATCAGCTTGCAGACCTGTTAGTCAACCAACACATCTTTCGGCAGTTGGCCGAATGCACGCAGCGTTACGTTGGCACCCGCCATTCGGCGGACTTGGCTTATTGGATGAAGCAGGGTTACATCGCCTTTGCCGCGACCGCGGTGCGGCGCATGCTCGACGAACCGATGAAACCCTTGAAGCCAGTTCGCTGCGAGAAGTGTGGTCACGTCATGAAGAGGCCGAAGCCTAATGACAGCGTCTCATTGGTTGCGCTGCTGCGAGACCTTCAGCAACATGCCGGTCTATTCACGCGAGAGTGGTATCGAAAGAGGTATCTCAAGAGGACTGTCAAAGAGTCGTGGCAAGTCGACAAGCTAACTACCTTCGCAGATCGCGACTTCGGCGTGATTACCGGACGAAGAGGACTTCAATCACTTTCGGCCGACCGGATCAAGCAGCACATTGACACTCTCGTAAAGGTTGCCCGCCCTGTGCGCCGGCTCGTCAACAAGGCAATCGCTCACACCGACGCTGACCGAAGGAGAATCGGGCGGCCCAAGTTCAACCAGTTGGATGCAGCCATTGAGGTCTTGGCAAGCACTTTCGAGCGATACTCGCTGCTCATCCGCGGAAGTTGCCTGAGCCCCTTGGTAGACTTTGACGCTTACAATGTGAAAGGTGACCTTCTCAAGATTTGGCCTTAACCGGTCACGTGGACATCGTTCGCAGGTGTCTGGTCACATACGCCGAAACAAAGGGTGTATTATATGGGTCCACTGGCGATCGGTGGCGCGATTCGGTAAAGTCTGTTGCTGAAAGGTGGTTCTGAGCAGCGTGCGCAGAGCACCTTAGCGTTTCGTTCTCATGGAATGCACTCTGATGAATACTCGGTTTTCCAGACGTGAAGTGATCTTCTGCGCCGGCTTGGGCCTGGGAGCGCGGGTCGCTGGCGCTGCAGGTGGCGCCGACCCGGCCGCCAAGTCCGAGAAACTGCAAAGCGGTCTTGAGCCGTTCGGCTATTGCTTCAACACGGCGACGATCATGGGGCAGAAGCTGCCTCTGGACAAGGAGGCGGAAATCGCCGCCAAGGCCGGCTACTGCGGCTTCGAGCCTTGGGCCCGGAAGATCGAAGAGTACAAGAAGAACGGGGGATCGCTTTCCGACGTGAAGAGGCGGATCGCCGACCTCGGGCTCTCGGTGCAAGGCGCGATCGGCTTTGCCGATTGGATCAACGACGACGAGGCCAAACGCAAGGCCGGTCTGGAGCAGATGAAGCGCGACATGGACCTGGTGGCCCAGATCGGCGGCAAGCGGATCGGGGCCCCGCCCGGTGGCGCGTACAACGTCGTGGGCATGAGCCTGCTGGTGGCGGCCGAGCGGTATCGCAAGGTCCTGGAGCTTGGCCGCGAGACGGGCGTGGTCCCGGAGCTGGAGCTCTGGGGCCGCTCCAAAACCCTATCGCGATTAGGCGAGGTGGCGTTCGTGCTCGCCGAGGCCGCCCATCCGGACGCTTGCCCGCTCTTGGACGTCTTCCACATCTACCGCGGCGGCTCCGACTTTGCCGGCCTGCGGACGTTCAACGGGGCGGCGATGCACGTCTTCCACATGAACGACTATCCGGCCGACCCGCCGCGGGAGAAGACCGACGACTCCCACCGCGTCTACCCCGGCGACGGCGCGGCCCCCATGAGCCAGATCCTCCGCGACCTGCGCGGGATCGGCTTCCGCGGGTGGCTCTCGTTGGAGCTCTTCAGCCGCAAGTATTGGGAACAGGACCCGTTGGTCGTGGCCCGCACCGGGCTGGAGAAGATGAAGGCCGCGGTCCGGAAGGCACTCGCTTGACAGGTCAAGGATGGGCCGGGGGCCTCAGGGCCCGCATCACGCCCATTTCCAGGAGCTGCAAGTTCGCGTCCAGCGACAGCTCGTTGAGATAGAGGGTGCCCTTCGAGTCGACTTCGCGGGAGACCTGTCTCCACGGGTCTGCCATCCGCTCGTACTGGGCGCCGCAGTAGTTCCCCTCCGTCGCCTGGGCCCAGAAGCCGCACTGCACAATCCGGTCAAACAGCCGGCTGAAGAGCGGGTCGCCGGTCAATTCCCCCAGCCGCTTGAGGCAGTAGAGCTTGCGGTTGTGATAGGCGTAGTTCGAGTATTGCAGGTAGTGCAACTGCTCGGCGTGGCAGGCCTGCGTGGGGTTCTTGACCCAGCTCAACTGTTTCGGGCAGAGCATAAGGAAGGCAAAACAGGCGCTGGCGCGGGCACGGGCGAGGCACTCCGGCTCGTGGGTGCGTTCGTACTTGCCGAGCCAGTACTCCGCGACGCACCACACGCTGTCGGACTCGAAATCCTCGGGATACAGGTCGGGGTGCTGCCCCGTGTACCAGTAGCGCCCTTCGACCTTGGCCCGCAAGAAGGCCTCCAGCCGCTCGATCATCTTCCAGTACTTGACGTCGCCGGTGATCCGCGCAATGACCGGCAGCCCGGCCATCGTCCGGCCGGAGCAAACGGAGACCGACTTCCTGAGCGTCTTATAGTCCAGCTTCTGCGGCAGCCCGCCATCCGGGTTTTGCTGGGCGATTGCCCAATCCGCGGCCCGGACCGCCGCCTGGTGCCAGTCGCGGCGGTCAATCCCCTCGTTCTGCTTGAGCCGCTCCCAGGTGAGGAGCATGTAGCGGGCGGTGTGGACGTTCATGTCCACCTTGTAGCCGGGGTTGGTGCCGCGGTCGTCGCTGTTGAACGTCTTTGAGTCCAGCAAGTAGCAGGTGTGGATGTAACCGAAGAGCGGCGACTCGGGATCGGTCACTTGGGCCTTGAGCACGAAGTCCATCTGCTCGACGGCCCGCCGGCGCCACAGGGGGTCGCCCGTCTGCTCGTAAAGGAGGTACTCGAAATAGGCCGACTGCGGCGAGACGGGGATGTACACGGCGGGCCAAACGTCCTGGAGCTGGTAACCGATCCCCGGCTTCCACATGTTCGTCCCGCGGCGGCCCTTCATGTAGAGCTTCAGGGCCTCGTCCGGCGTGCGAACGGACATCGGCTGCACCTGGTAACGGTTCACCTCGATCCAATCGCGCACAAGCCCGGTGATGGCCTCGGTTGAACTACCGTCATCGCTCAGGAAGACCTGGAGCGGCAAACGGTAGTCGATGCCCGGCGAGAGCTTCCCGCCGCCCACGGAGTACTGCGGGGCCCGCAGGCCGCTTTGGAAATGGAAGCCCGTGGCCCCGGTCCAACCCGTGGGATTCAAATAGTCCGAGGCGGGGTCGATCCCAAAGAGCGTCACCAGCGAGAGGTCCTGGCGGAAAACCAGAACCGCGGGCACGCCCACGCAGATCATCCGCTCCATCGCCACCGACGCGGAGTTGCCGGCAAACGGGTAGACCGTACACCGCCAATCGCGGCGGCCCGGCCCGTGATACGGCAGGCAGACCTCCCAGCCATCCAGGGGCTTGTCCACGGACCACCGCGGGGTGACGGCCGCACACCGGCGATCCGGCTTCAAGGCCACTTCCGTCTCAAAGCGGAACGTCACTCCGTCGACCTGGCCTTGGCCGGCGAAGCGGGCCGTCCGCGCGTCGATCCGCCTCCCTTCGCTCGCCGGGAGCCAGCGCTCCTCATCGGTGTCGCGGTGCCGGAGCACGAGGATCCCGGAAATCACCGACGCGTCCACCGGCTTGTCGTGGAGGAAGACGGCTCCCAAAGCCCATCCCGCCGGACGGCGCTCGAAAACCCAGCGAAGCCCCGCGCCGCTTTCCAGCGCGAGCGACTCCAGCGGTCTCTCCGGGGTCGAAGTGGTAAGCATCAGCGGCGTGCGCGCCGCGGGCTCGGCCGCCTCGAAATGCGCCACGATGCGCTCGGGCGGGAGCGCTCGCGCGTAGATCGTCACTTCGGCGACGCTCCCGTCCAGGTACTTTCCCCCTTCGAGAAGCGTCTCCCCGCCGACCTGGATAGGGCGGCGGTTGGTGATCGGTCCGCCGCCATCGGTGGTCAAGGCCAGCAGTTGTCCGTCGACGTAGAGGGCACATTCCCCGGCCGTCGATCGGGTCCAGACCACGTGGTGCCAGTCTCCGTCGTTGAGCCGGCCGCGGGAAACGAGCTTGGCATCGTCCGCGGCCCCGGCCGGGCCGCTGGCGGCGATCAGCCGTCCCTGGTTGCGGCCTGCCGCGGCCGACCCGCCGACAATGCACCAGTCCGCCGAAGCCGCGCCGGCGGTCGCCTTGGTAATGAACGTGGCGCTGGCGGGCCAGTAGGGCTCGTCCAACTTCTGCGCGGTCTTGAACCAGAACTCGACCGAGATCGCGCTCGGGCTCAAGTCCTCCTGGTGCGGGATCTCGACGTAGCCGGTCTTGCCGTCGAATCTGGCCGCTCGGCGGCCAACGCCCGGCGGCCCGTCCTCAAGCGACACGCCACCCCGGTACGCCCCCGGGTGCGAGCCGGTCTCATCCTTGGCCGACGAGTTCGGGCTGCTGTCCGGGTCCTGGAATCGCCACCAGGCCAATGGCCGATCCTGTTTCACCTGCCTGGCGTACTGGTCAGGCTCAACTGCCGGCACCGCCGTCGCCGACAGCGTCAAGACACACCAGCAAGAAAGCATTGCGTGCGACATAGAGTCTGTGGGGCCGCCCCTTGGTCGAGAACTCAGGGTACTGTGGAGTCGCCCGTCATTCTACCAGGGTACGGCGCCGTCGAGAGAGAGACCGGCCGCAGAGAGCGGGACAGAGACGGCTTGGGCGGCATGCCGTCACTCGCGCAGGCAGGGTCGGCATGTCCCGACATGCTCACCCGACGCTTCGCGTCGTGAGAGCATGCCACCCTGCCGTCGTGAGAGCATGCCACCCTGCCGTCGTGAGAGCATGCCACCCTGCCGTGCGATCCCGTCTAGGTCGCGGCCTTGGTGGGAAGGGGCTGCTCGGCGGCGGGCTCGCGCGGCACGACGCGGAAGTCGTACCGCAGCGTCCTGAGCAGCCGGGTGGCGACCGCTTCGGCGTCGAGGCCGAAGTGCTTGCGCAGGTAGTCCTGGTCGCCGACCACCTTGCAGAACGAGGGGGGAAGCCCGATGCGGCGGAAACGGACGTCCGGGATGTCCGCCTCGCAGAGGACCTCGGCCACGGCACTGCCCAGCCCGCCGAGAATGCTGTGCTCTTCGAGGGTGACCACGAGGCCGGTCTCCCGGGCGGCGGCGAGGACCGCGTCGGTATCGAGCGGTTTGAGGGTGTGCATGCTCAAGACCCGGGTGCGGAAGCCCTGTTCGGCCAGGAGGTCGGCGGCGGAAAGCGCCGTGGCGAGCATCGCCCCGGTGGATATCAGGGTCAGGTGTTGCCCGCGGCGCGCGGTAATGGCCTTGCCGAGGGACCAGGGAACGGAAGGGTCGTGGACCACCGGTTCGCCGTCGCGGCCGAGGCGGAGGTAGAACGGGCCGGGAGTGTTCGCCGCGGCCCGGGTAGCGGCGGCGACTTCGATCGGGTCGCCGGGCGCCAGAACGGTCATTTCCGGCAGGGCCCGGAGGATGGCCAGGTCCTCCGTGGCGTGGTGGGTCATGCCCAAGGCGCCGTAGGAGAGCCCGCCGCCGACGGCCACGACCACGACGTGGGCCCGGTGGTAGCAGACGTCGTTGCGGATCTGTTCGAGGCAGCGGAGCGTGGGGAAATTGGCGATCGAGTAGGTGAAGACGGTCTTTCCGGCCAGGGCCAGCCCGGCTGCAATCCCGGTGAGGTTCTGCTCGGCGACGCCCACGTTGAGGAACTGGTTGGGAAACCGCTTGGCATAATCGACCACCACGCCGAAGCCCAGATCGCCCACCAGGAGCATGATCCGGGGATCGGCGGCGGCCAGATCGGTGAGCGTCTTGACGAACGTGGTCCTCATGCTTGTGCTTCCAGTTCCTTGATGGCCGCTTCGTATTCCTCGCCTTGCGGGGTGCGGTAGTGCCAGAGGAGCTTGTCCTCCATGAAGCTGACGCCCTTGCCCTTGACGGTGTGGGCCAGGACGCAGCTCGGCTTGCCCGGCTCGAAGGGGACCTGGCGGAGGGTCTCTTGGATTATTTCGAGGTTGTGCCCGTCGATCTCGCGGACGGCCCAACGGCAGGCGGCCCACTTGGCGGCAAAGGGCTCCAGGTCCAACACGTCCTTGACGTAGCCGAGGCTTTGGATCTTGTTGTAGTCGACGATGACGATCAGGTTGTCGAGCTTATGGTGCGGGGCGAACAGGGCGGCCTCCCAGGTGGAGCCTTCGTCGCACTCGCCGTCGCTGAGGATCGTGAAGACGCGGTACGGCCGCCGGTCCAGCTTGCCGGCCAAGGCCAGCCCGCAGGCCATCGCCAGCCCGTGCCCCAAGGCCCCGGTAGAGACCTCGACGCCGGGAATTCCTTGCGCCGTGGCGTGGCCGGGCAACTTGGCCCCGTCGACGTAGAAGCTCTCCAGCCAGCTCAAGGGGAAATAGCCGCACTCCGCCAGCACCGCGTAGAGTCCCGCGCAGCCGTGGCCTTTGCTGAGGATCAGGCGGTCGCGGTCGGGATCGTCGAGCGTTTCCGGGCTGACCCGGAGGATGACCTGGTAGAGCACGGCGAGCAGCTCCGCCATGGAGAGCTACGAGCCCACGTGGGAGCTGCGGGCCCGATGGGTCATGCGCACGGAGTGCAGGCGGATCCGCCGCGCCAATTCGCGAAGGTCACAACTAGGCTCCACGCGCGATCTCCGACGGAAGGGGTTGTTGGGCTTCGTGCGGGGCGCAGTCGGCCCGGCTGGGCCTGAGCTTGACGCCCAGGAAGAGCATGGAGAGCAGGTTGCTGCGGCTGAGGATGAGCTTCTCAATGACTACCGGCATCGCCAATCCCAACACGAGGGCAACGGGAAGGCCCGCAAGGTACGCCGGGGCGGCAACGTGCAACTGCTGGTAGAGGACGACCGCCACCAACCAGGCAAACGGCTGGTTCACCAGGTAGATGCCGGCCGAGTGCTTGCCGACGAACGACAGCCCCTCGGCCAGACGCCCGGCACGCTCCAGGACCATCGCACCATACACACAGCCTAGCACGCCGGCAAACGCCCCGGCAAGGGCGGCCGGGGCGTCCGCCGTCAGGAACGGCCTGAGGTCCAGCGCACAGACGCCGACAAACACCGCCAAGGCGCCCAGCCCACCGAGCTGCGGGTTGAACCTCTCCGACAGCCGGTGCTTTCGGAACAGGTAGCCGGAAACGAACAACGGGAAGAACCGGCAAAACCGCGAACGTCAGGCTGACGGAGCAGTACGGCAACAAGAGCCGCAGACTCTTCTTCTTGAAGTGTTCCCAGTAGTCGCGCCAGAATGCGCCCGCCCGGGTCGCATCCCACGTGAAGAGGAAGCCCGACAAGAACATGAAAAGCGGCATGGAGAACTTGAAGACCACGTCGCCGGCGGGTGGAGAAGAAGTCGGGCCACCACTGCTCGGAACCCCTTCTTACGGGACCGTAGTGCCAGAGGACCACCAGAATGATCCCGATCCCCTTGGCAAGATCGACCCAAGCGAGTCTGCGGCGGCTGTCGGCTGCGGGCTTCGCGGTTTGGCTGTTACGCTGAAGCATAACCTACTTGTCTACTTCTTCCTGCGGATCCGTCGGACGAGCGCCGCAACCGGTTTGGACAGGAAAAGCCAGAAGGTGGCTCCAAGGACTTGCAGGTCCACCGAGAACGAGCGCTCGCGGGCGTACTTCAGGCGCAGGGCGTTCTTGCGCGGCAGCACTCGGGCCTGAAAATCGCCCTCCGGGTCTTCCTCGCCGATCAGCGCCTGCTGATGGGCGAATTCCAGCGAGGCAAAATCGGTGATGCCCGGACGCACCGATAGAATGAACCGCTCCTCCGCGGTGTACTTGTCGGTGTAGAACTTGACTTCGGGGCGGGGTCCCACCAGGCTCATCTGGCCCACGAGAACGTTGATCAGATTCGGCAGCTCGTCGAGCTTGGTCCGTCGCAAGAGGCGCCCCACCCGAGTGACGCGCGGATCGTGCTTGCTGGCGGTGGAGCCGCCGAGCTGCTCCGCGTTGGTCACCATGGTGCGGAACTTGAAGAGCCGAAACGGCCTGAAACGGCGCCCGATCCGCACGCCGCGATAGAAGACCGGGCCGGGAGAGTCCAGCTTGACCGCCACGGCGACCAGTGCCAAGAGCGGCAACCCGAGCACCAGCCCGACCGTGGCAAAGGCGATGTCGAAGGCCCGCTTGGCCGCCTTATCCAGCCAACGCGCACACGCACGCCGCGCGGAGTTCGCCTCAGATGGCACGGCCTTCCACCATGGTGTTGGGCGGTAACTGCTTCCCCTGGAGGGTCGCCCGGATCAAGCCCCAGAGATTTCCCATCCCGTAGAAGTAATGCGTTGCGGCGAAAAGCAGCATGAGACAAGGGAAGAGCCGCAAACTGCGGCGCTTCCACGCGGCCTGCGCAGAGACCGCCAAGTTGAGCATCCAGTAGGCCGCGACCGGGGCGAGCATCCAAGGCAAGGAGGACGGGAGCCACAGGCCCAGCAAGACCGCCAGCAGGTGCCAAAGGACGAATCCTAGAGGAACGAGATTCCGTATGAAGATCAGCCGGACCTCTGAAAAGCGTTGGGCGTAGTACACCCAGAAGCCGTTGGTGAAGGCGTGGCGCACGTAGTCGGCCAGGCCGGTGCGGGGGAAGTAGGTACACCGGGCGGAAGGCTCCAGAATGATCTTGCCGCCGCTGCGGCGCAATCGCGCGTTGATCTCCCGATCCTCGGCGCGGAGCGTCAACTCGTTGAACATGCCGATCCTGTCAAAAACGCCCATGCGGAAACACCCGCACCAAGCTTCCTGAACCGGCCTCGGGCGGTCCCCGCCCGTTCCCGTCCGGTAGCCGGTGTTGGCCGCGGCGAACGGGTGGCTCCAGACGACGGCCACGGCTTGCTCCCAGAGGGTGTTGCCCGGGTAGGTCTCCCGGATGCCGCCGATGTTGTCGGCCCCGAACTGTTCCAAGCCGCGCACCAAGGTCGAGATGTAATTCGGGGCATAGACGGTGTGGGCATCGATACGGATCAGGACCTCCGCCCCAATCTCCCGGGCCGCGCGGATGCCCGTGTTGATTGCGGCAGGGATGATCTTCTTCGGGTTGTCTACCATGCGGGTGCAAGGGTATTGGCGGCAGTACTCGGCGACGATCTGCCGGGTCGCGTCGGTGCTCATGCCGTCCACCACGAGGATCGTCATGAGCCGATGATCGTAGTCGTTGGCCAGGAGAGAATCCAAGCACTGCCGAATGTGCAGTTCTTCGTTGCGGCAGGCGACGATCACGGCCACTTTGCTCAACCCATCCCGGGCCGGCAGTTCTTCGACCTCTCGCTTTCCGGAACCTGAATTCATAGTATGCACGGGTCGTCGGCCGCCGCCCCGCCTTCCTCACCGTCCCGGACCGGGCCGGCTCGGCGGAGGCCGAGCCGCCGCCCTCCGGCGTCTCTAGGTCAACCGGCGGGTCACGAACCACGCCGACTTGGTGGCCAGGACCCGCGCCGGTTTGCCTCGGAACCTCTGGTTGAGCCTGAACTTTCCCGGGTTGGCAAGCATGTGTACGAGTCGGCCGTCCACCTCGGCATCGACGGCGACGATCCGCTGACCGCACTGGCCGAACAACCGCTCAAAGTCGTCCACGCGAAGCCTGTTCGCGTACATGTACCTGTTTCCCGAGTACTTGCGCCACCGATTGTCGCTGAACTGGAGAAAATGGATCGCCGAGATCGAGGCATCGGAATGCGAGAAGTGGTCCGTGAAATCGACGTGGTGCATACACAGGCCGCCATCCTTCAACACCCGGTTCGCCTCCGCGAAGATCGCTCTGATGTCTTGGGGCGGAACGTGCTCGAGAACCTGATTCGACACGTGGTAGTCAAGCGTTTGCGAGGGGACCTCCAGCCTCGAAGCGTCGGCGGGCGCTCGATAGGTGATGCTGCACAGCCGCAGGAGATCGCCGAGAGGCCTTTCTGAGCAGTCGAAACGCAAGAGGTCCTCGAACCGATCCGCCCGAAAGGCGGCTTGATCGCGAAACAGGCCTTCGATTTCCGATCTGTTCGCCCGGATGTACTGGAGATCCCGCTGAATCAGCTCGTATTTCAGATACGGATTCAGATCGACGGTGGTCACGGCGGCGGCATCCAGCAACCACAAGGCGATGGGGAGATTGATTCTCCTTCCGGTGCCGATTTCCAGGAAAGTCTTGCCCGCCGGGCTGCCGCCCTGAAGCCGGATCCGGGCGCAGATTTCGGGGCCCAGCGCGAGAGCGCTTACGGGGTTGACCTCCCGGAGATTGCCGAATCGTCGTTGAATCCGATAATAGAGCGAGTAGCTCCACCGGGAAGGCAACAGCGCGACGAGGTTCTGCATCGCGGCCTTGAGCATCCAGTTCATCGGACGTCCCTTGCCCCCGGGTGCGGCTCCGGAAAGGGATCGAGTGCGCCGGAACCGGCGGCTAACCGAACCACTCGCGGAATCCCCGTCACACGGACGCCCTCACGAAGTAGCACGATCCCGTCCAAGCGATGCGCCGGACTTCCAATCGACCGAAGCCGGCCCTTGCGCAAGCCTCCTTGACTTGCGACTCGTGGTAATGGAACACGGCACAACGTTTCAACAAGCGATAGCGCCATCGCCGGAGCGGCCAGCGCAGCCAGTCCTTGGCGGGGAACGTGATCAGGGCGAACTCGGAGATTCTCTTGCGGACCGCTTCCAGGAACGGCACCGGATCGGGGATGTAATCCATCACGCCCATGACGATGGCGACGTTCAGCTTCCGCTCGATCTCCGGCACAGCCGAGCAAGGCGGGAAGGGGGTGCAGATGAACTTGGTCGCGTTCTCCAGGCCCAATTGGCGGCGCTGCTCGTTGCACAACGCGATCATTCCCTCCGCGACGTCGACGCCGAGGACAAACGGCGCCCCGCGCCGTGCGGCCTCGAAGGCGTATACGCCGTTGCCGCAGCCGACGTCGAGGACGGTCCGGTTCGTCAGGTCGTTTCCTAAGGCCGCAAACGTCCGCGCGTAGCGCTCGTAGATGCTCCACCGAAACGTGCGGTCAAACCAACGCCAGAAGAAGCCCCTCTTTGCGCCATAGAGCGTGCTCCATTTCGCCGAGAAGTCGCTGAAGAACTTCTCGACCTCTTGCACCTGCTGCAGGTCATTCGGCATGGTCAGGACTTTCGAGGTTGGAGACCGGATAGCGATCCAGGTAGTCTTTGATTGGAAGAAACCTCAGGCTGCCGATCAACCTGGCGAGCTTGCGCCGCACCGCCCTTCGGCCGACGAAGCGCCTGAATCTCTGCGCCAGAGGCATCTCGTCGATCTTGACCACGAGGTCGCCCACCTCGTAAGGATGAAGATAGATCATCCCTGGGGCGCCGCGGCGGTTCAGCCTGCGAAAGCACCACATCGTCAAGGCCAGCGGATACAACCGCAGGTAGCCCCCGCCCCCGAAGGGGATCTCCTTCTTGAACAAGGTGATCACCGACATGGGAACCGAAATCAGTCCGTTGGGAAGGCGAAACGGTTCTCTGGGGAATCCCCCGATCCCATAGAAGTCGTGCAGGCCCGTCGGGTAAACACTCGAGTCGTAGGTAAACCCCAACTCACCCAGCACGTCGAACACCCATTGGTTGCGGGCGACAATCGAAAACTGGGGGGCGCGGAATCCGAAGGCAGGCTTCCCCGACGCGTCCTCCAAACGCTGCTTCGCCTCCTTGATCAGCGCGGTGACCTCGGCGACGCCGTAGTGGTAAAGCCGCCGATGATGGAAGCTGTGGCAGGCGATCTCGTGGCCCGCATCGGCGATGGCGCGCACGAGCCCGGGCATCTCCCGCGCAATCCGGCCGAGGATGAAGAATGTTGCCTTCTGATCGCGCGCCCCCAGAAAGTCGAGGAGGATGCGCGTGTTGGCCTCGATCTCCCTCTCCTGGAACCCGTCCCGCAGGTGGCGCTCCGGCACTTGCACGACGCCGTCCAGGGCCTCGGCCTGCCCCTCGATGTCGAAGGAGATCATGTTGGCGACGGCAGGCTTCTCAGAAGCAGAGTCCATGGGACTTCAAGCGACAAGGGGAATCGGCCTACGTTCTTGGAAAAGCCCTATTCGCTCGAGGCTCATCACCATCCCCACGATGATCCAGTACAATTGCGCGATCCGCGGAATGACGAAGACGTCCTGGGCCATCGCAGCCACCAAGAGCACGATCGTGAACAGCAGACACAACAAACCCGTGCTTCGCACCAGCGGGGGGTGACCGTTGCGGTAAAGCCGAAAAGCGGTTCTTAAGACAAACGCGATCATGGCGAGATAGAGGAACAGGCCCACGAAGCCCGCTTCCACGACCAACCGGAGGTAGTGATTGTGCGCCTCCGCAAAGCGCTCGTCCGAGTGGCCGGTGATCGACTTGCCGTTGCCCAAAATCGGGCTTGCCGTCAGCAAGTCGCGGTAGCCCTCGTACACCACGTCCACTCTGGACCTTCGATACTCATCGAGGCTGCCCTCGCTGGCAAGCAGCGGGTTGAAGCGGCGCTCGACCAAGGTGGCCTCGCGCTGCCCCGCCTGTCCCGAGCTCAACGCGAAGTAGGCCAGCACGGCGGCGAGCCCCGCGACAACGAACAGGCCGACCGGAGCCCAGCGTGGCAGGATCCCTCTGCGCTGCGGCATCTCCAGAAGCAGCAAGGCGAAAGCACCCCCTCCTGCCGAGAAAATCGCCGTGCGGGAAATGCTGCCGACGATGGCCAGTGCGCCGAGACCCGCGCAGGTGACGGCCAGCGCGGCCTGACGGGGTTTGGCGGGGTTGAACAATACGATTCCCAAGTACAACGACAGGCAACCGCACAGCCCGGCGATGTGGGGATTGATGTCGCCGAGGAGGCCGACCGCGTAAGCGCCGCTGTAGTAGCCGGTCGCCAGTTGGAACACCGCGTACGACCCCTGGACCAGAGCCCCCGCCACCAGCGCGGCAATCCCTCCCTTCAGGTCTTGGACGTTGCGGACGCACAACAGCCCAACCGCAAGAAAGAGGAAGTACTCGATCTCCTTCGCGGTGAAAAAGGCCGCCCGCAGCGGGTTCACCCAGCCCTGGGAAAGCGCAAAGATGGTCGAAACGACCGACCAGCCCAGGTACGCAAAGATCAGCGGCTTCAGCGGCGATTTCCAGCGGATGAAATGGGGCCGCACCAGCCAGAGGGTCATGATCCCTCCCAGCACGAAGTCTTCCAGTCGCAGGTCGACGCTCTTGGGCTGTGCCTTGGCGATGGAAACCGTCCACAGGTTCAGCCGCGGCGGCGAGACGTACGTGACGAAAATGAGCACAAAGAGCACCGCAGCCCTAAGCTTGTTCGGCGGCGCCAGCGAAACCGCCCGGTAGTAGCGGGGTCGGACAGGAACGGGCCGGGGTATTGTCGGTGAAGACGCCATGCGCAGTCAGTCCGTAAGAGTAAGCGGCCGGGCCGCCGGGGACCGCGGTGCCGAAACGTCCCGCCGCTCGGGCCGCGTCGGGTCCGGTCCGCCGGCCGTGGTATGTCCGTTGTGCCCCGTCCCGCAGGCAGCCGGGCCGCCGCGGCGGGCTGCCAGGGCGCGGAGCAACCGTTCCTCAAGTCCCATCCGTTCTTCCCAGGAGTGCATCGTTTTCGCAAAAGCGTCCCGGGCGCTGCGGCCCAATTGCTCGCGAAGTCCCCGATCGTCCAACAGCGCGAGGATGGCCCGCGGAAGCCCCTCGGCAATGCGGGCCGCGGGAACCAGGAGGGCATTCACTCCATCCGCGAGCAGGGCCGCCGTGCTGCCGTCGTCGATGGTCACGATCGGTTTGCCGTAGTACATCGCCTCGATCAGCGGGTTGCCCAGGTTGGAGACGTCGTAGAGGCTCAGGAAAACGTCGGCAATCGTGTAATACTTGCAGACTTCAGCGTGGGGTACCGCCCCGAGGAAACGCACCAGAGGCTCCACGCCCAAGCGGCGGGCCAACGCCTCCAACTCGCCGCGCTTGGCGCCCTCGCCGGCGATCAGGAGCACTACGTCGCGCCGGCCATACCGGCGCACCAGCTCGGCCAGAGCCGCGATCCCGCGGTCCACGCGCTTCCAGCCGGCCAGCCGCGAGATCATCCACAAGACGCGTTTCCCGTCCAAGCCCAAGCTCGTCTTGAACGCCGCAGCGTCCCACCCCTCGGGACACCGCAAATCGACGGCATCGAAACCGTTGAGCCAGAAGTGAACTCGGGCAGGATCCACCCGCAGGGCTCTGAGGACCTCGTCGCCGCGAGTCCCGTCGTTGGTGACGATGATGGCCCGGCTGGGCGCTTTCAGGCCCGTGATCTCGTCAAGATGCCACAGCCGACCGCGCCAGCGGCGCAGCGACTGCGCGGGCACGGTGACGCCGTGGAAGCGCGTCACCACGGGGATGTGGAGCACTCGCCCCAGGAGACTGGTCGTCAAGGCGCCGTAACAACTCAAGCCATAGAGCAGGTCCGGCTTGAACCTCATCGAGAACAACCCCGCCCGAAGCAGTTGGATCGGCACGCACACCAGGAACATGAAGGCGACGTGCATCAGCCGCCCAACCCAATTGTACTCCGCGTAATAACCCCTCGCCTGATCGGCGTCCTCGCCACTCTGCCGGGTCTGCGGCTTCCACCGACCTAGGGAGTCCTTGAGGGCCTTTCCCAGGTCGAAGAACCAGTTCAGCCAGCGTGGCAGGCGATGGATGCGGACGTTGGGGCCGAAGATCGACGGGTCCTGCAAGGTCGGATAGCCCGCGGGAAAGATGGAAAACAGGTGAATCAGGACGTTCGCCTTCGCCAGCCAAGTCAAGGTGTTCTTGAGCGACTGGTTCCCGGCGGTCTGGACGTCGTAGAGCCCCGTCACCATGACCATGCGGAGCGGTCGGCCGGCTCCGCCGTCTCGGGTGCTTGCCGGGCTGGAGTGGAGGTTCAAGGTTGGCATTGCTCTTCGCGCGGCAAGGCCGCAACCAGACAGACTTCCGAAGTCTTGAAGACTTCGGAAGTCTGCGCGGGAGACTCTCTGTCGCAGAACGAGGTTCTACGCACTTGCATTGCAGAGCCGGCCGCCAAGGACTTCAGCGATCCGCCGGGCGGCGTGCCCGTCGCCGTAAAGCGCCGGCCGCTCTCCGGGAGGATGGTCCCGGTAGTCTCCGGCGGCCGCGACGATCCGCTGGGGATCGACGCCCACCGGCCGGTTCCAGCCGCACGCCACGGTTTCCACCCATTCGGTCTCGTCCCGGAGCGTCACGCACGGGACGCCGAGGTAATACGCCTCCTTCTGCACGCCGCCGGAATCGGTAAGCACGAGGGCCGCGTGCTGCTGGAGCTGGAGCATGTCCAAGTACCCCAACGGCTCGATCGCCACGAGCAAATCGGAGCGGGCGGCGGAGGAGCGGAGGGAGTCTTCCGGATCGAGCCGGTCTTCGAGACGATGCCGCTGCGCCGCGGCCCGGGTCCGCGGATGGAGGGGCAAGATCACCGGATACGGCACGCGGCGGAGCCCCTCGAAGACCTGCGCCAGGCGGTCCGGATCGTCCGTGTTGCCCGCCCGGTGAACGGTCGCCACGCAAAACTCCCGCGGCCGGAGACCGAGCCGATCGAGAATCCTCGACCGCTCGCGGGCCCGGGCCGCGGACAGGCGGACCGTGTCGGCCATGATGTCGCCCACGTCGTAGACGCCCTTTGTGATTCCTTCGGCCGCAAGCTGCGTAACCGAGTGCTGCGAAGGGGTGAACAACCACCGGGAAACGTGATCGGTAAGAACGCGGTTGATCTCCTCGGGCATCCGGCGGTTGAAGCTCCGCAGGCCGGCCTCGACGTGGGCCACGGGGATGTGCATCTTGGCGGCCGCCAGGGCCCCGGCCAGAGTGGAATTCGTGTCGCCATAGACGATGACCGCATCGGGCCGGACTTCCTCAAGAGCTTCTTCGATCCGCTGGAGCATGGCGGCGGTCTGCTGCCCATGGGAGCCGGAGCCGACTCCCAGGTGACGCCAAGGGGCCGGGATGGCCAGCTCCTCGAAGAAGACGTCGGACATGTTGTCGTCGTAGTGCTGGCCGGTGTGGACGAGGAACTCCTCGTGGCAGCGGCGGAGCTCCACGCTCAGCGGGGCCGCCTTGATGAACTGCGGCCGGGCACCCACAATGGTCACAAACCGCACGACAACCTCCTCGCGGCGACGGGCACGATCATCACGGCAGGCCCTCGGGCCCGGAACACGTCCCGGCGACCGGCACGGCCACGCCGCCCAACGCCTCCAAGCGGCCTGCGGATACGATCTCCTCCTGAGATCCTGGGAGCGCTTCTTCCGCCCGCTCCTCCGAACGCTGCCACCGGATCAGCCCCAAGGACATGCCCAGAGGGATGAAGATCAAGAGCAATCCGGCCCGCAGGAGCCAGCTTGCCGGCCCGCTGCCGGGGATCAGCCAGCGGTCGGCTTCGAGGATCGCAAACGAGCAGGCAAGGCAAGCCAGGCTTCGGCCCCAGTGATAGGGAATCGGGTAGTTCCGCTGGCTGGCGGCGAACAGGTAGACCGTGCTCACGAGCCAGGCCGTCATGCTCGCCGCCGCTGCGCCGTCGCGGCCGAAAACGGGAATGAGCAAAAAGTTCAGACCGACGCTCACCCCCAGGCCGATCGCCACGGCCAGCGCCCGGGGCATCGACTTCTTGGCGATCGAGGATCCCAGCGCGGCGATGAATGCTGCGCCGTTGAAGAGAGCGCCGAAGACCAGGAAGGCCACGCACGACGCCGCGGGAGCGTACGTCGGCGGGGCCAAGATCCACACCAGGAAGGGAGCGAACAAGGCGGTCGCCGTGCCCAAGCCGCAACCCAAGAAGGCGTACAGATCCAGGACGCGGGCGTAGACGCGGCGCGACTCGGGCCGATGGAGGATCGAGAACGCGAAGGGCGCCCAGGCCTGCGTGAACGCCATGACGACCACGCCCACGCCTGCGGCGATCTTGACCGCAAGGGCGAAAAGCCCCACCTCCTCGTTGTCGCAGAAGGTCTTCAGGAAGAAGCGGTCGCCACAGCGCATGGCCCATAACCCCACCGCGGCCGGCACGAGCGGAAGGCCGAAGAGGAGCATGGTCTTCAGCCGGTGCCAGGAAAAGGCCCTCGGGCTGATCCACTTCCTCAACAGCAGGATCGCCAGCGAGCCCGCTGCGCCGAACACCGCCAGGCGGGCCGCGTAGAGACCCGGGAGCCCTTGGCGCCACACGACGATCGCAAGGATCACCAGGAGCACGGTGCCCAAGGCCATGCCGCTGGCGTAAGCGACCGCGGCCCAAGCGCGGCGCTGATACCGGAGCCAGTTGCCGAAGATCCGCTGCACCGCTTGAAACGGCAGCATGGCCGCCGTCAGCCCCACCAGCATCGCATACTCGCTCGAGCCGGTGACCAACCACGAAACCACCGGGGCAAGGGCGATCAACATCGCCGCCAAAGCCACGCTCACCGAAAGCTGGCACCAGAACCACGAGCCGATCGTGGTGCGGCGATCCGCCGGGTCTTCCGAGTCGTAGAACCAGCGGGCCGAGGCTTCGTCCAAACCCAAGACGGCGAACATGGTCAACAAGAGGAACACCACGTCGACCAGCTCGATGACGCCGTACTCCGCGGGCGTGAATACCCGGGTGATCAGCGGCGTGAGAATCAGCCAGATCACCACGGTGATCGTCCCGGAGATCCCGTAGATCATCGATTCGCCGGCAAGCTGTCTGAGGTGCTTACCGACCCGCACGGCTCTCCTCCGCCTCACGTTTCGCGAGGAGTTCTTCGTAGATGGCCACCAGGTCGCGGGCGACTTTGTGGGCGTCGTGGTACTTTTCGACGTAGGCCCGGGATTGACGGCCCAATTCGTGCCGCCGAGGCCCGTCCGCCAGGAGCCCTCGAAGGACCTCGGCCAGGTTCTCTTGATCGGCATTCACCAGGGGGCACTCGGGCACGTGCAGCGCCGCGAGCGAGGGTTTCAGGTAGCCGACCGCGGGTTTTCCCATCGCCATCGCCTGCACCGCCGCCACGCCGTAGTCCCCGGCGACGAACTGGTCCAGGAACACGTCGCACTGCCCGACCAGAGCCATGGCCTCCGGCTGCGGAACTCCACAGATCAGCCGGAACTCAAGACGGTGTGTTGCCCGGAGCTTCTCCACCGCCGCCAAGACGGCCTGCGTTCCCTTCTTCATCTTGTCCGTCGCCGAATGGACGATCAGCGGCAGGCGATTGCCCGGGTCGGGATAGTGCGGCTCGATCTGCTTCACGAGCACCCGCTGCACGGTGTAGTAGGGGGCCGGGAACACGTCGCGCTGCACGTAGGGTCTCAATTCCATGCCGGGGATCAGGCAGGAAAAACCGTAGTGCGAGAAACGTTCCTGGGTTCTGCGCGCCGAACGCCGGCCGCGGCGGACAAACTCGGGATGTTCGCGGTAGACCTGCGCCATGTAGGGGTTGTCGACGCAGGCAATCTCGGCAATGCGGATGTCCGTCCCCCAGAATTCGACGATCCGCGGTTTCCCCAGTTTGGCCGCGTAGCGCAGCTCCAAGTCCCAGGGTACCGGCGACCAGTCCGAGTGCCAATGGATCACGTCGGCCCAGCGCATGGCCCGCTTGACCTTGCGAAGCCAGACCGCCGCACGGATCACCCCGCGCAACGGGCGCTTCCTGAGCGACGGCACCTCGTACACTTCGACGCCCGTCGCGTCGCACGAACGGATGTTGCCGCACAGCAACCCGCGGGCCTCGATGCCCAGGTCGCAAAGCGCACGCACGGTGATGCTCAGTTGCGAGGCCAGGTTCGACGGCAGGTGAAGGACTTTCATCCCGTCGCCGGCTCCGGTCTCCGCCGGTACGAGACGCCGAGGACATCGTGGCAACATAGGGTGATCTTCCCATCGGCAAGCACCCCGACATAGGCCCAAGGCGCCGAACAGGACTCGACCCTGGTCAAATTGACGACAATCTGGGGGCGCACGGCGCCTCGGCGCCTGCGCGCCTCCACAAGAGACATCGTGTTCTCCACGACTTTGTCGTACCTCGAACCCACCCTGATTCTCTCATGCGAGGTCTTGAATCCATCCAAGCTGATGCTGACGGTTCGAACCGCACCAACCATCAGCAGACGGTGCTCCCGGCCGCATCGCGGACGGCACGCACAACGCCGCCGATTTCCGCGGAGACCATATTGGGGAACATCGGCAGGGCGAAGGCGAGTTTCGCGGCCAGGTGGGCGTTGGGGAACAGCTCGCGCGGGTTGCCGTCGCCGGCGCATTGGCGGAAGACCGGCAACTCCGGCAGAAACTGCGCGGCGTCGGAAACGGCAATCCCGTGCCGGGCGACCTCGGACCGGAACGCCTGGGCCGACGTCGCGGCCCGCTCCAACGCGGCCGGATCGGCCGACAGGGCCTCCAGGGGCTCCGGCCGCCATGCGCCGACGAATGCCTGGTACACGTCTTCTTCCGGGTTCTCCGCCGCAGCCGGCAGATAGAGGCCGGCCACGTCCGAAAACGCCTCGCGGTAGCGGGCCGCGATCTGCCGGCGCCGGGCGATAAACTCCGGAAGCTTCCCGAGTTGAACAATACCCAGGGCGGCCTGGATATCGGTCAGCTTCATGTTGAATGCCAACCGCTGGAAACCCTGCAACCGGCCGACGTTCTCTTGAAAGCGGTCCCAGGCGCTCGCCGCGGCGCCGTAGCCGCGGTCCGTCTCCACGAAGGCGGCGATTGCCGGGTCATCGCTACAGACCGCGCCGCCCTCGCCCGTCGTGATCATCTTGCGGGGATGGAAACTGAAGCATCCCGCGGCCCCGAACGTCCCTGCACAGCGCCCCGCCTGCTTGGCGCCGAGGGCGAGAGCCGCGTCTTCGATCAGGGCGATGCCCCGTGCTTCGCACTGCCGGGCGAAGGTTCCCGCGTCGGCCATCCGTCCGAACAGGTGTACCAGGATGACCGCCTTGGTATCCGGCCGCAGGACCCGTTCCACCTCGGCCCACGTCGCGTTGAACGTCGCCGGCGAGATATCTGCGAACACGGCCCTTGCGCCCAGGGCCAGAACGGGCAAGGCGCTGGCGGCACAGGTGAACGCCGGCACCACGACCGAGTCGCCCGGGCCCACTGCGATCGCTTTGAGCGCAAGCATCAGCGCCGAGGTTCCCGAGTTCACGGCGCGGACGTGCTTCGAGCCGAGGTAGCCGGCCAGGGCGTTCTCGAACTGGAGCACCTGAGGCCCTTGGGAAACCCAGCCGCTGCGCAGCACCGCGCAAAGGGCCTCCTCCTCCTCAACGCCCATTGCCGGCCGAGTGAGAGGCACCCTTCCCGTTCCCGGAGGCGACATGAGAACCCTCGGCATCAAGTCTTGCTAAAGACCCAGAGCTTCAGCCGCGCAAAGCGTGCGCCGAAGCCGATGAGATCGGCGACCTCGCGCGTTGCCGCCTTCCGGTTGAAGTCGTCTTTCCAGTCGGGATCGGGCTCGAAAACGGGCCGGATTCCCCGGGTGAGAAAGTAGTAGGTGCCCAGCCCGTCCTCCTCTACCAGCCGGCAGCCCAACGATTCCATGAAACCCAGAAGCGAATCGTTGTCGAAGAAGAGATTGTTCCACCGGACGGGGATCGGATTGAGCCCCCACAGCGTCCGCACGCCATTGAGCGCATCCGTCTCGTTCTGGCAGCCCTCGGACACGAAGAGCTTTCCTTGAGGCTTCAGATGCGCCACCAAGACTCTCAGGACCCGCTGCTGCAGGCTCCATTCCGTGATGTTGATCAGAAACCGCTGTGTAACGACGACGTCGTAGTCTTGATCGAGGGGGTTCTTGTCCAAGAAGTCGACTTGCTTGAGGAGGACGTTGCCGCGTCCGGCGAGACGCTGTGCGGCCTTCTTCAGCCGCGTGGCGGAGAAGTCCGCCGCGTGAACGGTGACTCCGGGAACCTGCGCGTACTCGAGGGTGCCTTCCCCTTCGCCGCAACCCGCATCCAGCACGAGGGAATTGGGGGGAATCCGCCGCCGGATCAAGTCGATCTCCGCACTCAGCAAATGCTTGTCCACCATGGATTCCACGTCGTCCTGCTCGTAGAACTCAAGTATTTTCGCGCGGTCGTACGGCATGGGTCGTTAGCTCCTGAAACTGGGCCCGGTCGAGGACATCTCGCCCGCCACGTGCCGGGCGCACCGTCTCATATCCTCCTGTTGCATAAGAGAGTGCAGGGGCAGGGCGAGGCCGTGCGAGTGCAGGCGGGCGGAGCAAGGCAGGTCGGATGGCCGGTAGCCGAAGCGGCCGCGGTAGACGGCGCCGCAGTGGCCGGCCACCGAGCCGGGGCCCGCTTCGATCTCTTCCCGGGCAAGCCTGGATATGACCTCGGCGCGGCTCGAGCACTCGTCGAGCACGACCATGAAGGTCTGCCAGGTGTGTTCGGGATGGTGTTCCGGCAGGGCGAGGGCGGGGCACGGGGCCAGCGCGTCCAGGTAAACCGCGGCGAGCTGGCGGCGCCGGGCAAGGATTCCGGGAAACTTCTCCAGTTGCACGCGGCCAATGGCGGCCTGGATCTCGGTCATGCGGTAGTTCAGGCCGGCGAACTGGAAGTCGCGGTGGCCGTTGACCGCGACCTGACCGTGGTTCCGCAAGGAGCGGCAGCGATCGGCCAGGTCGCCGTCGTCGGTGACGATGGCCCCGCCTTCGCCCGTGGTGATCGCCTTTCTCGGGTGGAAGCTGAAAATGCCCATCCGGCCGAAGGTTCCCACGGGCCGGCCGCGATAGGCGGCGCCCAGGGCGCAGGCCGCATCTTCGATGACCTCCAAGTCATGCTCTTTTGCGATCGCGAGCAACTCTTCCATCGCGGCGGCCAGGCCGAACATGTGGACCGGCACCGCGGCGCGCGGCTTCCCCCACCCGGACGCCAAGCACTGCTCGATGCGGACCCGCAGGTCGGCCGGGTCGATGTTGTAGGTCCGCGGCAGCACGTCGACGAAGACGGGGCGCGCCCCGACGGCCATGGCCGTGTTGGCCGCCGAAGGCCACGCGAAGCTGGGCACAAAGACCGCGTCGCCCTGCCCAATGCCCAAAGCGAGGTAACCGACGTGCAAAGCGGCCGTGCCCGAGGAAACCGCGATGCAGTGGCGGCTCTGGTGGAGCTCGGCGATGGCCTTTTCGAAGGCCTCGACTTCGGGCCCCTGGACGACCCAGCCGCTTTGAAGGACGCGGCGGACGGCTTCGACCTCGCGGTCGTCGAAATCGGGTTTGGCCAGCGGAATCCGCGTCATGCGAGGGCCTCGGCCTCCCGGTAAAACTCCGCGGTGCGGCGGATCCCTTCTTCCAGGTCGATCTCGGCCTCGAAGCCGATCTTTTCCCGGGCCTTGTCCACGCTGGGGACGCGCAGCTCCACGTCGGCATAGTCCTTGCGCGTGAAGCGGATTTGAGAATGACTCCCGAGGACGCGCACGACAGTCTGGGCCAGCCCGTAGATGGTGATCACCGCGCGGGCATTGCCGATGTTGAATGCCTCGCCGACGGCGTTGGGGTGGACCATGGCCAGGAGCAACCCGCCGATGAAGTCGTCGACGTAGCACCAGGCGCGGATCTGGTTTCCGTCGCCGTGGATCTGGATCTCCTCGTCGCGCAGGGCGCGGAGCACGAAGGTTCTCAGGGCCCCCTCGCCCACCTGGCCCGGTCCGTAGATATTGAACGGGCGGAGCGTGACCGTGGGCATGCTGAATTCTTCGTGGTACGCCTTGGTCAAATGCTCGCCGGCGAGCTTGCTGACGGCGTAAGTCCAGCGGGCCTCGCCCACCGCGCCGATGTGCGTCGTCTGATTCTCCTCGGCCCGGAATGCCGTGGAACCGAAGACTTCGCTGGTGGAGAAATCGACGAATCGTTCCATCGCGGACAATCCCTTGGCCGCTTCCAGCGCGTTGGCAGTCCCGATCATGTTCACGCGCATCGTCTCGGTCGGCCGCTTGATGACCGTGTCGATGCCGGCAATCGCCGCGCAGTGGATCACAATCTGGGCGCCCGCCATCGCGTCGCAAAGCGACGGGAAATCGAGGACGTCCCCCCGGATCGCCCGTAAGTTAGGATGGCTCGCATAGGGTTTGTTGCTGAGTGCGTCCCGGCGAAAATCGTCGTAGACGGTGATCCGGTTTTTGTCGATCAGGCGGCCGATCAGCGTGGAGCCGATGAACCCGGCGCCGCCCGTAATAAAGATTTGTCGGTCGGTAATGTAGGGTATCATCTCGAAACTCAGCTCAAGAAGCGACCAGTGCAGTCCACGACGTACGCGATCTGCTCTTCGGTCAGTTCCGGGTAGATTGGCAGGGCCACGGTGTCGCGTGCTGCGGCCTCGCTCAACGGGCAGTCGCCCTCACGACATCCAAGGTAGCGGAAGCACTCCTGGAGGTGCAGCGGGACCGGGTAGTAGATCTCCGTTCCGATGCCCTGTTCCGTCAGATACTTGCGCAACTCGTCGCGTCGCGGCACGGCGATCACAAACTGGTTGTAGATGTGGCGGCGCTGCGGGGCCACCTCGGGGAGCACGACGAAGCCGCTCTCCACAAGGCCCGCCTCCGCGAACAGGCGGCGGTACCGCTCGGCGTTGGCTTGTCGCCCGGCGGTCCACTCGTCCAGGTGCGGGAGCTTGGCACTGACGACCGCGGCCTGGAGTGCGTCGAGGCGGAAGTTCCCGCCGATCACCTTGTGGTAATACTTCGGCTGGGAGCCGTGGACGCGGAAGACCTTGAGCTTCTCGGCCCGCTGGGGATCCTGGACAACCACCATCCCGCCGTCTCCGGCGCCCCCGAGGTTCTTCGAGGGGAAGAAGCTGAAACAGCCGTAGTGGCCTATCGAGCCGGCGCGGCGACCCCTGTATTCGGCGCCGATCGCCTGGGCGGCATCCTCAATCACCACCAGCCCGTGACGCTGGGCGATCTCGAGGATCGGGTCCATGTCGGCACATTGGCCGAACAGGTGGACCGGAATGATGGCCTTCGTGTGCCTCGTGACGTGGCCTTCGATGAGCGAGGGAGCGATGTTGTACGTTTTCGGGCAGATATCCACGAAGACCGGCGTGGCCCCGACCCGGGCGATCGAGCCGGCCGTGGCGAAGAAAGTGTGCGGCGTGGTGATCACCTCGTCGCCCGGGCCGATCCCCTCGGCCATGAGGGCAATCAGCAGTGCGTCGGTGCCGGAGGAGACCCCGATCCCGAACCGGGCGCTGCAATACTCGGCGATCCGTTTTTCGCACTGATCGACCGCCGCGCCGAGGATGAACTGCTGGCTGTCGAAGACCGCCGCAACCGCAGCCGTGATCTCGGTTTTGATGCGGGCGTATTGGGCCTTCAGATCAAGAAGCGGCACTTTCATGGACATCGTGACTCCTCCGGTAGAAGACGTTTCCGACGGGCCTGACGTTTCCACGGCCGGCCACGCTCCGGAAGTTGGCGAACCTACGGCTCTCCGTAGTCTGGCCTGCCCCCGCGCGGACTCCGTTCCCGTGGGTGACACGCTTCGTGCAATCCTCGGGCCGAGCCGATTGGCCACAGGCTACTGGTCCAATCTTCTTATGCCATAACGGTTTGCGTCGACTGGGACCAGTCCCGGCGGACGCGCGACGTTGCATCCGGTCAACATCCGTTGCTGCGGGGCGCTGCGTTGGGACCACCTTAGATTATGCGAAAATCCCAAGGCGTGCAGCAGGGGTGTAAGGAGGGGACAAATAGGAGAAATGGAGAGAACTTGAACTAAACGCAGAACTCACTGGCTAGGGCTCGGACGCCTCTAAGCGCTGCCTACTTGAGGAAGATGCGGCGCGGCGGAACTCTCTCGCACCAGCCCGGCGCTCCGTTGATAGCTCCGGCCGCAGGAGGTGCACTGGGCCAGGCCGGAGGCATCGAAATCGAGCCGCTCGGCCGCGCAGCGGCAGATCCAGCCGATTTGCCGGGCCGGCACGCCGACAACGAGGGCATACGCGGGCACGTCGCGGGTCACCACGGCGCCGGCGGCCACGAAGGCGTACTCGCCGACCGTGTAGCCGCAGACGATGGTCGAGTTGGCGCCCAGCGTGGCGCCCCGCTTGACCAACGTCGGCTTATACTCGCTCTTGCGGACGATCTCGCTCCGCGGATTGATGACGTTGGTGAAGACCATCGAGGGACCGCAGAACACGCCGTCCTCCAGGACCACGCCGTCGTAGACCGAGACGTTGTTTTGGATCTTCACGCCGTCGCCGATCACCGCCGTGGAGGCGATCACCACATTTTGTCCGATGACGCTGTTGCCGCCGATCTTGGCGCCTTTCATCACGTGGGCGAAGTGCCAGATCTTGGTCCCCGGGCCGATCGAGCAGGGCTGGTCGACGTAGGCGCTTTCATGGACGAAGTAGTCCGGCTTCCCCGGAGGGGCGAGGGACGAGGGGCGAGGGGCGAGGGCCGGGAAAGCCGCCTCGCGCCCCGGGTGGTCAGGTTCTCTGGAAGCGACGTCATGGGCCGGCAAGGAGAGCCTGGACGGACCGGGACGTTCCAGCGACTTCTCGCAGAGGTCCAGCACGCGGAGGACGCGGAGGCCCTCGCGGCCGTCGCTGACGGGCGTCTTGCGCTCGGCGACGCACTGGAGGAAATGGCGGCACTCTTCCTTGAGCGGCTCGGCCTTCTCGAGCTCGACCGCGACCGGCTCCGCCTTGACCGCCTTGGGGACGCGGCTGGCCCAATCGACCCGGTGCGGATACAAGAGCAGCTTGTTCTCCGCCATGTCGTCGAAGACGGCCATCTTCGCCGAGCCGACTACCACCAGCCGCTGTTCCTTGACCGGATGGAGCCAACTCACGAAGATGTGCCCGGTCACTCCGCTCTTGAAGTGGAGCCGGCTAAGGGTGACGTCGACCACGCCCGGCGTGAGGTAGCTTTGCCCTTCGGCCTCGGCGGCGGTCGGCTCCTCGCCCAAGAGGTGCAGGATCACGGAGATGTCGTGCGGGGCGAAGCTCCAGAGGATGTTCTCCTCGGTGCGGATAAGCCCCATGTTGAGGCGGTTCGAGTAGCAGTACAGGACGCGTCCCAGCTCGCCGGCGTCGATCAGTTGGCGGAGCTTCCTCACCGCCGGATGGTAGAGGAGGATGTGGCCGACCATGAGAACCAGGGACCGCTCCTGTGCCATGTCGACCAGCGTGCGGCCCTGCTCGGCAGTCAGGGCCAGGGGTTTCTCGACGAACACGTCCTTGCCGGCCTTGAGGCACTCGGAGACGATTTCGTGGTGCGTGGCGGCCGGAGTGGCGATGGCCACGGCCCGGATCTCCGGATTCTCCAAGACCTGGTGGAGGCTGCCGGCAAGCGCCGGCGGATCGCCCCGAAAGGTGAGGGCCTCAAACCGCGAGACCTCCGCGTCGCAGACGCACCGCAGGGCCCCCAGCTCGGAAAAGACGCGGACCAGGTTCTTACCCCAGTATCCGCACCCGATGACGGCGATGTTGGGACTGTTCATGGCGATTTCAGGGGGGTTGGGGAGGAGCTATCAGCTTTCGGCAGTGCGCCACGGCTTCGTCAGAAGCAGTGCCGGCGGCCAGCGGCGCGCACTCCGTGCTCCTGGGTGGCAGCGAGCCACTTTTGCCGGCAGACCGCGGGCGTCTTTGCGGGCCGGTGGGCTCTGTTCCGACAAAGCACCAATAAGCAAGCATACGCCGAAAACGGCTGGCCGCAGGGCAGCAGGAAGGTGGCTGGTGTAGCTGCCTTACGGCGGGCTAAACCTGCCCCGATCAACTCGCTGCCGGACGGCCATGCCCCCTGGATGGGGCAATCACCGCGGGCGGAATCTGCGGGGGTGACGTCGAGGTGGGACGACCGTCCGAGCGGTGGGCTTTGTATTCGGGCACGAGGGCGTGCAGTTTCCGGCGGAGGACATCCTCCGGGGCATCGTCCGCCATTGGCTCCAATTCCGCGATCGCTTGACGCACTTCCGCCAACGAGTACGGCCGGTGGTACGCGGCGCGGACCTTGGGGTGCGACGTGGGGAGCGTCTCCTCGTCGTCGAAATAGAGCTCCTCGAAGAGCTTTTCCCCCGGCCGGATCCCCGTGAACTGGATGTCGATCGCGTCCTCGGGGAGGCCCGACAAACGGATGAGGTCCCGCGCCAGATCGACGATGCGGACCGGCTCTCCCATGTCGAGGACGAAGATCTCTCCCCCGCGTCCCATGGCAGCGGCCTGCAGGACCAACTGCGACGCTTCGGGGATGGTCATGAAATAGCGCTTCATCTGGGGATCGGTGATGGTGATGGGGCCTCCTTGGCGGATCTGTTCCTGGAAGATCGGCACGACGCTGCACGCCGAGCCCAGCACGTTGCCGAAACGGACCACGGTGAACCGCGTGGACGACTCTTGGGAAAGCGTGTGGACGTAGCGTTCGGCGATCTGCTTGGAGACGCCCATGACGCTGGTCGGATGGACGGCCTTGTCCGTCGAGATGAGCACGAAGCTATTGGCCTTGAACTCGTCGGCCAGGTCGGCCACGCACTTGGTGCCCAAGACGTTGTTCTTGATCGCTTCGCCGACGTTGGACTCCATCAGGGGCACGTGTTTGTGGGCCGCGGCATGGAAGACGACGTCGGGCTGGTAGCGCTGGAAGAGCCGTCGCATGCGGCTGCGGTCGGTAACGTCGGCGATGCGGGCGTGGATTTCGACGGGGGTGCGGGTCCGGAGCTCCTGCTCGATGGTGAAGACGCGGTTCTCGCCCCGCCCGACGAGGATCAAGGCGCGGGGGTTGAACTTCAGCACCTGGCGGCAGATCTCGGAGCCGATGCTGCCCCCCGCTCCGGTCACCATGACGGTGCGGCCCTGGAGGAGCTTGCCGATTGCCTCGGTGTCCAAGCGGACCGGGTCCCGCCGCAGGAGGTCGTTGATCTCGATGCTGCGTACGGGGACGCGGCAGTCGCCGCTGATCCGGTCTTCCAGGCCGGGTATGATCTTCAGGTTCAATCCGCACCGGTTGCACGTCTCCATCAGCGAGCGGAGGCGGCTTCCGGGGAGCGTGCCGGCGGTGACCAGGATGTCCTCGACGCCGTACGATCGGGCGATCTGCTCCACGTCGTCGAGGCGGCCGAGAACCGGCATCTGGCCCAGCCGGCGGCGTTTCTCCAAGTCGCCGGTCGCCAAGAGCCCCCTGACGCGGTACTGCAACTGGGCGTTGGACCGGATCTGATGGGCAAGCACGGCGGTGGCATCGTCGGTGCCCACCAGAATCGCGCCGCGGAAGTCCTTGCTGTTGAAGGCCGGCCAGAAGTGCTCGCGGAACATCCGCCAGCTCGATCTCAAGCCGCCCAGCATCACAATCGAGAGGATGCAATCGAGCACGAGAGTGGAGCGCGGGATCCAGACGCCGGGGATGAAGTAGTCCATCGTCGCCACGAAGATCACCGAGAGCACCGACGCCCGCGTCAGGGCGATCAAGTCGGCGAAGGTGACGTAGCGCCACCATCCGTGGAACTGCCCCGCCAGGTAAAAGACGGCGATCTTCGCCGCGAGGACCCAAGGAAGAGTCCGTTCAAAGACGTCCTTGGCGTCGGCGTATTCGGAGAGCGCGAGCGGCGAGTCAAACCGCAGCCAGAAAGCCAGCCAGTAGGTCAAGAGGAACACCGAGGTATGGCCCAGCGCCAAGAGCCACACCCTGATCGGATACAGTTGCGCAGCGCTCCAGCGCACGAACCGGTCGATCCAGGAGCCGCGCGAGGCGGGGGCGCCCGCGCCGGTCTTCACGCCGGGGATGCCCGAACCGTGGGCGTTTCCACGCGCTTCCTGACCCCACCCGTTGCCGTTGCCGTTGGATGCTTGCGTCATGAGACTACCGAAGGATCGAAGAGCCTTGGATGCGGAATCAGGATATCAACAGCAGCTCGCAGGCGAATCGCTCTTACTCCTCGTTCACTTTGGCCTTTCCGTTGATCCGATCGCGACCTTTCGCCCCGGCGGCCTGCTCCGATCTCTCTTCGCCGTAGTAAGTGTCGGCGCCGTTGCCGCCGCCTTGCTCGTAGCCGTAGCCGTAACCATATCCGTAGCCGTACCCGCTGCCGTATCCGTAGCGGTACTTGCCGTAGCGATAGCCGCCGTAGCGGTAGCCGCCGTAGCCGTAGCCGGCGCTCTTGCCGATGCCGTTGATCACCACGCCCAGGATGCGGACCCCGAGCGAGTTGAGGACCTCGGTGGCCCGCATGGCCGCATCGCGGGCGTGCTTGGTCAGCCGGATCACCATGAGGACGGCGTCGACCCGGGGGGCGACGACGGCCGGATCGGTCACCGCCAGCAGCGGCGGGGTATCGACGATCACGAAATCGTACTTGTCGCGGACGACGTCGATCAGCTCCTTGAAGCGGGGCGACGTGAGCAGGTCCCCAGGATTGTGCGGCCGCGGCCCGCTGGGCATGGCCGAGAGGTTCTCGACAGCCGTCGCATGGATCGCGTCGGCGATCTCGGCCTCTCCGGCGATCACGGTGCTGACGCCGACCGAATCACCTAAACCGAAGAACCGCTGGATCTTGGGGCGGCGGAAGTCGGCGTCCACCAGCAGGACCCGCTTGCCGGAATCGGCCATCGACACCGCGAGGTTCGCGGCCAGGGTGGTCTTGCCGTCGCCCGGGTTCGGGCTGGTGATCTGGATCACGCGGTGGCCTTCACCCTGAGTGCCGAAGTAGAGCGACGTCCGCACCGCCCGGTACGCCTCGGCCTGGCGGCCGCGAGGCTGATGGAAGGTGCAAATCACGGGGTGCAGGACCGGCTTCGAGGGGTCGGCCTTGGCCTTCGCCTTGGCGGCCTTGTCCCGGCGCGTCATGATGACGGGGATGTGTCCGACGATCGGCATCCCCAACTGCCGGCGGACGTCGTCGGGGCTGCGGAAGCTGCGGTCGGCCAGCTCGATCACGTAGCACAGGCCGACGCCGCCAAAAAGCCCGAACACGCCGGCCACCGCCAGGATGATCGCCAGCTTGGGCTTCACCAGGAGTCCCTCGGCGGGCTCGGCGAGCTGCTGCATGGTAATCCCGCCGTAGTCCTTGACCATGTTCATCTCGTCCAGCCGCTTGACCACGGTGTCGAAGAACTGCTGCGTCCTGGCGATGCCGGCCTTCAAGTTCTCCTCTTGGATTTGGACGTCGGTGACCGACCTGTAATCTTGGATCTGATCGTTGAACTCCCGGTCGAGCTGCGCCACTTTGACCTGGGCCACCTTCATTCCTTCGCGGAGGAATTCCAGGTAGGTCTTCAGGAAGGTCGCCGAATCCTTGTAGTCCGGAATGGACATGCTCTTGAGCTGCTCGCGGAGGATCTCCAGCTTGTTTCGCGCCAACTTGACTTTAGGATGATCCGGCCCGTAGGCTTCGATGGCGCCCTGCTCCTCGAGCATTGTGCCGACCAGCTTATCCAGGAAGCTCTCGCGGCCCGACTGCATCTGCTCGAGCTGGGCGCTGAGGACAAGGAACCTGAGGGCTTCTTTGTTGCTCCCCGCCTTTAACGCGGCATCGATTCCGTCGGCCAGGGCCTTCGTCTTGGCCCGGTCTACGATGACTTGCGCGCGGGCCTCTTCGATCGAGGCCATGCGAAGCTCCGGCACGGTCATTCTTTCCGGGCCTCTCCCTCGCAACATCGGGGGCGAATTGGCGCAGAACTTCGCGTATGCCGCCTCCTTCTTCTGAAGATTCTCATCCAGCTCGTCCTTGGCCTTCCTAATGAGGTCGAGCGTCTCCTTGCTGAAGTCCTTGTAGGCATCCTGGAGGAAGGTGTTGTAGCTCTGAATGACCGCGTTGAGCACGATCTCGCAATCCTCCGGATCGGTGCCCTCGAAGGCCACGTTCATGACGTTCGGATCGGGCTTGGTGCGGTCGCCCGCGCGGGTCACCCGAAGCTGCTCAATGACCGCCTTGGTAATCGCGGCCTGATCTCCGTTGAACGCCTGAAACGAGCGCAAGTGGGCCAGCGTGAACGCGGGCTTGTCGGGCGCCCGGGAGTTATCGGCCACGTTGGAGGCATCCGCCACCTTGACGTTGTCGGGCACCTTGGGCTTATCGACCGGCGTGGGCTTATCAGGCACCTGGGAGTTGTCGGCGACCCTGGAAACACCGATCTCCTCGTACGCATCGGCTACCGTGAAATCTCCGCCACCCTTCTTCTCGTGCAGCACATAGTTGTCGTGCAGCTTGTAGTTCCTGACGGCCTCGCCGACGACCTTCAGGCTGGAAACCAAGAGCATGTGGGTGGAAAGGGTGTCCTCATAGCCCCCGTAAGGCGAGCCCTTCTGGGAATCCTTGTCCGAGATCTTGGCATCCTTCTTGATGAGCAGGATCTGGGCGTCCGAGCGGTAGATCGGCGCGGCGCGGAGGAAATACAAAAAACCCAACGCGACGCAAATCACCAACACGCAGACGCCGACCCACTTCCGACGCCAGATCACCCCGAGGACATCGAACGCCGAACCGGACTCGTTCGCCTCGGCGGCTCCGACCTCGTTCCACTCAAGCTGTTGTGCCATGCTATGGTTCCTCTTTTCTCGATCCGAAAAGGATGTTCCCCAAGTACACTCCAAGGAACGCCCATCTAATGGGCGGAAAACGTTTCAGTATAGCGATGCTGCGAAAGCCTCACCACAAATTGGTGGCTTGCCCCCCGGAAGCATGGGCCCCATGCTCGCGGGTATCCGTGTCCCGCGACTGCGTACGGCCGGCTTGTCGTCGCTGCCATCGGACGCTGCACCGACGGGAAGCGAGGGCATCCCCGCGCTGGGTTTCCCTGCGGTGCCGCGTGTCGGCGGCAAGGGCTTAGCCGCACAAATTGCAACTGATGGACCAAACAAAACGGACAACGCTCGAAATCCGTAACTCAAGGGCCTGCAATCACTTTCTCACACCCGTCCGCCGTCGGACCCCAGAGGGCGTTTCCTTTTCTCGCCAGGGTCAAGCCCCCGGTGCCCTCTTTTGGCCACAGCCCTAACGGCCAACCCCCTCCGACGTATCCCTCGGAAGCACCAAGGGGGGAATCCTGGTTCTCCGAGACTTCCGAAGTCTCGCAGACTTCGGAAGTCTGCTTGGCTCCGGCATTGCCGCGCGAGGCACTCCGTTACTCTCGGCCGAGCCCCCTCCTGTTCCTTGTTGTTCCCGGCGCCGGCTCAGGGAGGCGCCTGCCTGCTCAGCTCCAGCCGCAACTTCTCAAACCTGCGGTTGTTCGGCTCCCTGCGGGCGCAGAGAACCGCCTGCTCGTACGCCTCCTTGATCCTCCCTTCTTGTGCGAGAAGGAGGGCCAGCTCGTACCGCCGCATTGTTTCTTGGGGACGGGCTTCCACCGCCCAATAGAAGCTGTCGATGGCCTCCGGATACTGCTCTCTGAGGACGAAAGCCGAGCCCCGAAGGTAATGACGCTCGTGCTCCGGCAGGTCGGCCTCGTCCAATAGCTCCAGGGCCCGTTGGGCGAGCGTGCGGCGGACGTTCGCGTGCTCGTCGGCCGCATTCTTGGCCAGCCTGACGAGCAGGCCGGGTGAATCGGGCAGGAGCTTCCTGACCGTTTCCAGGTCGCCCACTTGCCCGCCTACCAGTCGCAGGACGTCGCTCAGACGGCGTTCGGAGAGCGTCAGGTCTTGCTTCCAGCTCTGGTACGCCGTATCGCGGCGGCCCGCCTGGAAATCGAGCAGCCCCGATTGGAAGAGGTAGCCGGAATGGGTCGGCACCAGGCGCCGGGCCCGGTCCAGATGGTCCCCGTCGCCGGCCGGGTCCACCACCAATCCGCAAAGCTCTCCCAAACCGAGGTGTACCTCGGGCAGCAACGGGCACGCACGGCGCGCCAACAAAAAGTGCTCTATGGCGGGATGGAGCGTCTCCCGGATCGACTTCTGGCGGCGCAGCATCTCCAGTCGGGCGTGGGATTTCTCTCGGGCAAAGTCGTGCAGCCGGCGATGAACGAGCGTCGGCGACGTGAGGGTCCAGAGGGCCGCGTCATCCAGGGCACCGACACGCCCCTTGCGCAACTCGTCGAAGGCGCGGACGCGATACAGGTGCATCCAGAGCAGGGCCATGCGGGAGTGAGCCTCGGCGTCGTCCGGGCGCTGTTCCAAAGCGGCGGCCTGCTCCTGGATGGCGCCCTCCAGGTCTTCCGCGGAAGCTGCACCCAGTTTTTCCTCGAAACGGGTGTTCTTCATCGCCCGTTCGACCGCGGCAACGGCCCGCAGTTGCCCGAAAGCCCAGGCGCAGCCCGCGGCGAACAGGAGCGTCAACGCCAGAGGAACCCAGCGGAAACCGGGCAAGGCCAGGGGCGAAGGCGACGGACGACCGGCCGACCGCTCGGCGGCAGCACCCGAGATTGCCCCGCCCAGCAAGGCAAGCGTGAGCGCGTTGGCAGGGATGTGGAAGCCGAAATCGAAGAACGCCTGGAGGACCTGACTGCTCACGGCAAAGACGGCGGCGATGCCGAAGGCGAGGGCCCTGCCGTCCGTTTCGTTTCGGATGACGTACCAGACGGCCCAGGAAACCAGCGCGATCGATGTCAAGACCAGACCCAGCCCCAGGACGCCCGCCTCGACCAGCGCCTCCAGGTACTCGTTCTCGGCGTGCTGAAACCACAATTCGCGGACGTGGTGTTCGTAGAGGCCGTAGACGTGGCCGTAGGTGCCCAGCCCGCTTCCGAATCTCCAGAAGTTGGGAACGGTTTGCGCCGCGTCCTCCCAGTGGCGGAGCGGGCCGTACTTCGCGTCCAGCAGGATGCCGAAGCGGCTCCGCACCGACTGGCTCATCCCGACCCAAACGGCCAGCGCCATGCCGGCGATCACCACCAAGCCGAGGACCCCCAACCCAAGCACGCGGCGCCGCGCGGCGAGCATCACCAGCCAGGTGATTGCCGCCGCTCCCAAGGTGGCAATCCACGCACCGCGCGACAGCGAGCACAGGATGCCGGCGATGATGCACGCGGCGAGGCTGAAGGCGAGGATCTGCCGGGCATTGAGCCTGGCAAAGAAGTCCACCACGGATTGCCGCACCCGCTCCAGGAGCGGGCCCCGCCTCGGCGCGATCCCCCCGTCCGGCGAGTGAGGCGTTTTTCCCCGGCCGGCGAGCAGCCAGATCGTCAGGCCCATGGCAGCGGCCAGGCAGAGATTGAGGTACCCGGCGGCGTTGTTGCGGTTGACGAAGGGGCCGAATACTTGGCCGTGGTAGGTCAACGGCACGCGCCAGTAGAGTTTCCCGTTCCAGGTAAGGTGCTGCACGATGCCGAAGAAGGCAACCGAAGCTCCGTTGATCGCCAGAATGGCGCACAATCGCAACTGCGCCTGCGGCGTTTGGAACAGCGTAGCCCCCAGATAGAAGACGGCGGCGGCGAGAATCAGCAGGGAGAGGTCGTGCCTGGTCGAGGCAGGGTAGAGGCTGATCGGCTGAGACGTGACCGGCTCAATCCCAAAGTGTTCCTCCAAGCTGGAGCCTGCGGCGGTGTCTCGCGCCTCCAGGTCAGACCGCAGCTCCACTCCCGTAGGCGAGAGAAGTGCGGCTGCGCGGCTGTCCAAGGGAAGCAACTGGAACGCGCCGAGTCCCAACCCGGCGATCAGCGGCAATATGGCCACCGGCAAGGCCCGGCGCGCCGATCCGGCGGAGAACCGGCCGACCAGTTGGCAGACCAAGGCTGCCAGCACGGCCGCCGAGAACCACGCCTGGGCCTCCCCGTGGACGCCTCCGAAGAGCCACGGCGACACCACCAAGACCAGAATCAGCAACAACTGTGCGATGGCGATCGCCATGGTGATACTGCCCGCGTCCCGCGACGAGCCGACTGCCCCAGCCCGGCCGCCGCGAGGAGAGTCCGCGGCTTGCTGGCAAACTTCCGAACTGCGTCCCTACGCCACGAAGGCCGTCCATCGGCGCAGCCTCCGTGCCGGGCTATGAGGATTCGCCGGCGGCCGTGCCGGCAAGGCTTGATTCCAGCGACGAGACGGCCCCTTTTGGGTGTGAACTAGCAGGCAGGGCTCTCCTCTGTGTTTTCGTTTCCGGTCAAGGCGTGACTGGGCTGGCAGGCTTCTTCTCGGCAAGCGCGGCGATTCCGACCGACAGGCCGGCAATGCCCAACCCGGCGGCCAAGAGGCCGAAGCCACCTCCGCCGCCGCCCCCGCCCCCCGACCCCCCCGTGGCACCGGAAGGCGTCGTCGCTGCCGCTGCCGTAGTCTCCCCGGCCAACATGTCGGAAAGCGTGTCGCCCAGGGGCACCAAGGTCAGTTCAAGGGTCACCTGCTCTTTGGAGGCATCTGCCGCAAAGGGAAGAACTTGCACCGAGACTGCGGCGAATCCGTCGGGGCCGGAGGCGATCACCGAATAAACGCCCGGCCGCAAGCCGGTCACCTGAAAACGCCCGAACTCGTCGCTCTGAGCCGATGCAACGACCTGGCCGTTTTGCAGGAACGACACGTTGGCCCGCGCCGGAATCCGTTTGCCCGAAGGGTCGATCATGCTCAGCCGGCCCGCCAGATTCCCGTCCACGCGCAGGTGGACCACAACCGTGTAGGAGGTTTTCGTTCCGTTGTCGGGCTGCGGGACCGGACGGGTCGCGGGAGCAGAAGCGGCCGTGACTGCCGGCTGCTTTATTGCCGCCGGCTGCTTCGCCGGGGCGCCCGGCGCCGACGGGCTGCCGGCGTTCTGCGCCAGGGAAAGCGCTGGGTACAACAGGATGCACAGCGCCATCACGCTGCACACGTAACTATGGAAAACGCGCCGCCTCGCTCGCATGTTGCTCGCTCCTCTCTGGATGCAGCCTCAAAGTGCGGACCCCGGCGCTTGCCCGGCACCGGGGCCCTATGCACGTCTTTCCATCGTAATCGGAGGTGCAGGGGTGTCAAGGGTCACGTTTCCCTAGGTTGTGCATTTCCCGCTTTCACTAGCCCTCGCCCTTACAGCGGTTGCACCGACCCCCTCTTGTGGAGGGAAGCAAAGGTTCCGCAGCCTCTGGTCGAACCCTGGGCCTCACGGGCCCTGGGAATCGCCGGCGCTGGGGCAACTTCACTCTCGGAACCGGCCGTCAACGTCGGATGCTGACATTGATCCCCAAATTGACGCGAAAAGGGCCCCTACGGACACCCGGACGCTTGCCCCCCGAATTCATTAGGGTGTATTGACTGCTGTCCTTGGGGGGATCATGCAAAATCTCATCGCCTCGCTTGCGACGCCGCCACGGCGACTGACGTTCGACAACGGGCGCGATGAGAACATCGTAACCGCCGAAAGCCCAATTCTTGAACGCGGACTCGTGCCTTGATTCAGGTTTGCCTTACGTTGTGCCCGTTGCGAAGAGAGGATTCCGTGTAGGACCCTGGGTGGCGTGGTTGATGGCGTTGGCATAGTCGAGTCGGGCACCTCGCTCCAGGTAGTAGACGACGGTGCCGTCCTTCGGATAGCATTCCAGCGATCTTCTTCTTACCAGATCGACCAGGGCAGCATAGACCCGATCCGTGCTCATGCCCAACGCGCTGAGGACCGCGACAACATCGGCCTGCGAGAATCGCTTCCCGCTTCGGACCAGATACGCGAAGTGCTTCAGTGCGCCGGCGGTGTCGTCGAAATGGAGTTTGCCCATCTCGCTGATGATCTGGCTCCGTGTAGCATCGTCGAGAAAATGCGAGGCGAGGTTCATGATGTGGGCACCCTTTCTTCAAATGACCGACCCATGGACAGGTGCGTTTCTCATCAAGGCGGCTGGTTCATCACCCCTCTGGGCCTACCGAGCCCCCGGGCAACAGCCACCCCGACAGCGAAGCAGCCAAGCCCCCATTCGTCCAAGGGGTTTTGGAACATCTCTTCCCGCCGAGGGAAGCATTCGCCCTTGCCTGGCCCAAAAAACACGCGCAGATTCCCACGGTGCAAAAGGCGTTCCAACCGCGGCACGGACTTGGCAGTTGCTCCCAACCTCATGCCGGGAAACGAGTTGTGTCTAACACGCCTGGGTCGGATCCTTGGGCCTTCGTTTGATCGGAACAGCGCGATTGTTGCACAATGCCGCATCGCGCCGGCTTTCGCCCCACGGCTTCGCTCCTAAACCAGGTTTGCGAGCCGAACGGCAAGCTGCTGGCGGATCAAGGGAGCCGGTTAGCACCCCCGCGGCAAGATGAGGGATCTAACGGGTGGTCCATCATGCCCCGGTTTTATGCCGCGCGGGCCGTTTCCTAACGCCGAGCCGCGGATTCGTTGCGAGTTGATTAGAATGGTTGGATGGATTCCCAGGAGGGCTGGCGGCCACGACTCCGGGCGGGAATCTCGAAATAGGGTTTCACGATTGCGGGAAGGTGAGGCTCCTGCCGAGCCGCACTTCCACTCGTCGATGTCGCGTTTTTTGCCTGGCTCGGCAGGAGCCTCGTCCTCCCGAGATTACGCAACGTCGTTTAGCCCTTGGGCGAATCCATGGCGCATCACGCAAAACGGAAAGTCAGACGGGCGCAACGGTCTTGGAGACGTGCGAAGCGGGGAGCATTTCCCTCCAAAGCGAGGTCGGGAGAAACCCTCGGGTTTGAGCACCTCGAGCCCCGGCTGGTGCTCTCGCCAATCATCAGCGAGTTCCTTGCCAGCAACACGGACACCGTCAACGGGCTGCGGGACTTCGAGGGAACGCTCCAGGACTGGATCGAGATCCACAACCCCGACACTCAGCCCGTCAGTCTTACCGGATGGAAGCTCAAAGACAGCGACAGCACGTGGACCTTTCCCGCCGTAACGCTCGGGCCGGGCGAGTTCCGCATCGTCTTCGCGTCGGACAAGGACCTGACCACGCCGGAGCTGCACACCAACTTCAAGCTCCAGCGGGACCCGGGGGAGTACCTCGGACTGTTGGACAACCTGAACCGCGTCGTCCACGAGTACAGCCCAAGCTACCCGAACCAAGAGCACAACATCTCCTACGGCATCGGCCAGGACATTCAAGAGACGAAGCTCGTCTCGGCCGGGGCCGACACCCGCTATTTCGTCCCGACCAACGGCTCGCTCCAGACGACGTGGATGCAGGCCGGCTTCAGCGACGCCTCTTGGGCGCGCGGGCCGACGGGCCTGGGGTTCGCCAACCTCGTGCCCGGCTTTGCCGTCTGGAACTACAAGGCCAACGTCGCCGTCTCCGACATGGCAGTGGCCGAGACGGTCATCAACACGCCCTCCTACCAGAGCGCGGTCTACACTCAGACGGCCGCCGTGGTGAACTACCTGGACACGGGCGGCGGCGGCCACTTCACGCCGGACAGCCCCTTTCCCGGCATGGCCCTGGGAACCGACCACGACGATTTCGTGATGCGGGCCAAGGGGATCATCCACATCCCGACCGCGGGCGCCTGGACCTTCGGCGTCAACAGCGACGACGGCTTCCGGCTGAAGATCACCGGCGCGACGTTTAACGCCGCGTACGGGCAGTCGGGCACGACCGCCAACGGCGACACGCTGGAGTTCTTCGCGCCCCGCGGGCCGAACGATTCGTTCGGTGTGATCAACAACCTGGCGGCCGGCGACTACAACGTCGAAGTGACCTCTTACGAGCGCGGCGGCGGGTCGGACACGGAGTTTTTCGCCGCCGCCGGAGCGAACACCTCGTGGAACGGCAGTTTCCGCCTGGTGGGCGACATGGCCGGCGGCGGCCTCTCGGTCCTCAGCGAGCCCTTTAGCGGCCAAGGCTCCAGCTCGACCTTCGCCAGTCTGATCCAGACGAACGTCAAGACGGCGATGCAGGCGGCCAACAACGCCTCGCTCTACACCCGCATCACGTTCGACGCGGCCGACCCGCAGTCGCTCCAGTCCCTGACGCTGAAGCTTAAGTACGACGACGGCTACGTCGCGTACCTAAACGGCGTCGAGATCGCCCGACGCAACGCCCCGGCGACGATCGCCTACAACTCCCAGGCCACGGCCCAGCGGACCGACGCCCAGGCCATCGCGTTCGAGAACGTCAACGTCTCGCAGTATCTCAACCTGCTCCAGGCGACGGGCAACGTGCTGGCCATCCAGGCCTTGAACTACTCGCCCACCGACGGCGACATGCTCGTCCTGCCGGAGCTCTCGCAGATCGTGTACCAGGGCATGGGGGAGCACTTTTTCTCCACCCCCACGCCGGGCGCGGCCAACTCCCAGGAGTACTGGTACCGCGTGGGAGACACGCATTTTTCACAAGACCGGGGGTTCTACGATCAGCCGTTCTCATTGACCATCAGCACGGCGACCCTCGGCGCGACCATCCGCTACTCGCTCAACGGCACCACGCCCGCGGAGACCGACAACACGAAGTCCGTCACCGGCATCACCCGCGACGGCTCGACTGCCACCGCGACGATCCCCGGCCACGGCTATACGGCCGGTGACTGGGTCTTGATCCGCGGGGCGGATCAGCCGCAGTACAACGGCGTGTTCGTCATCTCGAGCGTGACCGCCGACACGTTCACCTACACGGTGACGGGGGCCCCCGCCACGCCGGCCACGGGCGCGATCGCCGCGCAGGCCAACTACTACACCTACACCGGCCCGATCACCATTGACCGCACCACGACCGTCCGGGCTGCGGCGTTCAAGACCGCCTACGCGGCGACCGACGTCGACACGCAGACCTACGTCTTCCTCGACGACATTCTTACCCAGCCGGCCGCGCCGCCCGGCCTCCCCACGACGTGGAACGGAACGCCCGCCGACTACGAGATGGATCCGGACGTCGTCAACGACCCGGCCTACAACGGCACGCTCAAACAGGCCCTGCTGTCGCTGCCGACGATGTCGATCGTCACCGACCAGGCCAACCTCTTCGACCCGGCGACGGGCATCTACGCCAACCCGAACGTGGACGGCTGGGAGCGGCCCGTTTCGCTTGAGTACTTCGATCCCGCCACGTCCGACGACTTCCAGATCAACGCCGGCCTGCGGATGTACGGCGGGGTGGGGCGATACCCGCAATTCAAGAAGCACTCGTTGCGGGTATTGTTCAAGGATGTTTACGGGGCCGCGAAGCTGAAGTTTCCGCTCTTCGGCCCGCAGGCCACGGACGAGTTCGACACGATCATCCTGCGGTCCAACTTCAACGACGGCTGGACGTGGGGCGGCACCCAGGCGCAGTTCATCCGCGACCAGTTCGCCGACCAGACGCTCCTGGACATGATGAGCACGGCGGGGCACGGCTCGTTCGTCCACCTGTACGTCAACGGCCTGTACTGGGGCGTCTATAACCCCATGGAGCGGCCCGACACGTCGTTTGCGGCGGCCTATCTCGGCGGCGACAAGGCGAACTGGGACGGCGTGAACGCGGGCGAGCCGACCGGCGAGAGCAACATGCAGCCGTGGTGGGATTTGATGAACTTCAATTTCGACAACGGCAGCACGGCCGCCTACCAGCGGGTCCAGGGCAACTTCGCGGACGGTACGGACGACCCCGCCACCGAAAGCCTGCTGGACGTGAACAACTACATCGACTACCTGTTGATGAACTTCTTCGCGGCCAACGCCGACTGGCCCGGCCACAACTACTACACGGCCCGACCCCGGGGCGCGGCCAGCACCGGCTTCAAGTTCTTCCCCTGGGACACGGAGATGGCCGTGGGGCTGGCGTGGATCCGGGATCCCTGGGGTGACGTGACGGGCGTCGGGGCGGCCGACAGCAACGACCCCGCCGAGCCGTATTACTGGCTCCGCACCAACGTCGACTTCAAGATGCTCTTTGCGGATCACGCCCACAAGCACCTGTTCAACGGCGGCGCGCTCAGCACTGCGGCGGCCCAGGGCCTGTACCAAGCCCTGGCAGATGAGATCGCGGCGGCCGTAAGCGCAGAGTCGGCCCGCTGGGGCGACGTGGTCTCGGGCTTGCCCTACAAGCCCACTGACTGGCAGAACGAGCGCGACTGGATCCTCAACACCTACCTGCCGCAGCGCAACGGCGCCCTCGTCCAGCAGTTGCGCAACCGGGGGCTCTACCCGAGCGCCGAGGCCCCCTCGTTCCAGATTGGCGGCACCTACCAGCACGGCGGAACGTTCCCGCTCGGCGCTGCGCTGAGCATGACGGCGCCGGTCGGGACGATCTACTACAGCCTCGACGGCACCGATCCGCGGCAGCCCGGCGGCGCGATCCGCCCCGGGGCGCTGGTCTACGGCAGCCCGATCGCGCTCAATACCAACGCGCACGTGAAGTCGCGGGCGTACGTCAACGGCACGTGGAGCGCGCTGAACGAGGCCACCTACTACGTCGATCTGGCCCCGTCGATCCGCATCACGGAGATGATGTACAATCCGGCGGCCCCGACCGCCGCCGAGATCGCCGCGGGTTATGCCAATAATGAGGATTTCGAGTTCCTCGAGATCAAGAACATCGGCAGCCAGACGCTCCCGCTGGGCGGGCTGCGATTGGCCAGCGGGGTCGCCTTCACCTTCCCCGACGCCGCGTCGATCGCGCCCGGCGAGAAGAAGGTGGTCGTCCGCAACCAGCCGGCGTTTCTCTACCGCTACAACACCGTCAACCCGAGCGTCATCGCGGGCGTGTACACGGGCAGTCTGGACAACGCCGGCGAGAAGATCGAGCTGGACGCGCCGGTGGGCGGCGCCATCCATCTGTTCGAGTACAAAGACGGCTGGTACGGCCACACCGACGGCGAAGGCTTCTCGCTCACGATTCGCGATCCGCTGCTTGCGCCCTTGGGCACCCCCGATCCGTGGAACAACCCGTGGAACCGGTCCGACGGCTGGCGCACTAGCGCCGCGCCCGGCGGCACTCCCGGCTCCGAGGACACGCTTACCACGCCCGGCTCGGTCGTCATGAGCGAGGTGCTCGCCCACCAGGACGCCGCTCCCGGAGACATGGTCGAGCTGTACAACACCACGGACCAGGCCATCAACATCGGCGGGTGGTTCCTCAGCGATGCCAAAGAGGACCTCACGAAGTACCAGATTGCCTCCAATACGTGGATCCAGGCGCACGGCTACTTCGTGCTGACGGAAAACGGCGATTTCGGCTTGGGCTCGGGCGATCCCGGCTCCTGCGTGCCGTTCGCCTTCAACGAGCACGGCGACGATGTGTACCTCAGCTCCCATGCCTCCGGCGTGGCGGGCGGCTACCGCGAGCACGTGGACTTCGGCGCCACGCCCAATGGTATCTCCGTCGGCCTGTACACCAAATCGACGGGCGGGACGGACTTCACCCTGCTCGAAACGCCCACCTTCGGCGCCGGCCCCAGTTACCCAGGTGCGGCGAACAGCGTCCCCTACCGCGGGCCGCTGGTGCTTAACGAGGTCATGTACCACCCGGCCGCCGCTACCGCTGCCGAGATGGCCGCCGGCTACGGCACCGAGGACTTCGAGTTCGTCGAAATCTACAACCGCTCCGGCGCCGCGCAGACGCTCCGCAGCTTCTACGTGGGAAGCGGCATCGGCTTCACCTTCGGCTGGTACGACGCCGACCGGCTGGCCCGCGAGTCGTGGACTCTCGAGCCGGGCGCCACGGCTACCTGGACCACCGGCGCCCTCCAGAACGGCACTTACGAGGTCTTCGCCCGGTATGACCTCTACGACGCCGAGAGCCAGAAGCGGAACCTCGACGACGCGGCCCAGTACCGCATCACCCACGCCGGCGGAACGGCCCTGGTGACCATCGACCAGGACGACGATCTCTTCACGTACACCGATCCCGACGGCTGGGTCTCGCTGGGCACGTACAGCTTTACGGGCTCGGGCACGGTCGTGCTCACCCGCGCAAGCGACGGCCCCGGCGACTGGACCATTGCCGATCAGGTCAGGTTCAAGAAGGCAGACCACGAGGTCATCGTGGACAACCCCGCGCTGGCTTCCCCTTGGACCACGAGCGGCCCGACCACGCTGGCCGCCGGCGGGTACCTGGTGCTGGTGAGCAACTACGCCGCCTTTGACTCGCGCTACCACGTCGCCGCCAACAACGTTCCCGTAGCGGGCGTCTACAGCGGCAACCTCAGCAACAACGGCGACGCGATCAAGCTGTTCCAGGTCGGTCCGTCCGATCCGGTGAGCGGGTACGTCCCGCACTACCGGACCGACTACGTCAACTTCGAGGACCATGCCCCGTGGCCCCCCGAGCCGGACGGCACCGGCTCGTCGCTCAATCGCTTGGGCGTCGATCAGTATGGCAACGATCCGATCCATTGGGGAGCCGGCGCGCTGGGCGGCACGCCGGGACAACCAAACGCCCCTATCGACAAGACGGCCCCCTCCGCGCCCGCCAACCTGTCCGGCCGCGTCACCGTCAATCCCGACAAGATCACCCTGAGCTGGACCGCCGCGGTCGACAACGAAAGCTACGTCGATCACTATGTCGTCTACCGCGACGGCGCGGTGCTCGGCACGTCGACGGCGACCTCCTATCAGGACACTGCCGTCGTGCCGGTGACGCCCTATTCGTACGAGGTCTCGGCCGTCAATCGCGACGATTATGAAGGCGTGCGGTCGGCCCCCGCCGTCGTGACCGTGCCGGGGATCCGCACCTATGCCATTCCCAATGCCACGCACGTCGAGATCACCTTCACCGAGGCGCTCAACCCTGCAACCGCCACGGTGCTGGGCAACTACGTGTTTGCCGGCGGAACGCTCAGCAGTGCCGCGCTCTCGGCCGACGGGCTGATCGTGACTCTCACCACGGCCCAACCGCTGGTGACGGGCAATTCCTACTCGGTGACGATCCACAACGTCACCACGGTTTCGGGCAACGAGCTCCGCGACGGCCTCCAGATCGCGTTCATCTATGTGCCGCAGGGCGACGGCTACATCCTGCGCGAGTACTGGACGGGGATCGGCGGCACGTTGGTCAGCGACTTGACGGGCAACCCCAACTACCCGAACAACCCCACCGGCAAGACCTACCCCACGGCGTTCGAGGGTCCCGTCAACTGGAACGACTACTACGGGACCCGCATGCGGGGATACGTCCACCCGCCGACGTCCGGCGATTATGTCTTTTGGATCTCCAGCGACGACAACGGCGAGCTGTGGCTCTCGACCGATGACAATCCCGCCGACAAAGTGCTTATCGCCTATGTGCCGGGATGGACCCCGTCGCGGACCTGGGACTGGTATCCACAGCAGCAGTCGGCGCTCATCCGTTTGGAGGCGGGAAGGCGCTACTACATCGAGGCCCTCATGAAGGAAGGCGGAGGCGGCGACAACCTCGCCGTCCGCTGGCAACTGCCCGGCGGCGTCTGGGAGAACCTCGCCGACCCGGGGGCGCCCGTCCCCGGCATACGCCTCTCGCAGTGGGGCCCGCCCCCCGACTTCAGCCCGCCGACCGTGCCGGCCAGTCTCAGCGCCCAGATCGCCGGCAGCACCCGGGTCGACTTCAGTTGGGCGGCCTCCACCGACCCCGAAAGCGGCGTCCATCACTACGTGATCTACCGCGACGGACAGCGGTACGCCACGTCCGCAACCGCAAGCTATTCCGACACCGGCGCCGCGGCGGGTGCGCGACACCGGTATCAGGTCTCGGCCGTCAACCCAACCGATTTCGAGAGTGCCCTCTCCACGACGATCAGCGTCGCACCGGCCGGCATGGTCTCGGCCGCGGCCCTTGACGCCACGACCGTCCAGATCCTCTTCACCGAGCCGATGGAACGCGCCCGGGCGGAACAGGCCGCCAACTACGCGCTCTCGGGCGGCAAGACGATCACGGCGGCCTCGCTCTCGGCCGACGGGCTCACGGTGCGACTGACCGCGTCCGCCCTGACCTCCGGCACCACGTATGCCGTCACAGTCAACAACCTGCGCACGGCCGCGGGGGTTGACCTGCCGGCGAGCCTGCAAGCGTCGTTCTACTACGGCAATGGCATCCTCTGGGAGTACTGGTTGAACATCGGCGGCGGCAACGCCGTCGGCGATCTGACCGGCAATCCCGATTTCCCCTACAACCCCAGCGGCCGTGACTACCGCACCCTCTTTGAGGCCCCCAGCAATTGGCAGGACAACTACGGCAGCCGAATGCGCGGCTACCTCCGCCCAAGTGCCACCGGCGACTACCGCTTCTGGATCTCCAGCGACGACAACGGCGAGTTGTGGCTCTCGACCGACGACAACCCCGCCAACAAGGTCCGGATCGCCTACGTTCCCGGATGGACGAATGCCCGTGAGTGGACCAAGTACGCCCAGCAGCAGTCGGCCCTGGTGCGTCTGGAGGCCGGGAAGCGGTACTACGTCGAGGCCCTCATGAAGGAAGGCTGGGGGGGCGATAACCTCGCCGTCGCCTGGCAGCGGCCCGGAACAACGTTTGACGGGTTACCCGTCCCCGGCAGCTTTCTCGCGCCGTATGTCGAGACGGTCAACACCCTCTCGGTCATCCCGACCGTCAACGCCTTGATCACGGCCGACACAACCCCGCCGCTTGGCGGCTCGATCAACGACCCCAATGTCGCCGTCACCGTGGCTTTGGGCGGCCGTTACTATGCCGCTACCCGAGACACCGCCGGCACGTGGCTCCTGCCGGATGGCGCCATCCAGCCCGCACTCACCGCCGGCGCCTACGACGTGGTTGTCTGCGCAACCGACGTCGCGGGACGCACGTCCTACGATACCACCATCAGCGAGTTGCTGGTCGACACTACGGCGCCCACGGCGGACGTTGTGGACGTGACGCCCGATCCACGGACCACCTCGGTCAGCACCATCGCAATCGTCTTTCCGGAGGCGGTCTACGGATTCGACCGTGCCGATCTGAGGCTCACCCGGAACGCGGGCGCCAACCTGCTCACCGCCAGCCAGACGCTCACGACCTCGGACAACATCACCTGGACGTTGGGCAACCTGAGCGGCTTGACGGGCACGTTGGT